>DATHEQ010000262.1:0-2803 GCA_035318505.1 Polyangiaceae bacterium | reverse complement strand
CTGGCGAGCGCTGCACGATCGAGCCGGAAGGACGGATTCCTCCTGGACGAACGGGGGTACGTGCAGCCAACCAATGATGCAGCGAGGCGCTGGCTCGAAGCCGGCATCTTCGACGACATCAAGCGACAGGGGTCTTCCACCTATCAGGACCGCATGGCGGAGATTCGAGGCCTGGCCGGCCGCAAACATCGCTATGTGTTCGAGCTCGCCGCCGACGAGGTCAGGCGCGCCAAGACCCATCTGCAATCGATTGGCCTCGATTTCGGGCGGCCGGTCATTGGCCTGAACACCGGAGCAGGCGGACGATGGCCGCTCAAGCAGTGGAGGGAAGACGGATATCTCGAACTGGTGGCCCGAGTCGGCCATCGCGAGGACGTGCAATTCCTTCTTCTCGGAGGTCCCGCGGAGCAAGACCGCAACGACCGCCTCAAACGGGCATCCTCGGTCCGGCTCCTCGATCCCGGGTGCGATAACACGGTGCGCCACTTTGCGGCGCTGCTCGGTCACTGCGATCTCGCGATCACCGGCGACACTCTGGCGATGCATCTTGCTCTGGCGATGGGCAAGCGGGCCGTGGTCCTCTTCGGACCCACGAGTTCGGCTGAGATCGAACTGTACGGCCTCGGCGAGAAGGTCGTCCCGAAGATGGAGTGTCTGAGCTGCTACAAGACGAGTTGTGATTTCGTGCCGAACTGCATGGATCTCATCTCCACCGACATGGTGGAGGACGCCGTGATGCGGCAGTTGGCGATCGTTGGAGCTCTGGGAGACCCTGCGAGATTCGTGGCCGGCACCCAACCGATCGCCGGATAGATTGCCGACCCGGAGCGCCGGTTCAGGACGTTTTTATTTGCGGGTCGCCGCAGTTCTTGACTTTCCGGAATACCAGCGATTCCTCACGCTGATCAGATAATCCTTCAGCCTCGGAGGCATGATGCCCACAAGTCCGTGGTGCAGCCCCAATGTGAGGACGAGGCGCCCTTTGAGCGTGAGCGGAACATAGTACCGTGGAAGATCGAATTTCTCGAAGCCATTCTGGCGCTTGAAATGACCGAGACTTCCTTCGTCCCACTTGGCGTACACCAGGTACGGGATGCGTTTGCTGTCGCAGACCTCCACGGCCCTGGCGATCAGGGCATTGTTGGTCGCTTTGTCGCGATGTTCAATCTTCGACAGTATCTGGCCGAGCAGCGCGTACCTGTCGGCGTAGGCCAGGAAGATGAACCCGATCAACGCGTCGTTGTAATACGCACCGAAGAGATCCTCCCGGAACAGATATCTCGAGAACTCCTGCCTGATAGTCTCGGTATCCTTCTTGTAGTGCCAGAAGGGCTTGTCTTGCCTCACTGGCGTTTCGTCGAAGATGTCGCGCATGCCTCTCAGGAATTCGTCGTCGAAGGCGGCCTTCTTGACGACGATGCCGCTTTTTTCGGACTTGCGGAGCAGATTCCTGGTCTTGGGATTCAGCTGCGCTTTTCGCCAGTGCTCGGCTGTGTCGACCGGCAACGCGGCGACGCTGTCCAATTCGAAGTAGTAGGGGAATTTTGGCGTGATATCGGGCAGTCGCTGCCAGAAGGTGAAAATATCCATCTTCGCGCCGTTCTTCCGCAGGCTTGCCACGAGTCGTTCAGGATCTTCGACATCTTCGTACCATTCATCTTCAAGTCTTCCCGTCCTCACGAATGTACCCGTGATGACGATCTCGTGACCGTCGACCACGAGGGCATCCAACCGGACGCGCTTGCCCTGCATCAGCACGTCTCTTGTGCCCATCTCCGATGAACTTGTTGAATTTGTCTCTTCTGCGTTCATGTGTTGTTCATAAGCAGGCACGGCGCGGCCGGCGCGCCCGCCTCTGACCGAGAGAAACGAGGCGCGTACCCGCATTCCTGCTCGAATGTTAATGGAAATACCGCGGACGCGGAGGGAAACTGAGAGGCTGGGTGCCGCGGACTATGCCGCAGCCACCCGTCGGCCGCCTCTGGTTCCAGCGGGCGAGCACGTCACGGAACGATGTGGAGGTTCGTTGGAGCCGTCGGCACCGTTCCGCCTCCGCCGTCGGCGTAGCAGGCGGCTGGGTCGAACGCTCGTATGCGTGGACTGGAGCTCGAATACGCCGCATCAGTCGGCGCGGCCTCGAAGCACAGGCGCGCGGGGATCTTGTTGGCATGTCCTCCTGTGCCGCTGATGTTGCCGCCCGTCACATCGGGACCGATCGGCGGCCACGCCACGGATCCAAAAAAGGCCGGCTTTGAGAGGCGGTAGAGCGAAGCCGGCAGAATCTGATTGCCAGGCAGCGGATTGGGATAGCTCGCGATAGCGGAGGGCACTTCGCTCGCCAACCATCGCACGGTGTTCGTCACATTGTCCCAATTCCCCCAACGGAGAAGCGTGCGCTTCACGTTCGAATCGTTCGACAGCCCGGAACAGTTCGAACAGTTTCCTTTGAACCCGAGATTGTAGATCGACGAACCGGAATCTACATTGACCGTCTCATACGTGCCCCACGTGGACGGGTCCGAAAATACGTTGCCGACGATATTGAAGAAGCGGGCGTGTCCATCGAGCGCGAACCCCGACGTCGCCGCCACGCTCTGGCCGTTGTGGGCCCCGCCATCGAGGTGATTGCGAAAGTAGGTATTCATGAAATGCGTGCCATGAATCGAATCGATGTGGACACTATCCGTGTTGTTGCCTTCGTAGAGGTTGAGGAGGTCACCTCCGTTGTGGTTCTGAAAGCAGGCCGAATAATGCGTGCCATCACAGTAATTGTAGGCATAGACCGATCCGATCTCGGGATCGT
>DATHEQ010000261.1:0-10400 GCA_035318505.1 Polyangiaceae bacterium | reverse complement strand
CGTGGCAACCGCAGCGGAGTTCATCGCGGCGCATCCGGATAGCGTCGCCGGCCGCGCAGGGTCGACCGCGCCGGGAGCAAAATCGGCGAACGACAGCGGCGCCATCCTTCCCGAGATCGCGATGAAGCTGCAGGAAGCGCTCGCGCGTCGGTGGGCACCCGACGACGTCGAGACGCTCGGCGCCCTCGCGGAAGCGGCGGGGGCCATCCGCCTCGAAGCGGCGACGAACCAGCTCGAAACCTTCTGCAAGCACGCGAACCCCACCCTCCGTGAGCACGCGGCCCGCGCCCTCTCGCTGCTCAAACAACCGCGCATCGCTTGCCCGGCGTCTGCCGAAGCCAGCGAAGGCGCGGTGGAGCTCGGCCACCTCGTCTCCGCCCCGGTCAAGATCGAGCTCGTCACGGACGCGGGGCCGCTTACCCTTCGCCTCGATCCTACTCACGCGCCGGTCACGGTGACCCGCGTCGTCGATCTGGTGCGCGAGGGATTCTACGACGGGATCATCGTGCACCGGGTCGTGCCCGGGTTCGTCGTGCAATTCGGTGATCCCGGCGCCGATGGATTCGGCGGACCGGGTCGTGCGCCGCTGCGCTGCGAAACGACCCCCGCGCCCTTCGGGACGTTCGACGTGGGCGTTGCGCTCGCAGGGCGCGATACCGGATCGAGCCAGCTCTTTGTAACGGTCGCGCGCTATCCCAATCTCGACCAGGAGTACCCGCTCATCGGTCGAGCCGAAGGCAATTGGAACGCCGTCGCCGAAGGAGACGTCATCCGCAAGGTTCGGGTCGTTCCCTGAGCACGGGATTGCTGCTCGCGAGGAGAGCTCGTGAGCGGTGAGTGGTGCTATGACGAACCGAAGCATGCTGCTCGTCATCGACGTCGGAAACACGAACATTGGATTCGGCCTTTTCGACGGCGAAAAGCTGGCGCACCAGTTTCGTTGCGAAAGCGCGCGGCAACGCACCTCCGACGAGTACGCCGTTTTCATCCGTCAAATGCTGCTGCTCAAGGACGTCGATCACCGCAAGATCGAGGCGGGCATCATCGCGAGCGTGGTGCCTCCGCTGACCGACGTGATGGTGGAGATGATACGGCGCGCGTTCGCGCGCGAGCCGCTCGTCGTCGGTCCCAAGATCCGATCGGGGATGGCCATCCTCTATGAAAATCCGCGCGAAGTCGGCGCCGATCGCATCGTCAATGCAGTAGCGGCCTACGAGCAAGTCAAAGGCGGCGTCATCGTCGTCGACTTCGGTACGGCGACCACTTTCGATTGCGTGACCGACAAGGGAGAATACCTGGGAGGAGTCATCGCCCCCGGCATCCAAATCAGCGCCGATGCGCTCTTCTCGCGCGCGGCGAAGCTGCACCGCGTCGAGATTGCCAAGCCAGCCCGCGTCGTCGGGCGTAACCCCGTCCAGTCGATGCAGTCCGGGATCGTGTTTGGCTATGCCGGTCTCGTCGATGGGGTGGTCGGGCGCATCAAGGCCGAGCTCGGCTATCCCTGCGCCGTCATCGGAACCGGGGGCCTCGCGGGCCTCATTGCGCCGCAGACCACGTCCATCGAGCGGGTCGACGATGCTCTCACCCTGCACGGCTTACGGCTGCTCTACGACCGCAACACCGACGCCTGACGCCGTTCCTTCGCCGGCTCGACGCGCGGGGAGGGTTTGGGGCGCCGACGTGTGGGTCGCGCCGATCATTCCGTTCACACCTTTGCCCACATGGGCCTTTGGCCTAATTACGAACAGCAGCATGTGTCCACAGAATAGAAGAACCGGTACAATGGAACCCTGCGGGGAGGTGAAGAGATGCCGAAGGTCCAAGACATTCTCAGTCACAAGGGCGGTGAGGTGGCGACGATCGAAGCCGATCGCACGGTGGTCGACGCAGCCCAGGAGATGAACCGGCGTCGCATTGGCTCGTTGGTGGTCATGAAAGGACAACGGGTCGTCGGCATTTTCACCGAGCGCGACATCTTGGTGCGCGTTGTCGCGGAGCGACGCGACCCGGAGAAAACGCCGGTCGGCGAAGTGATGACGGCACCCGTGGTGTGCTGCGTTCCTGAAACGCCGCTCGAAGATTGCCGCGCGATCGTGACGAGCCGAAGGATTCGCCACATCCCGGTGTGCGTCGCCGGCAAACTGGTCGGCATCATCACGAGCGGCGACATTCTCGCCCGCGAGTCGATGGAGCGCGAGGTGACGCTCGAGTCACTGTCCGAATATATCGGCGGACCCGGGCACCACGTCGGCGTCACCCATTAGTCCGCGCTCCGGGCGCGGCGGCTGCGCCGTCGCGCCGCGGAGCCAAGCCGTGTGCTTCGCTCCGGCGATCGTCGACTGCGTTTCGCGCGTCGACCTTAAGATTTGCGCTGGGCGGATTGCGTGAGCTGCGCCTGTTGCTGTTGCAGGTACTGCGCGACGAGGCGCGAGCGCTCGATGGCGAATTGCTTGACCTCGCGGTTGGGCGAGCCGGCCAGCGCATTGAGCAGCTTGGTGACTTTGTCGATCTGGCGCGATTGAAAGAGCGCCTCGAAGTAATTGTTCGCGAGCCGCACGTCGCGCGCCATCTTGCCTTCGTGCGGCGCGAGCACGCCGATCACGTTGTCGAGATCGCCCGCGGCGCCGTAGAGGGCGGATAGGCACAAGATGGCCAGCGGGTCGTCGGCATTGCGCTCAACGGCCTTCTTTGCCCATTGGACGGCCTTGTCGCGGGTCGCCTCTTCGTTGGCGTAGAAACCCTGGATGGCCACGTACGGCGCAACGCTTTTCTGGTTCACCTGCGCGCCGGCAAGCTCTTCGACGGCCGCAATCGCCTTGTCCTCACCTTCCGCGTCGCGGATGAGTTGGTAATAGTAAGCCCAGGCATCGACGCAGTTGGCATCGATGCTGATGGCTCGCTGCGCCATCGATCGCTCTTCGTCTTTGTTGCCTTTGGCGTCGGCCAGCTTGGCAAGGTGGAGCGAGGGATACGGGTTTTCCGCCATCAAGTTTTGCGCGCCGCGTAGCGTGCCTTCGGCTTTGTCGAGCTTCTTCAGTTGGAGTTGCGCGACGCCGAGCGCGAGCCAATCGTCCCCTTGCCCGCCCTTGGCGACGATGCGCGAGAGCACGCTTTCCGCGGTCTCGGTGCGGCCGTACTTCAGTAGTTCTTGAGCGAGAATGCGCCCGCGGTTCAAATCGTCGGGGGCTTCCTCCCAGTGCTTCTGGAGGCCAGCGAGGAGATCTTCGAGCCCGATGGCGATGGGGCGACCCTGATCGTCCTGTACCTGCACAGCCGGCCCGTTGAAGCCGAGCAATTTCCACATCTGGTCGGGCGTCACCGCGAGGGGCCCTTTTTCGAGCTGCGCTTTCAGCTCGGGGGTGGGCGCCGAGAGCGGGAGCACGATGAGCGCGTTCTGCGGGATACCGCCAGGAAACGCCGCCACGGGGGCGACGATCGCCGCGCCTCCCGTGATCGAGAGCCCGCCGGGCGGACCATTCGGACCTCCGGCTCCTCCTACGCCCCCCGGACGTGGAATGCCCGCCGGCGGCGGCTGGGAACCGTTGCCTCCCGCGCCGAGGTCCAGTCCGTTCTTTCCCGGCGAGTTGGTGTTGCCAGTGCCCAGAACGCCCATGTCGATAACTCCTCTTCCTAAATACGCTGAAAGTGTCAGTACTCGCCGTCGCCCGATTGGCGAATCCGCCGATTCGGCCATTCGGGCCGGGCATTTGCGCGACGGAAACCTAGCAGCCGCTACGGGCCGCGAGCAAGGGACACCCTCAGGATGAGACGGTAAAGCGCGATCGAAAGCTCAGACGGCGCTTTTGGCGGCCTGGAGCGCGGCGGCGTAATCGGGCTCCGACACGACGTCCTTCACGTATTCCACGTAACGGAGCTTGTCGTCTTTACCAATCACGAACACGGCGCGCACGAAGAGCCCCTTGGCGGGGGCGAGGACGCCGTAAGCCGGTCCGAAAGAGCGCTCTTTGTAATCGGACAGCGCCTCGAGCCGATCGCTGCCGGTTGCGCCGCACCACCGCTTTTGCGCGAAGGGCAGGTCGAGCGACAGGACATACACCTTGATTCCGGGGAGGTTCGCGGCCTCTTGATTGAAGCGCTTCATCTCCACGTCGCAGACGGGAGTGTCGAGCGACGGCAACGCACAGATGATGCGCGGCGTTCCCGCGAGCTGGGCACCCGCGACGCTCTTCATGTCCGTCGCGGTGACGACGAAATCCGAAGGGGCGGTGTCCCCGGTTTTGAGCGCGGGACCCACCACGTCGGTGGGGGTTCCCCTCCATTGGACAGCTGCTTTACGTAACTCGGGCATGGCGGCAGACATGCAGCCGCCTTCGCCGCGTTGTCAAGCATCTACTGCGCGCCCGAGCTTCCGAATAAAGTCCGCCTTGCGTGGTCTTGCACGTTATGCGAACGGTTGAGACGGCCGAGCAGCACCGTTCCCCCGGCCGGTGAGGAAGAGCCATGGCGGGTGGTGGATGGCAGTCGGCAGTTCGGTGGGTTGTGCTGTCTGCGGCGGTCGTCGCGGTGGGCCTCGTCGCTCGTACCGCCCGGGCCGAGGAAATGATCATCAAGCGTCCCGGCGACCACCCGGCGTACTCCGTGGAGATCGAGCCGCACCTGACGCTCGCGTTTTTCGTCCCGACGGCCGGATCGAGCGGCCTCGGGATCGGGGGGCGTTTCACGATCCCTATCGTGAAGAACGGCTTCGTCTCCAGCATCAATAACAGCGTCGGGATCGGATTGGGCCTCGACTGGATCCACTACAACGGTTGCTACCGCTACTGGGGCAATCCCTACGCTTGCGCGAACTTCGAAACTTTCGTGCTCCCGGTAGTGATGCAGTGGAATTTCTTCCTCTCCACGCATTGGAGCGTCTTCGGGGAGCCGGGGCTTGCCATCACCGTCAACAGTTACGGCTCGTGCGTCGATTTCTATGTCGACGACCGGGGGCGCCGCGTCGACTGCGGTCCTGCGCCGAACCGCCTCGGAGTCAACCCGTTCGTCCTCTTTTTAGGGGGCCGGTACCACTTCAACGAGACGACCGCGTTGACCATGCGGATCGGCTGGCCCTACGCGAGCATCGGCGTTTCATTCATGCCTTGATCCCGGGCTCTGACCGGCCGGCCCGAGCGGGGGTCCGGGGTAGGTCGCGCTGGTCGTGGCGCCGGGCGAATCCCGTGGCTAGAATCACACTTACATGACCGTTCTCTTCGGCATCCTTGGGCTCGGCCTTCTGATGGTCGTCCACGAGCTGGGGCATTACTTGGCGGCGCGTGCCTTCAAGATGCGGGTCACGAAGTTCTCGATCGGTTTCGGACCGGCGCTCGTGCGCCACACCCCGAAAGGGAGCCCGACCACCTATCAGATCGCGATCATCCCGCTCCTTGCTTACGTGCAGATCGCGGGGATGAACCCCCTCGAAGAGGTCGACCCGAAGGACGAGGGTAGCTACGCGAACGCCAGCCTTTTGGGCCGTATCACCACCATCGTCGCTGGCCCCCTCGCTAATTACCTGTTCGCGTCGGTCCTTTTCTTCGGCGCCATGCTGATCGGCGGGCTCCCCGTGCCCACGACCAAAGTCGGGGCCGTGCAGCCGAACATGCCCGCCGAAGTCGGCCAGATGAAACCGGGCGACAAAGTGGTCGAGGTGGCCGGCAAACCCATTACCGAGTGGGAGCAAATGCGGTCGCTCATCGGGGCCAATCCCAACAAGCCCCTCGACATCGGCGTCGAGCGCGACGGCAACACGGTCCACGTGACCGTGACGCCCACGCCGGCGCCTGGCGGCGAGGGGCGTATCGGCATCGAAGCCGCGTACCTGTCGCGGCCCGCCACGCTGCGTGAAGCAGTGACTTACGCGGTGACGAGACCCGCCGAAGTGGTAGCCGACACGATGATCGGGCTCGGACAGATGTTGACCGGCAAGCAGAAGGCCGATCTCGCCGGACCGGTGGGCATCGTGCGCGAGACCGCGCGGGCAGCGCGCGGCGGCCTAGCGCCGTTCTTCTCGATATTGGGGCTCATCTCGGCCTATCTCGGCGCTTTCAACCTTCTGCCCATACCCGCGCTCGACGGCGGCCGTCTCATGTTCCTCGCCTACGAAGCGACCACGCGCCGTCGCCCCGATCCCAAAGTCGAAGCGCAGGTCCACGCCGTCGGTCTCGTTATGATGCTGGCCCTCGTCCTCGTCGTAACGTTCGTCATCGACATCCCCGGTCGCGGTCACTGACGCGGCTACCGCGCGTGCGCTCGTTCGAGAGGTGACGGCTCCGATCCGGCTGGAAGGTTACGCCCTCCACCGGGGCGTAAGGAGCGCCGTGACGCTGGTTCGGCGCGACGGACCGATCACCTTCGAGCAAGGCGGGCAGCAAGCTCCGCTGTCGCGCTTGATGGTGCAGCGTAGCGACGGGGGCGTCGCGCTGTCGAACGGACAAGGCGTGGAGCTCGATCTGGTCGAGCACCTTTTGGCGGCGTTGGCGGGGCTCGGCATCCGACGCGGCGTGACTGCGATCGTCGAAGGAGCCGAGCTTCCCATTTTGGACGGCGGAGCGCGCGCCTTCGTCGAGGCACTCGCTGCGCTCGAGCTACCCGCGCGGCCAGCGGAACGAGCGGAGCTCGTCGTGAGCAGATCGGGAAGCGTTTCGGCGGGCGCGAGCTCGTATACCTTTGAAGTCGCGGAAGCCACATCACTATCCATCGAAGCAGAGTTCGATCATCCCGCGATCGGAACCGAGCGTGCCAGCTGGGATGGCTCGGCGCGAGCGTTCGCGGATTCGATCGCGTCGGCGCGCACCTTCGGATTTCAGGCGGATGCGCTGGAGCTCTGGCGGCACGGGCGCGCCGCTCTGGCTCGCTCCGAAGAGCCGCGCGAGCGGGAAGCGTTTTGGCGCGCCGTCATCGTCTACGACGCGACGGGTCCCATTGCGGCGCCGGGACGAGCTCCGCCCTCGGCCGGCGAGATTGGGCGCCATAAATTGCTCGACCTCATCGGCGACTTCGGTCTTCACGGTGGACCGCCCGAGGGTCGTGTCTTTGCGAGCCGGCCCGGTCACACCGCTTCGATCCGAATCATCCGCGAAGCACTCGCGCTCGGCATATTATCGCGACGATGATGCGCGTGGCCGTGCGATGGATCGGCACTGCAACGCTGCTTTTTCTGGCGCGTTCGACCTCCGCGCAAGTGGCGCTGCCGGGTGAGGAGCCGACCGATCCTTACGCCCTACCCGACGCTCCAGCGCCGCCCACGTTGCCGGACCTGACGCACAGAGGCCTGGCCGCCTCGCTCGAGAACACGTTCGCCAGCATCCAGAACGCCGCCCCTGCCGAGGGACCGCAGCCGGGACGATCGTTCGGGTGGATGGAGCGCCTCGAAGTCGAGCAAGCGCTTTCGATCCGACGTTGGTACGTCGGCGTCGCGGAGCAAGTAGCGCTCGGCAATCCGCTCAACGAAGGTTTTCGCATGGTCGCCGGCAATCCCGAGGTCTGGGGGCGGACGCTCTGGGCCTCGCAAGCCGGACTCGCTTACGGCGGTGGGCTCGGCGCGATATTCCCAGCCTTTCGTCACGGCAGCGGTTCGAGCACGCTGACCCAGACCGTCGCCGTCGTTCGCCCTTGGGACTACGCCGACTTCGTCAACGACGACCTCATCCTCCGGCCCTTCATCGACGTGCGCGGTATCGATGGCCGGGTGATGCTGCAGCTCCGGCAAGGTATCGATTGGGATCACGCAAGCGGCGCGCTCACCAGCCGCACCATCTTTTATATCGGCTATCGCCCCATCGATCTCTTCGGGCTCGGACTCGAAGCGTGGGAGGTTTACCTCATCCAAGCGCCGCAGCGCAAAGACGACGGCCGTGCGGCGTACGCGGTGAGCGCGAGCGTGAGGCTAATGACACGCGTGCTCACGCCTGCCGTGAGCATCCTGGCGCCCCTCGACCGACCGCTCTACGACGCGGTCGACGCTTTTTGGGCCATTCGCTTGACGATGAGCGTGGTGCTCGAGCCGAATCCGACCGCCCCAACGGCAGCAAGCACGCGCTGACGCTCGAACGAGGCGCGCCGACCTCTTCATTGCTTTCCCGGGAAGAGTTGCCAATGTTAGTGCCAAACGGATGGTACGGCGGCTCTGGATCGGCATATCGGCGCTTCTCGCCTGTACGGTTGCCGCGCTCCCGACTCGCGCCGACGCTCCTCCCGCCCTGCGCCAAGAGGCCGAGCACGTCGTGCATCTGCTCGACTACGTCGCCGCGGATTATGGCGCCGCGCTAGCGGGCGACGGTCGTCCCAACGAAGCCGAGCTCGCCGAGCAGCTGGAAGTGCTCGACGAAGCCGCGCGCCACGCGACCAAGCTCCTGCCGCCCGAGAACACACTGCAACAGCCGACGTGGGCGGCAGAGGACGTAGAAGTACTGAAGCGCCTCGTCGGTGCACGTCGCCCGGCGGAGGAAGTGGAGGACACCGCGCGCGCCGCGCGCAGAAAACTCGCCGCCCTCTACGACCTCGCGGAGGTGCCGACGCAAACGCCGTCGCGCGAGCGCGGCGCCGAGCTTTACGAGCAACATTGCAGCGCTTGTCACGGTGCGGACGGGCGCGCCGACACGCCGCGCGCGCAGCAATACGTGCCGAAGCCCGCGGATTTTCACAACTTCGAGGTGTCGCGCAAGCTCTCGCCGTTGCGCGTTTTCACGGCCCTTCGCTTCGGCGTCCCCAAGACGGCGATGGCACCATTCGATTTCCTTTCCGAGGCCGAGAAGTGGGACCTCGCCTTCTACGTGAGATCGCTCAATCACGACGGGCGCGCCGCGCCGACGGGCGCGCTGCGCCTCTTCAGCTTGGCCGAGCTGGCGCGCGAAAGCGACGAAGAGATCGCAGCCGACCTCGAGCGCGCGGGGTTCGCGGCGGGGAGCATCGCGTCGGCGCTCGACGAGCTGCGCACGCGAGCCCCCTACGATCCCGGCACGCTGCAACCAACAGGCGTTTCGCGTCTCGTGCTACGCGCGCGAGCGGAGCTTAGAAAGGCGAGTGCCTTGCTCGTTCGCGAGGAGCGCGAGGAAGCAAAAATGGCGCTCTTGCGCGCCTACCTCGACAATGTGGAGCCCATCGAAGTGCCGCTCCGGGCCGTCGATCCGGCGCTCGCGCAGGACCTCGAGGTTCGCTTCAAGCAGCTTCGCCGCGAGATCGCGGAAGGGGGGGCGCGCGCGGAGATCGATCGGGGGCTCGCGTCGCTTGCCACCCAGCTGTCGCGCGCCGGGCGCAAGCTCGACGACGCGAGCGCTCCCCCTTCGTTCGTCACCAGCATGCTTTCCAGCGCGGGTATCGCGCTGCGCGAAGGCGTGGAGGCGGCGCTCCTCATTGCCGCCCTGCTGGCCGTCGTGGGCCGCGCGGGAACACCCGAGCGCAAGCGCTGGGTGCACGCCGGGTGGATGAGCGCCGCTGTCGCCGGAGCGGCGACCTGGTTTGCATCGCGGCACGTTTTGGAAGTCTCCGGCTTGAGCCGCGAGCTCATCGAGGGGCTCTCCGCGCTGCTCGCCTCGACGGTTCTCTTCTATGTCAGCTATTGGCTCTTCGCCAAACGCGAGGCGGCGCGGTGGGTCGCGTACTTGCGCGTCAAGGCGAGCAGCGGCGCCACCATGTCGCTCTTCGGAATCGCCTTTCTCGCCGTTTATCGGGAAGCGTTCGAGACCGTCATTTTCTACCAAGCGCTGGTTTCGCAGCCTGGTTCGAGCACGGCGGTGGGGGCCGGCGCCCTGCTCGGTGTCGCCGCGCTCATCGGGATCGTGGTCGCCTACGGCCGCGCCGGCAAGTTCGCACCGCCGCGATCGTTCTTCGCGTTCTCGAGCGTCTTGCTCTACGCGCTGGCCGTCGTGTTTGCAGGCCAGGGTATTTCGGCCCTGCAAACGACGGGACATCTCCCCTTCCACCCCGTTCGCTTGCCGCACGTGCCGGCGCTCGGCGTCTACTCGACGCTCGAGACTTACGTCGCACAGGCGGCATTGATCGCGCTCGCCATCGGGGCCGCCATCGCGCTTCGATCTCAGCGCGATCCTCCGGCGCCTCCCGGCCCGGGACGCGACGGGATAGCGGGCTCGCGCGAAGGCGCCAAACTTTGATCGAGCTTGATGGTCGGTAGCAGCCGGTCAGCGACGATGGCCAGCCGATCCGCGACCTCGCCCTCGGCGGCCGGCCCTTTGGCCTCGGTCTCATACGCGATGAGCAAACAACGACGCACCTCACCGACGATGGCCAGAACAAAACCGGCGATCGACGACGCCTCGGCGCTGCCGGCCAATCCGACGATCACGCGCGCGCTCTCGGCGCCGAGTGGACGTATGCCGTCGTCGAGGAGGCGCGAGGCATCGAGGTCGGGCAGGGTCGCATCCCATGCGCGCGCGCGCGCATAG
>DATHEQ010000260.1:0-8170 GCA_035318505.1 Polyangiaceae bacterium | reverse complement strand
CGTGTTTTTCGTTGCCCGCCTCGATCGGCGTGTGCGTCGTAAAAACGACCTTCTTCCGGATCTGATGGCGCGCCCGCTCGAACAGCGCAGGGTCACAATCGATCGACCGCTCGTCCTCGACGGAGGGGTGGCCGATCTGCGCCATCACCAACGGCGTCGATCGCCGCATTTGGCAAGATGCGCGCATTCGTGAGGCCACCCGCGTCGAAGCGTCGCCCGACACCAGTCTCGATACCGCCCATCGCGCGTGCAAACAGCAGCTGCTCGCCGAAGTCGAGCGGCGCGGGGGCGCACGCCTCGACCCTGCTCGGCTGCTCATCGGCTTTGCGCGGCGCGCCACTTCTTACAAACGCGGCACGCTCATCCTCTCCGACCCCGCACGCATCGGCCGGCTACTCGAGGACGGAAAGGTGCAGCTCCTTTTGGCTGGCAAATCGCATCCCAAAGACAGCGGCGGCATTGCCATCATCGGCGAGCTCGTCGCCTTTGCGCAGCGTTATCCGCAGTCAGTCGTGTTCTTGCCGAACTACGATCTCGATCTCGGCCGTCTGTTGACGCGCGGCTGCGATGTTTGGTTGAACACGCCGCGGCGACCGCTCGAGGCATGCGGCACATCAGGAATGAAGGCCGCCATGAACGGGGTCTTGAACTTTTCCGTACTCGATGGTTGGTGGCCGGAAGCATGTATCCATGGCGAAAACGGCTGGGCGCTGGGAGACGATCCCGGCAGCTTCGACGAGGAACCAACCGACAGCGCAGCGAGCGAGGCGGAGAGCGCCGCGTCCGACGATGAGACCGGCGTGGCCGCCGAAGCCGCACGGCAAGCCGCCGTCGAAACGCGTGAATCGCTCATCGATCGGCGCGATGCCGAGGCACTCTACCGCGAGCTGGAAGACCGGATCATCCCTACCTACTACGAACGGGGCGCACGGTGGCTCGAGATGATGCGCGCCTCCATCGCTCTCGCGGATCGTTTCTCCTCCGACCGCATGGTACGAGACTATTTCCGACGTCTTTATGTGAGCGATCCGAGCCCTAGACCGGTGCTCGCTCATGACGCGACGCTCCAAGAAAGCTGACCGCGCATGGGAACGTCGATCAGGTGAACGCATGAACGATTCTCCGCCGCTTGGCGCACCCTTTTGCCGTTGCTTTCGCGGAAGCGTTCGATCTAGTCTCTCACGCCTGAGTTACGCCGTGTTGGGCCGCGTCGAGCCCGACGCGCGGAGAAGCACGATGCGCCGAACAACTCCTTTCGGGCTCGCCGCCCGATGCACAGTCGTCGCGGCGGCGCTCGTCGCGGGATGCGTCGACATCCCGGCGGAGTCGGCACGGCCGCGCTTGCAGACGTACGTCGACGACTGGCGCAACGAGGTCATCTACCAAGTGCTGGTCGATCGCTTCGCCAACGGGGACGTGAACAACGACTTTCACGTCCAGCCCGGACCACCCGCGCGCTACCAGGGTGGCGACTGGAAAGGGCTCGAAGATCATCTCGATTACATCCGCGAGCTCGGGGTCACGACGTTGTGGATCTCGCCGGTCGTTCGCAACGTGGACACCGACGCCGACGTGGATGCCTACCACGGCTATTGGGCGCAAGATCTCACCGCGCTCAATCCTCACTTTGGCGATCTCGCGGCGCTCCGCTCCCTCACCGCGCACGTCCATGCCTTGGGCATGAAGGTCGTCGAGGACGTCGTGGTGAACCATCTCGGCCAGGTGTTCTTTTACGACATGAACATGAATGGCAAACCGGACGTCTACGTGTCCGGCACAGGATCGAGCTCGCCGGTCACGCGCACCACCGAGTTCGATCCCGACTTCGACACGCGCGGCGTGCAGGCGCAAACGCCGCTCGGCATCGCCGGTCGCGCGCCGATCATCTTCGTGCGCGATCCGGACATCAGCCGCGAACCTCCGAGGCCGGGGATCCTGGGCGAGTCGCGCGCCTATCATGGGCTCGGCCGCATCACGAACTTCAACGACGAGATGCAGTCTCGCTATGGCGACTTTCCTGGCGGGCTGAAAGACCTCGCCACCGAAGTACCCGAGGTACGCGAGACGCTCATCGATGCCTATCTACACTGGGTAGAGGAGGCCAACTTCGACGGTCTCCGTCTCGACACCATCAAGCACGTCGAGCACGAGTTCTGGCAGGCGTTCTCGCCCGCGGTCCGCGAGCGCATACAGCAGCGCAACAAGACGAACTTCATCCTCTTCGGCGAGGCGCTCGACGGACGAGACGACCTCTTGGGAAGCTTCACGCAGCCGGGAGAGCTCGACTCAGTTTTCTACTTCTCCCAGCACTTTCGAGTTTTTCACGACGTGTTCGCCACCGCGGGCGATCTGACGCAGCAGAAGCCAACGTCGGCCATCGCCAGCCTGTGGAGCGAGAAGAGCGATCACTACGGCAAAGTCCCGCAAACCAACGGCATCGGCATTCCACCCGGCAAGGCGCTCGTCAACTTCATCGACAACCACGACCGCCCGCGTTTCCTTTACGACTCGAACCATGATTTACCGGCGCTGCGCAACGCCCTCACTTTTCTCTTCGCGGAGGAGGGTATCCCCTGCGTCTACTACGGCACCGAGCTCGATTTTTACGGCGGTAACGACCCCGCCAACCGCGAGGTTCTCTGGACGACGGGCTTTCCCAGGCAGGGAGAGACGTTCCGTCATATCGCCACCCTGGCGCGCCTCCGCAAGAGCTACGCCGCGCTTCGCCTCGGTGACACGACGGTCCGCTACGCGAGCAACGTGACCAGCGGGGCGCCCGACGCGGGCCTCTTTGCCTTCGAACGAACCGGCGGCGACGCGGGCGATGCGTATGCGCTCGTTGTCGTCAATGCGAGCAACGGACAAGCGAGCTCCCCGCCGTCACCGGGCATGGCCGTGGGCGCGCCCCCCGGCACCTCGCTCGTCGACGTGCTCGAGCCCGACCACGCCCCCTTCCTCGTGAATGGCGACGGTACCCTCACCCTCGCCATTCCCGCGCAATCGACGAGGATTCTCGTTCCTAGCGATCAGGTCACCGCGAACTGATCGTTTTCTGACGACAAGCTTTTGCTTCACGGAGTCATTGCATGAAATGCGCAGCACGCTCAGTCTTCATCGCCCTCGCCCTCGCCATCGCCACCGGCTGCGGTGACGCTTCCGTCGACGGATCGAACGGCAATGGATATCCGAACCCGCCACCACCTCCTTTCGACGCCGGGACTGGCGGAGCCGGTGGAACGGGCGGGACGGGTGGCTCGGGAGCGCAGCCGCCGGTGCCGCCCGCGGACGGCGGCAAGGATGCCGACGTGCGCGATGCGCAGGCCGACCGCGGTGCCGACACCTCGCCGCCCATGGACGCCAGCCTCGACCGCGCTGGCGACGCCGACAGCGCGACCCCGCTTCCCGATGGCGGGCCCGACCGTGTTCCCGACGGCGCGTCTCCCGATGTCGATGGATCGGTGCCGACGCCACCGTTCGATTGGCGCGACGGCATCATTTACTACATCTTCGTCGATCGCTTTTTGGACAGCAGCGCGCAGAACAATTGCGTCGTGCCCGGCGTGAGCCCCTCCGAGACGAGTGACCCGATTTCCCCCGCGCAGTACCACGGCGGCGACTGGGCCGGCATCACCGCGAAAATCACGGAGGGATACTTCCAATCCCTCGGCGTCAACGCGCTCATGATCACGAGCCCCATGACCAACGTGGGCACCGCGGGGCAAGGCATCGAGGGCGATACGCACTACTATTCGGCGTACCACGGCTATTGGCCCACCAGCGTCGACCCTGCGACGCCGTCGTCCTGCTTTGGCTCGCCGGCCGATCTCGCCAACCTGGTCACGACCGCGCACGCCAATGGCCTCAAGGTTCTGTTCGATCACACCATCGTGCACGTTCATGTGACGAGCGACATTTACGCGCAGCACTCCGACTGGTTCTGGACCGACGCCGGTCAACCCTGGTGCACCTGTGGAACCGCCAATTGCGACTGGGATCCGGTGAGCGGCCAAGGGCTGAAATGCTGGTTTACCAACTACTTGCCGCATTGGAACTACGGCGTGCCCGAGGCGCGTGAATTCGCCACGCGCATGACGCTCGATTGGATCAAACAATACGGAATCGACGGGCTGCGCCTCGACGCCATCAAGCACGTCGACGAGCTGTGGTTGACCGCCACGCGCAGCGCCATCAACACCGAGCTCGCTCCGCAAAGGCCCGGCGCGCCGATCTACTTGGTGGGCGAAACCGTAGACGGCAACATCGCCAACATTGCCAAGTACGTCGACCCCGCCACCAAGCTGGACGGTCAGTTCGACTTTCCGACCCGCGCCCAGATCGTCGCCGCGGTACTGCGGCGCAGCGCTCCCATGCTGGATCTGGCGACGTTCATGGATCAACACGTCGACGACTACGTGCCCGGCTCGGTCATGAGCACGATGCTCGGAACGCACGACATGATGCGCGTCATCCATCATGCCGAGAACACGCCGGTCGGCACCGGTGAATGGGACGACGGCAAGGGGACGACCGCGCCGCGCGTGGCCGGCTGGACCACCCACCCCAGCGAGCCAGCCACCATCGAGCCTTACGAGCGTCTCGCCAACGGCTTTGCCGTGCTCTTCACCAACAAGGGTGCACCGCTCATCTATTACGGCGACGAAGTGGGGCTCGCCGGCGCGGGAGATCCCGACAATCGGCGCATGATGCCCTTTAGCGGTCTCGGCGCGCAGCAGCAGTGGCTACATGACCGCGTGGCCAAGCTGCTCAAGATCCGCACGGCGCATCCGTGCACGCGCTCGGGCGCGCGCACCACCATTGTCGCCAACCAAAACGTTTGGGCGTACAGCCTCACGGCGGGGAGCGACACGCTCTACGTCGTCGTCAACCGCGGTGACGCCGTCGAGACGGTCACCCTCGGCGTAGGTAACCTCACCGAGCTGGTCGAGGGCGGCGCCGGGGCGGGCCCGGTGGTCTCGGTGCCGGCTCGCCAAACGCGTATCTATCGACCTTGACCATCGAGCGTCACGCGCACGCGTCGCATCAGCTGGTTGCGTGCGCGCTCTTGGCCGGCGCGCTCGGATGCAGCGACGCGACGGCGCCCGTAGCGACGGCTCCGCTGCGCGATTGTCCGCGCGCGCTCTGGGCTCGCCCTGCACGAACCGGATCGGCCCTGCGTGTCGTCGGAAGCTGGGACGGCTGGAACGAACCGGGAACGGCGCTCGCCGCGCGGTCCGACGGTTGGCACACGACGCGGGTCCAAGTTCCCGAAGGAGAGTACGGCTATCTGATCGCGGAAAATGGCGAGAAGCGGATCGATGCCTACAACCCGCTCACGACCTTTCGGGGTGACGAAGAAGTTTCGCTCTTGCTCGTTCCAGCCTGCGATTTGCCCGAGATCCGCATCGAGGGCGTGCCAGCGCAAACCGGCGAAGAGGGTGCCATGACCGTTCGTGCCACCTTCCTCAGTGGCCAAGCGGGCGCAGAGCTCGCCCCGGCATCGCTCCGCCTCGCGCCCGGCGCGGCGGTGGAATCCGATCCCGCGCCGATGGCATCGGCGGTACGCGCCGACCCCGCGACGGGCGCGCTGGAGATCGTCGTCAGCGGTTTACCGCGCGGAAAGAGCGTGGTGCACGTCATGGCCGAAGATGTGCGCGGTCAACGCGCCGAGCAGGATGTTGCACTGTGGGTCGAGGCGCGCGCACCGACCTGGAACGACGCCGTGATCTACGAGATCTTCGTGGATCGATTTCGTGCCTCGGATGGACGCGCGTTAGCCCCGCCGAGCTCACCCGGGCTCCGCGCCGGCGGCACGCTCGACGGCGTGCGCGCAGAAGTCGAAAAGGGCACGTTCGAAGCCTTGGGGGTCACCGCGCTTTGGCTTTCTCCGCCCACCCTCACGCCGCAAGAATCGCGCATCGGCCGCAGTGGGCGCCAGGAAGAGGCGTACCACGGCTATTGGCAACTCGACACGCGCCAGGTCGATCCGCGCCTCGGAGGAGACGAGGCCCTCGACCGATTGGTTCATGCGGCGCACCGTCACGGCATTCACGTGCTGATCGACATCGTTCCCAACCACCTCTACGAAAAGCATCCTCGCTATCTTCTGCATCGCAATGACGGATGGTTCCACGAAGGGCCGTCCAAATGCGTCTGCGGCGACGACGTCTGCGCGTGGGCAACCGACATCGAGCACTGTTGGTTTACGGACTATCTGCCCGACTATCGTTTCGAAAACGGCGACGTCATGCGGATGGCGGCGGACGACGCTTCTTATTGGATGACGCGCTTTCATGTCGACGGTGTTCGCATCGACGCCGTCCCCATGATGCCGCGGGCGGCGACGCGCCGGATCGTGGACGGGATGCGCCGTGCCGTCGCGCCCGCCGCGGCGAGCTTTGCCCTCGGAGAGATTTTTACCGGAACGGAGGGTCTCGCGACGATTCGCTACCATCTCGGACCGGACGGGCTTTCGAGCGCCTTCGATTTTCCGCTCATGTGGGCGCTGCGCGAGACGGTGGCCGCCGATCGCGCCGGCTTTGCCGAGGTCGACGCCGTCGTACAACAAGGTGAAGCGGCAGTCGCCGGATCGGGCAGCGTGCTGGCGCGCATGCTCGACAACCACGACACGAGCCGGTTCTTGTCGGAGGCGGCGGGGGACGGCGAACGCCACCCGTGGGACGATCCCCCGAGCGACCCGGCGTCCGATGTCCCTTATCAACGGCTCGAGCTCGGCCTGGCGTTGCTCTTTACCCTGCCCGGGATCCCCGTGCTCTATTACGGCGACGAGCTGGCGCTGGCCGGCGCGTCGGATCCGGATAGCCGTCGCGTGATGCCGGACATCGCGCTCCTCCTTGCGCGTCAGCGGCACGTTCTCGACGTTGCGCGCAAGCTCGGCACCCTGCGGAGAGAGCTCGAGGCGTTGCGAACGGGCGTCTACCGGGCCCTCGTCGCGGAAGGCGATGCCTACGCTTTCACGCGCGTCACGGCGAGCGGTGCGCTCGCGGTCGTGCTCGTATCGAAGAGCGCGAGCCCTGCGACGATCGTCCTGCCGCCCGACACGCTGGCGCCCGGTGTCTACGCCGACGCCGCCGACGGCACCGCCTACCGGGCGGAAAGCGCCGTACCTACGCCGGTCACCATGGAACCGTTCTCGTTTCGCATCCTTTTGCCACGCTAACGCGCGCTTCTGCTCAATTCGGCACCCAGATCGCGTGCCCCCGCGCGGGGACCGGGAAGGTGCCGCCGCCTTGCGCGTTCGTGGTCACGATGACCGTGGACGATCCCGTTTCGTCTTTCATCGGTTGGCTTGCAAAGGGGCTCGAGGTGAGGGTCTTGCTCGTACCCGCGCCGTCATTGAGAAAGACCAACATTCCCTTGTGCGCTACATCGCCCGAACGACCCGAGACGTAGAAATCGGCGTCCGATTCGCTCGAATCGTAGGCCGGGCCGAACCCGTGAGCATTGCGGGCGGCGATGACCTTGTCGATGGCCGCGCCGAGCATGCCTTCGTAGTAGTCCTTGTAAAAGACGACCGGATATCCCGCAGCGCGCGTGAGGATGTACGTATAGGCGAGCATCTTGAAGTTGGCGACGCGCGTGCTCGCATTGCGATCGGTGTCGTGGTTGTCGACGAAGGTGACGGCAAAATCGCCGTGTTGCTCGAGAAACCGCGAGCCATCGTCGGCGGCCCCGAAGCGCAGGTTTCGCATGTCGAAGGCGCCGTTGCCGGCGCTCATGCGCTGAAGCAAGAAATGCAGCGCGAAATCGAAAAGTCGGCTCTGCCTGGCGTAAAGGTCGATGACCGTGGCGAGGTGGGCCGGGTTTCCATCATAGAACTCGGTGACGGCGAAACGGGACGACCCTTTCACGTCTTTGAACCAACGGGAGAGGAATGGGGGATAGATGTGTTTGCCGGTATCGATGCGGTAGCCGTCGAGCTTGAGCGCGCCCGTGAGCCAATTGCCCCAGGCGATCAACTCTTGCTGATTGGCGTCGATGGTAAAACGGATCTCACAGCCGTTCAGCCCATCGTACATGCCAAGCGTCCCATAGGTGCCAGAGTTGGGGTCGCTGGTGTAGCTCGGGTCGAAATCCCACTGTGGCGTCATCCAAGTTTGAAACGTGCAGTTGTTCGCGCTCACACAGGTTTGACACCCGGAGAACCGAGTGT
>DATHEQ010000259.1:0-8851 GCA_035318505.1 Polyangiaceae bacterium | reverse complement strand
CAGCGCTTCGCGAAACGCCTTGTGATCGTGGTACGAGCCCGCCAGCTGTTCTTCTTGCAGCCACTCGTACTCCGAGACGCGTTCACAGAGCTCGTCGAGCTCCGTCAAGACGGCGAGCGGGGAGAGGCATTTGTAGACCTTGCTCTGCCCGGCATCGAGCAGCACGGTGCGCATCTCGCGGGGGCTCGCGCCGATGCGCCCTTCGTAGATGGGGTAGGCGTCGCTCTCCTGGTAGATCTCGGCGATGTTGGCTTTCAGCAGCTTCTGCGCGTCGGAGTCGAGCCGTTCGGGCGTGATGCCGAAGGCGAAGAGGTCCATCTTTTCGAGCGCCGTGATCGAGCCCACCACTTGCGCGACCGCGCGCGAATAGCGATCGGGGTTCGGCTTCCGCATGCGCGTCAGGGTCGAGAACATGGCCGCAATCTCGGTGACGTGCGGCGCGACGTGACGCTGCACTTGCGGCGTGATCTGGGCGTCGTAGATGGCTTTTTCTTCGAGGTAGCTACGCAGGTAGGGGGCGCGCACCATTTCGAGCCTCCCGCGGAAGCTCGAAAACTCCGGGTGCTCGCGGAACGCGCTCAAGTGAACCTCGTTGGCGCTTCCGATCATGACGCAGTTGAGCTGCACGTTCTGCTGGCCGAGCGCCGCCTCGCCCGTCTCGATGGAGATCTGCAAGTATTTGAAGGCGTCGAGGGGGCGCTTCAAGAGGTCGCTGAACTCGAGGAGCCCCCCCGCGGCGTCGATGAGCTCGCCATGCGCTTCGAAGAGAGTGGTCGCCTTGAGCGAGGTGGGCAGCGCCGCCACCGAGCGGTCGGCGGTGATCTGCCGCTCACCGGCGTCGACCGACATCTGCGGGCCGATGGTGACGGCGCCGACGCGGTAGCGCTGGGAGATGAAGTAGCGCTCGACCTGCACGTGCCGGAGCACCTCGGCGAGCGACCCTTTGTAGCTGGCGAGCAGCGCTTCGTGCACCTGCTGGCTCTTGTGCGACAGACGACCGCGCAAAAGCCACTCCGGCGGGCGGTTGGAACGGTCCGTCTTCGGATAGAGCTCTTCGAGCAGCTGCCTTCGCTGCGCGATCGGAAGGAGGAACAGCGGATGATCGCGGATCTCGATGAAGAGCCGCGCATCGATCTGATCTTCGTCGAGATGCGCGTAGCTCGCACCCACGTTTCCCGCGCTCTTCGGTCCGCCGAAACCGATGGCGCCGCGCACGGTCTTTTGGCTGGGGAAGACCCAGTGAAAGCGGTAGAGCGCCCCTTCGTCGGTGCTCGAGTAGTGCTCGAGCGCGCGCATGAGGCACGCCGCGACCGTCGATTTACTCGACCCGTTGGGGCCGTGCAGCAAGATGAGCCGATTGGGTCGCCCCTCTTGAGCGAAGTTGGAGAGCACGCGGTAGAGCTCCCCTTGCACTTCTTCTTGACCGACGAGGGCGTCGCGCCGCGACCCCTCCGCGACTTCCCACGGCAGGTCGAACAGCTTGAAGCGCGTCATCGTGCCCCACGGACGTTCGACTTGCGACGTGCCGTAGTAGTCGAAGAGATCGCGCACGTAGCGCGAGGCATCTCGGCTGTGGCGCACCGGATCGGTCGCAAAAAGCTCGAGGTATTCTTGAAACGAAAGGACGCGGCGCCCTTCCTTGAAGCGGCTCTCGACGGTGGTGGCGATCTTGTCGAGATGCGCCAGTGCCCGCTCCCCCGCGCTCTTCTCCACTAATCGACCTTCACCGTGAGGTCGAGTTGCTGCTTGTCCATGAGGCAGTTGGCGGCAGAGCAGACGCTGAGTGACAGCGTGCCCGCGACCTTCTTGTCACCTGCGCTGGCGGGCACGAAGGGCACTTTGAGCGTCACCTTGTGCTCGTCCATCGTGCCGTCCTCTTTGCCGATGACCGCCTTTGGATACTTGAGACCCGTGGCGGGGGGGTCTTCGAGCTTGAACCGGTACGGGTACTTGTCGTTGATGTGGTATTCGCCTTTGGCTTGGACCACGATTTCGGCCGAGCAAGTCTGATCTTTCTTGCAAGGTCCGGCGGGGGCGATCTTCACGCTGTAGTTCGCGTTGTCGAACGATGCAGCGCCGACCGGTGCCGGCTGAGCCGCGTTGGGAACGGCGTTCGGCGATGGCGGCGCGTTTTGCGCGCTTGCCGCGCTCGGCGCCGCCTCGCTCACTTTGCCGCAGCCGACCGCCAAGAGCCCTATCGAGCACAGCTTGAGCGCTCGCGCGGCGGACGACCACGGCCCTAGAGGGGCTTTATCCATGGCCGGCAAACGTACCACGATGGCGCGTTCTCGACCAGACGGCGGCACTTCGCTCGCACGAAGCGACGACACGCTACTTCAAGAAGAGGGCGCCCAGCACGAAGAGGAGGACCGCCACGCTGGCGATGATGGCGCCGATCGCCCAGCGCGGGAACGCCTTGGGAACGCCCATCACGAACTCGTTGTCTTCGGCCGCGGTGCGGTACGCGGACCCCATCGGCTGCATGGCCATGACATCGGGTCCGCCGAAGCCAACCCCCGCAGGCGACGGCGTGAATCCGCCGGGCATGACCACCGGTATCGCGGGAGCCGTCGCCGCGCCGGGCGCATGCTGACCGGCCATCACTTTGGGCGACGCCGCGTGGATCGCTTGCGCGAGGACGTCTTGCGGGGTGTAGGCCCAGTCCATGTGCGTGCCGCTGAGGCCGTAGGCATGTCCGAGCGCGTCGGCAAACTCGCCCACTGTGCGCGTACGGATGTTGGGGTTTTTGGCGAGGGCGACTTCCATCAACTCGTCGATGGAGGGCGGGATCGGCCTCTGGCTCTCTTTGCCCGCTTGGGTGGGCGGGACAGGGTCCTTGGTGAGAATGGACAGGAGAATGCTCGGTCCGTTGACCCCCTGAAAGGGAACCGTTCCCGTGATGCATTCGTAAGTGATGGCGGCGAGCGCCCACACGTCGGCGCGCGCGTCGAGGGTATCGAGCCCCTGCGCCTGCTCGGGCGCCATGTAGAACGGCGAACCGATGGTCGTGCCCACCACCGTGAGCTTCTTGGCCATGGACGACTTGTCTTTGACGGACCCGAAGTCGAGCACCTTGACGATGTCGCCGTCGTGCGTGCCGCAGAGAAAGATGTTGTCGGGCTTGAGATCGCGATGCACGAGCCGCTGGCGGTGCGCGGAATCGAGACCGATCGCCACCTGACTCAGCATGCGTACGATGCGCTCGGGCGGCAGACGCTTTTCGCGTTTGATGAGGGTGCGCAGCTCCTCGCCTTCGAGGTACTCCATCACCAGCGCGTAGCTCTTGTCCTCCGTTTCTTGGAAGTCCCTCACGTCGACGATGTGCTCGTGAGGCAAGAGCTTCGATACTTCGTATTCGCGCTTGAACCGCTCGACGGCCACCGCATCGCGCGACACGTCGGGGTGGAGAACCTTGATGGCGACGCCCGATTTGTCCTGCAGGTCGAGGGCCTGGTAGACGCGCCCCATCCCGCCGTCGGCCACCACCCGGCGCACTTGGTAACGCATGCAAAGAACCGCGCCAACGCGCGGATCCTCGTCGGTCGATGCGACTGGAACCAGCGTGGAGCGCTTCAGCTCGATGCCGTCGAGCGGACAGAATCCCGCGTCGTCGGGGTAAAGCCGGTGGCAAGTCGGACAGCTTTTCAGCTGGTCCCCCCCTCACGCTCGTCGGCGGGAGGCTCGTAATAGAGAATGCGGTTGCAGCTCGGGCACTGCTCGAAGGCGTCGCCGCGCATGAGCTTCTGGAAGAGCATCGGAGGCAGGCGCATATGGCAGGAGAGGCACGTCCCGTCGATGGTCTTGGCGATGGCGTTGCCCTTGCGCTTGCGCACTTGCTCGTAGCGGCGGAGCGTCATGGCCTGCACTGCTTCGGCAAGGCGGGTGCGCTCGCCGATCTTGGCGTCGCGCTCTTGCATGGCCGCGGTCAAGCTCTTCGAGATATCGGATTCGCGGCCGCCGAGTTCGTCGGCGATCTTCTTCTGCGCGGCCTCCGTCTCTTCGATCGTTTTGCGAGCCGACTCGGAGAGGGTCGAAAGCTTGGTGCTTTCGTCTTCGCGATCGCGCTGCAGCTTGCGGAGCTCCTCGAGCTCGCGCTGGGCGGCGTTGGATTCGCGCTCGTTGCGAGAGCGGGAGAGCTTTTCGCGGGACCTTTCGATCTGGGTCGTCATCTGGCGGACTTCCGCCATGAGTTCGCCCCGGGTCTTGTCCATTTCGGAAAGGCTTGCCCGGTCCGTCACCAGCTTTTCGTCGAGCGTACGCAGCTCGCTTTTCAAATTGGCGAGGATCCCGCGCTCTTCGGCAAGCTGCTCGTCTAGGCGGTGCAGCTCTGCGTCCACTGCCGCCAGCGCTTCTAGTTTGACAATCTGATCCCTGATGCTCAAACGCGAAATCTCCTTTTGGCTAGCTTGCCCCGTGGAGGGGCGAAAGGGCAGCACTTTCAACGGCCAGGCGGGCTGACGGCGCGCGCATGACCAATTCCGGGGGCAGTGATGGGGTGGACGCGATGGGGGGGACCGATGCGTCCAACGACGCGTGGTGAGGCAACGAGCCGGTGGGCGGAGGCGGACCGGCGAGAGACACCGCTCGTCTCGTCGCCGCCGTACGTCGTGGTGGGCCCACCTGGGTTCGAACCAGGAACGGCCCGGTTATGAGCCGGGGGCTCTGACCGATTGAGCTATAGGCCCGGACAAACTGATCGACGCGGCAAGCGGGATTCTGAAAAAACGCACCTTCGGCCGTGACGACCACGGCGGGAAAACCTAGTCGAAGAGGCGGTAGAGGGGAAGGGGGCGATTCTCGACGACCCTCTCATCCCGGTCCGGTCAGGGCGATCCGCCGGGGTGGAGCACGATCGGCGGCGTTTCGATGCCGTCATCAGCGTCGGAACAACAGCGAAATCCCACTTGATAGAACCTGAACGACGGCCCGTGCGCCCAGGTCGTCAGGCGGCACGTATCGCGAACCGGCCCCCAATAGCCGCCATTGAGCGTCGAAATATCGGGGGTATCGGGGTCGTCCGCCTGGTTATCGGTCCACTCGTCGACGTTTCCGCTCATATCGTAGACGCCGAAAGGGCTCGCACAGCCGGGGTGCGAACCGACCGGATCGGCCTGCCACAAGCGCGTCAGCTCGGCCTCCCGGGTGTCCGGGTTCTGCATGGCCTCGTCGCTGAAGGGGACGGGACCCCGATCGATGTTGCAGGGGCTCGGCTGACGCACGAATCCGTAGGGATAAGGGAGCCTTTTCTGGCCCTCGCAGGCCAGCATCCATTCCGTGCGGCGACAGAGTCGTTTGCCGACGGCGCCGCAGAGCGATTTCGCTTCGAACCAGGAGACGTAGACGCGCGGATTTTCGCCCACCAGGTTCGGCCATTCGTAGCGATCGACGCAGTAGCGTCGCGGCTCGAGGAGCAGCGGGCAAGTGCCGCGGCGCGCGTATTCGGCGCAGCGCTCGGCGCGATCGGATTCGTCCGCCTTGATGAACCGCTGGCATTCGTAGTGGTAAGTGGGGCAGTAGCTCGCGTCGACGAGCACCATGCCCGGTCGGCACGGCTCGCCGAGCTTCTCGGCGAGGGCGAGCGCGACGAGCGGCGCCAAATCGACGCCGAGCCAGCCGGGCGCAGGGGCCGCGAGCGGGACGAGCGCGAGGATCAGCGGCAAAAAAGCCCCTAGCGCTTCGAGCACGTCCGTCCGCACCTCCGCCGCACCCTCGCGGTTCTCGCGGTCATTCTGCCTGAAGAAGAGCAGCGACGGCGCCAACGATGCAAGTTCTCGCCAGCGCCGCGGCTCGCGATGCCCGCTGCCGACGGCGATGCACGCTGCAAGCCAGAGAACCCACGCCGACGCAGACGCCCCTACAATCCGGCGGACGCTGTGGGTGCGCTGTGCTAATTCGGACCCGGACCGAAATGGTTGGGTGCCTATGGATCGGCTCATCGTTCGCGGCGCGCGGCAGCACAATCTTCGCAACGTAAGCTGCGAGCTACCCCGTAATCGGCTGGTGGTCATCACCGGCCCGAGCGGATCAGGAAAATCGTCGCTCGCCTTCGACACTATCTACGCCGAAGGGCAGCGACGCTACGTCGAGTCGCTCTCCGCCTATGCGCGGCAGTTCCTCGAGCAGCTCGCCAAGCCCGACGTCGACAACATCGAGGGCCTCTCGCCGGCCATCGCCATCGAGCAGCGCGCGCTCGCCAAGAGCCCCCGTTCGACCGTCGGCACGGTCACCGAGATCGCCGACTACCTCCGCCTTCTCTTCGCCAGGGTCGGCGTGCCCCACTGCCCCCGCTGCGGCAAACGCATCGAAGCGCAGACCGTGCAGCAGATCGTCGATCACATTCTCGAGATGGGCGAAGGAGCCCGCCTCACGCTTCTGGCGCCCATCGTCCGTGCCCGCAAAGGGGAGCTGAAACTCGAGTTCGATCGCCTGCGACGCGAAGGATTCGTGCGCGCCCGCATCGACGGCCAGGTCGTCGACCTCGGCGACGAGCTCGTACTCGATCGGTCCCGGCCGCACGATCTCGACGTCGTCGTCGATCGGGTGGTTCTGAAAGACGGCCTCAAGGGGCGCTTGACCGACTCGGTCGAGCTGGCGCTGAAAATCGGCGAGGGGCGCTTGCTCGTCGACCCTGGAGAAGGGGGCGAGCCGATCTGGATGAGCGAGCGATTCGCGTGCATCGAATGCGGTATCTCGCTTCCGCCCATCGAACCGCGCATGTTTTCGTTCAACGGGCCGCACGGCGCTTGTCCGGCCTGCGACGGGATCGGTTCGCGCACCAAGATCGACCCCGCGCGGGTCGTCCCCGACGCCACGCGGACCCTCCGCGAAGGGGCCGTGCTGGCGTGGGGAAGGCGCGGCTCCCCTGCCCTCGCCGCAGAGGTCGCGCGCGCCGTACAGGTGTTCGGTATCAATGCCGACAAACCGTGGAGCGAGATCCCGGAGCCGATCCGGCAAGCCATTCTTTTCGGGCAAGCGGGCCATTCGCGGGCCAAAAAAGCCGGCGCCGCCTACGACGGCATCGTGGCCCGGCTCGAACGCCGTATCAATGCCGACGCCGAAGCCAGCAACGCCGCCGACGAGCCCGACACGACCGACCCCGATCTCGACGAAGGTGCCATCAGCGACGACGATCTCGGTCGGTTCGCCGTTACCCGCACCTGCGACGCGTGCGGCGGGCGGCGCCTTCGCCCGGAAGCGCTGGCCGTGCGGCTCACCGACAAGAACATCTCCGACATCGGTACCCTCGCCCTTCGCCACGTGCGCACCTTCCTCGAAGAGCTGCTCGCACCGGCCAGCGCGCTGCGAGGGCGCGAACGCGCGATCGCCGAGCCCCTCCTCCGCTCGGTGGTGGCACGGCTCGGCTTCTTGATTGACGTCGGGCTCGATTATTTGACGCTGGATCGGTCGGCGCAGACGCTATCCGGCGGCGAAGGACAACGCATTCGTCTGGCGACCCAAATCGGCGCCGCGCTGGTGGGCGTTCTCTACGTGCTCGACGAGCCTTCGGTCGGTCTGCACGCGCGCGACAACCAGCGTTTGCTCGAGGCGCTGCGGCGCTTGGTCGACATCGGCAATAGCGTTATCGTCGTCGAGCACGACCGCGAGGCGATTCTCGCCGCCGATCACATCATTGACATGGGGCCGGGCGCGGGCGCGCGTGGCGGCAACATCGTCGCCGAGGGCACGCCGGCGGAGATCATGGCGTCGCCGACCTCGGTCACGGGTCCGTACCTCTCCGGCCAAAAACGCATCCCCATCCCCGCCAAACGCAAGCGCCCCGACGCCAAAGTCATCAAGCTGATCGGCGCCACCGCTCACAACTTGCAGAACGTCACGGTGACCATCCCCGTGGGGCTCATGACCTGCATCACCGGGGTGTCCGGCTCGGGCAAATCGAGTCTCATCGTCGATACGCTCCTGCCCGCGGCACGCGCCACGCTCTACGGAGCCGCGGGCGCGGTCGGGCCCTGCGAGGGGATCGAAGGCCTCGAACACCTCGACAAAGTCGTCTCTATCGACCAGGCGCCGATTGGACGCACGCCACGTTCCAACCCGGCCACGTACACCGGCGTGTTTTCGCTGCTCCGCGAGCTCTACGCGGGGCTGCCCGAATCGCGGGCCCGCGGCTACAAAGCGGGGCGCTTCTCTTTCAACGTGAAGGGCGGCCGCTGCGAGGCCTGCCAAGGCGACGGCGTCTTGCGCGTGGAGATGCACTTTCTGCCGGACGTCTTCGTCACTTGCGAGGCTTGCCAAGGGCGCCGCTACAACCGCGAAACGCTGGAGGTGCTCTACCGCGGGCTCTCCGTCGCCGATGCGCTCGACCTCACGGCCACGCAAGCGATCGAGACGTTCGAAACCATCCCGCGCGTTCGCGAACGTCTCGCGGCTCTCTGCCGCGTCGGTCTCGGTTACATCGCGCTCGGTCAACCCGCGACGACGCTGTCGGGCGGCGAGGCGCAGCGGGTCAAGCTGGCGCGCGAGCTGGCACGTAAAGCGACGGGGCGCACCCTCTACGTGCTCGACGAGCCCACCACCGGTTTGCATTTCTCCGACATCGAGCTTCTCACCATCGCCTTGGGCGGCCTACGCGATGCGGGCAACACCGTCGTCATCGTCGAGCACAACCTCGACGTCGTCGCGTGCGCCGATTGGGTGCTCGATCTCGGTCCGGAGGGGGGCGAACGCGGTGGCCAGCTCGTTGCGCAAGGGACGCCGGAAGAGGTCGCGCAAGCCCCCGGGTCGCACACCGCGAAGTACTTGAAGGAAGTGCTCGAAGGGGCCTTGGCCACGGCGGCTCCCGCATCCGCGCCGCGCAGCAAGCGGGCCGCGCGCGAGCGGTGATCCGCCGACC
>DATHEQ010000258.1:0-3574 GCA_035318505.1 Polyangiaceae bacterium | reverse complement strand
GTTGTTCCTGCCTTTCGTGCGAGGGGGCAGACCGGCAACGCCGTCTGCAACGGGGCAGTATAGTCGCGCTCGGGGCTCGGCGCTCGCCTGATCCGAGGCCTCGGAGGCTTCGGCCAGACCTTCCACTACTTGAGCGGACGGGATCGTCCCACCTGTGGGGTCCGGGTCGGCAGCAGGCGACAGGTTGCAGGAGGTTGGTGAGGAAACCTCCTCCCTCGGCATCGTGCAAACCGATTCCACCCGGCGTGAGCCCCCTCGCTGCGTTTGCTCATCGCGTTGAAGACGCAGGAGCTCGGGCGCAAGATCTTCGATTCGATCCGCTCCAAGGCGAGCGTCGGGTCGATGGCAAGACCTTCGGCCCGTTGAGGATGTAGGCTCGGTGGACGGGCCGCGCTCCGGCGCGCCGCGGGTCCATTGAAACTGGCCCAATATCCGAAGTTCGCCGCCGCGTAACGATGGTCGGCGAGGGGATCCGAAATGCAGGATCGCACGTCACTGAACGTGCCGTAGACTGGATGCCCAGCTAGGAAGGACGGCTAACATGCGGAAGCTGGGCACTCTCTTTTTCTCGGGCGCTCTGGTCTGTTTGACTGCCGGGTTGATCTTGTTCTTGGTCCCTGCGCTGCCCGGATGCGGCAGTTGCACGGACGTCGGCTGCATCAGCGACTACCCTCACCATCGTCATGGGAGCTGACGTGCTCATACCAGATGGGAGTACCGCGACCGCCTGTTTCAACGATGTCTGTGTGGTCGGCGTGCTGCCGCGATCGCCGGCGGTCAGATTGCCTGGCTCGGGCGCGGGCTTCGAATTTCCGGAGCGCTCCGGCGTGTCCGGCACTGTGTGGGCTGCCGACGTCACGAGCCCCGACCGGGTGGAGATCAGTTGGTCCTTCCTCGAGGCCGCGCGTCTCGGAGCGGGCGATCGCTACCGCGTGACGGTGGCAGATCCAGGCGGCGTCACCATCGCGACGAAGGAGGCGACGGCCGTCTCATACAATACCTACGAGCCCAACGGCTCGTCCTGCGGGCCGACATGCCACCGCGCGCAGCTCCAATAGCGCTCCTCGCGCCGGCCCGCGACTTTTTGCGACAACTGTGGAACCAGGTCGCGCAACTCGAGCGAGTTTCTCACGACGACGTCTTTGGCGACAGCCGCGACCTCATCTTCTGCAAGTTCCAACAGATGCGCTGTCGTTTCACACTGCACAAAAACGCCTCAGGGCCGGCATCATTGTTGGGTCGCGGGAGATGGACGAACCCTCGGGCGAGCGGCGCGAGCCAGCGGTAGCATCGCCGAGATGCATGGGTGCCCTGCGGCGGTCGGGCGAGCCCTCCATCTGTGTTGGACGCTGCGATCACTGCTGCAGGCAAAAGACGCGGCCGTATGACCAATCGCATTTGTCTTCGCGCCACCACGAGGTTTCGCTCGAGTAGGCAATCGTGGTGGTCCCCCCTTGCGTGCTCGGGTCGGTGGGATTCCAGTCGTTGCACGTCGAAATTCCCACGGCGGAAGGTCCGGGAGAGCCAACCCACACGGCCCAGTTGGCGAGGTGCGCGCCGCGGGCCGTCACGTTGAGGGGGGCGAGCCAGTTGCCCGCAGCAAATTCGGATGGCGTCGCGGCGAGGACCACGCCGTCGACCCGCACCCACGGTGCCCCTCCCACACTGAATCGCGACATGGCCGACGCCTGCGTCGTTGCCAGAAGTGCCCGATACGTGCCTGGCAAGCCCGCGGTCGCGGCGTCGGAGGCGCAGACCGCATCGGCGCCCGCCATCCCGTTCACCGGGTAGAAATACCCAGTGCTCACGAACGCAGTGCGTCGGATTTGCGGCAGAGAAGGAGGATCGACGCGCGAAGTTCGGGAGATTTCGATGCAGGTAAGGTTGCCTGCATAAGGGCAGGATGACCAGCCACCGAAGAGGTAACCGTGGGCACCGTCCCTCGGGTAACCAATCGCCTTCATCATGGCGGCCGTGGACGTCCAATCGTCACAGCTGCCACCCCGCGTGTCGAGCGTACCGTCGAACTGGGTGCCCGACGTGACGATGGTATTGATAGGCAGAACGTTTCCGAATTCGTCCAGGTTCGGCGGATAATAAGTGCGAGCCGAGTCGATAGCGGTAAGCGAAGTGCTGAAGAGGTCTTGTTGTCGGTCGGCAAACGGTTTGCCGTCCGTGCGGACCCACCCACGCGCCGTTCCGAGCCGCGACTTGGCGCTGCCCGTGGAGGTCGACAGCAACGCGATGAAGGTGCCACTGAGCCCTGCAGCCTCTGCGCGCTGACGGCATTTCTCGTCGGCGCCCTCAAGACCCCCGAGGTTGCTCGGGTACGAGATGGAGGTCACGAAGATGATGTTGGGCAGCCCGCCATCAGCGTCGACAGCATCACTGGCAACGTCGGCGACGCCATGTGCGTCGGCTGTGTGCGCGTCAGTCGTGTTTGTGTCGGTCGTGTGCACGTCTGTCGGGACCGCATCGGTCGCACCCGCACCGGCGTCCGCCGCCGACGCGTCAGGAGCATCGATCATGTGCTCGTCGGCCGTGTGCGCATCGTCCGGATCCGCATCGGCAGCGTCCGCGTCAGCGACGACGCTCGTGTCCTGGATCGTGGGGCCGAGCGCGTCGGTGGCGTCCGCGGTGTCGGGTGCGTCGGCGTACGCGTCGTTAGCGTTCGTATCTGGAGCATCTGGCACCTCCGTCGGCGCGTCGACTGCGCCGTCGATCACCATGTCGGCGGAGGCGTCCGTCGCAGCGTCGACCAAGTCCATTGCAACGTCGGCCGACGCATCGATCGCCCCGTCGACGCCGATGTCGCGGCGCGATTCGACGAGAGGGTCCAAACGGGCGTCGCCCGCCTCGGAGCCGGTCCTGGCGTCTTGAGCTGCGTCTGCCGTCCCGGCGTCGGAAGGGTCTGTGTTGCCCGAGCATGCGGTGGCGACGGCGGAGGTGATGAGCAAAGCCGAAAGTCTGTGGTCTGAACGCATGATGCTCGCCGAGGTTCGCACGCAGGCGATTAATGTCCAGGACAAATTTAAGCAACGCACCAATCAGGCCCCGTGCGAACCCTACATGCTGTCGAGCCTCGACATTGGGGTTGGGGACTCCTCGACGAGCCTTTTCAGGAAAAATTTCAGCATGGCTGAAACCCAAACCCCTTGAAGTCTACGCGCAGACAGCCCTCGCGCTGCGCGTTGGCACGACCGGCTCGGCCGTCCTCACGAGGCCGTTACGACGACGCCCGTTGGAACGGCCGCGAGCAGCGCATAGCCGACGCATCGACTACGTGCTGACCGGCGGATGGGACGCGCATCGCCAAGAAGATGTGCGCTTTTGATCGTAGGTTGGTGGGCTCATCGAGCGTGCCAGGACAGAACGCCATCTTGGGGACGCCCGTCTGGTCGAAAAAGAGGCAAGGCATCACGCTCATGGCTCCGTCCTACTCTGCGTCCAAGAAGATCTGCTCGCCTTGCGTGTCACGTAGGACGAGCGCGCGCTTTCCGTCGCGCTCCGCCGCGGCAAACTCCATGAAATCGGGGGCGCCAGGATCGACGAGGCGAAACGACGCGCCGCCGCT
>DATHEQ010000257.1:0-36056 GCA_035318505.1 Polyangiaceae bacterium | reverse complement strand
CGGCGACGCGACGAGCGAAACGGACGGCAGCGGTGGCGCGGGCGGCGCAGATTCGGGCACGAGTACTGGCGGCGGCGATAGCAGCCTCGATGGCTCGGTCGACGGGAGCACCGGCGGCACGGGTGGCATGGGTGGCGGAGGCTCAGCGGGCACCGCCGGAAGTAATACGGGGGGCGCAGCCGGCATGGGTGGCAGCCGTACGGACGGCTCGGCGGGTACGGGCGCCACCGACAGCGGCTCGGCCGGGAGGGCGGGCAGTAACATGGGCGGCGCCGCTGGCAGGGGCGGCAGCAATGCGGGTGGCTCAGCCGGCTTGGGCGGCAGTAGCGTCGGTGGCTCCGCGGGCGCGGGCGGGAGCAACGCCGGCGACAGTGGACTCGCTGGATCTGCCGGCGCGGGCCGAGACGGCGGTCTCCTGGACAGCGCGGCTGACGTCAGGGCGGACGCGAGCGACGTCGTTTACGGGATTGACGGGTGCAGCTGCAGTCTCGCCAGCCAAAACTCGGTCGTTTCGACCCGTTTGGTCTGCTTTCTCGGGCTCCCGCTGATCGTAGCCTCGCGCCGGCGCCGGCGACGATCGCGCAGCAGCACGTTCCCGCGACCGAATGAACTGAACGGGTGACTCGTTCGAGGACAAAGAAGGCTCGCGTTCCGGCCGCGCTGAGAAGAAACGGAGAAAAGAACGAGGAGCTTCGAGCGTTGCCTCGAAAGCATGGCTATCCTGGACACCATGCGCTTCATGACCTGGTTGTCCTCAGTCCCTGCGTTCGCAATGATGTTCCTTTTTGCCGGCACCTTTCTCAATAAGCAACTCGAGCGCACGGCCGCACGCTACCACCGCACCAGCGCATCGAGGCCGCTCCGCCGCGTTCGGCACGCAGCGATGGGATGACGTCTTCGTCGCTTTCTTTCGAAGTCGAATAGCGTGAGCGCCGCGTAGCCGCGTGGCGATCGTTTGCGGACGTGAGCTTAGCTACCAACGCAATACGATGGGCAGGCCGTCAGCAAACGCGTGCATGTTTCCCTCAGCACCGTGATTCCACTCGAGCTCGAGGCGATGCGCAGCCCCGTCGGCGAGTGAGAAATAGCCATTTTCGGAAAACCACCGCACGCCTTGGGACACGACCGAGGCCGAACCGACGCGCACCACCTTCACCCCGGTGAGTCTTCGAACGGCCCCGCGGTGCAACGGCATCTCGTGATTCACCGATCGAGGCTTCGTTGCGAGGAACACGAGAGGTTCCGCCAAACAGCCGACCGGTGTCACGATCGGAATACACGCGCCAGTCGGCAGGTAGGCAGCTTCGTACCTCCACGTCTCGAACGGCCACGACGCGAGCGCACCATCCGCATCGCTCGGCCGAAAACACACACCAAATGGGCATGCCCCCGTCTCGCGCCAGTGAATGCGCTCTTCCAATCCGAGCGGCCTCACGTTCGCGCAGCGAAGCTCTTGATACTCGACCGGACGCAGGATCTCGAAAAACGCGTTCTCGAACATTGCACAGGCATTGGCGGTCCCCTGACCGTGGTGGGCGACACGTCGCGTGAACGTCACTCCGAATTGCGTGATTTCCCGCTCGGCAGCGTCCGCGTCAGCAGTCGCGAAGAACACGTGATCGATTTGCCAGCTCATAGCGGCCACAGCGTAAGCGAGGCTTTCGTCAGCAACAACGCGCCTCCTTCATTGCGATCCGCATCGGATAGATCACACCGCGCCGGCACTCGCCGACGTCACTCGTTCGCCTGGCAAGCCCGCCTGGGCCTTATGTTCAATGACGCCTTCGTTGACGACGGGCGGTCGGTTTCATCGAAGCGTGCAAGTTCAACCGCGCGACGTGCATCCCTTGCCACCGGCCGCGCACCACTGGCGTGCACCATGCGAATGCTACGTCGACGCCGTCGGTCCAGTCCGGCCATCAAATTGCATTGCCAAGCGAAGGAGGGCCGAATCATGAAAGCTTGGAGATGGTTTGCACTCACTTCGATCGGTGCGGTCGGTGCATGCGGAGCCAATGCAGAGCCAACAGGCGGAGCCACCCCCGGATCGGTTGTCGGCGAGGACGACGTACTGGGCCATAAGTGCGAGGGGCCCGACGGTCGCGTATGCCCGAGCGACAAGTTCTGCGCGACGGCCACGGCGAATCGTTGTCCCGGCCTTGCCGAAGAAGGGACCTGTCGTCGCATTCCGGAAGCATGCGTTGACGTCTACCAGCCAACCTGCGGTTGCGATGGCCAGACCTACGGCAATGAGTGCCAAGCCGCCGTGCTGGGCGTTGCCGTCGCGTACGATGGACCATGCGCAACGTCGTGCGGCGGTTTTGCGGGCCTTCCCTGCCCTGGCGCGGGCACTTGCGCGGATAACGAGACCGACGGATGCGATCCGCTGAAAGGTGACGCCGACTGCGTGAGCCTCTGCCGTTGCGAGGTGCAGGGACTCTGCGAAGGAGGTGGCCGTTGGGACAGCTCGCCCGAAGTCTGCGGCTGCGTTTGGGACTGACGCTCGACACGCCCGCACGAACCAGAGCGACCTAACCTCGCGGCCAGCGTTTCGGGCCGCAAACTGACGTTCCCCACCGGATCGATTACATTCTGCGCGATGCGCACGGTGCAGGCGACTCGTTACGTTTTGCCTTTGCGCGAGGGGGGTTCGGTGCCCGCGCTCGTCGAGGGCGACGATCTCGGGCTCTACGTCGTCAAACTGCGAGGTGCGGGGCAGGGATCGAAGGCACTCGTCGCGGAGCTCGTCGCTGGCGAGCTCGCGCGGGCGCTCGGCCTAACCGTCCCCGAAATCGTCTTCATCGAGCTCGACGTGCGACTCGCGGCTAGCGAGCCCGATCCCGAGCTTCTCCGACCGCTCGAGGCAAGCGCCGGTCTCAACCTGGGAATGGATTACTTGCCGGGAAGTATCACCTTCGATCCTATCGTCGGTCCGATTCCGAACAGGACCACGGCCTCCCTCATCGTCTTGTTCGATGCATTCGTCATGAACGTGGATCGCACGGCGCGCAATCCGAACATTCTCTCGTGGCACGGCCGCCCATGGCTCATCGACCATGGCGCCTCGCTCTACTTTCACCATAGTTGGCGGCCGGGCAATCGCTTGGAGAGCGCCGCTGACCCATTCAGGGAGGTGCGCGACCACGTGCTGTTGCCTTGGGCGTCGGACCTTCGCGCCGCCGCCTCTCACTTGCAAACCCTCATCACGAGCGACATCATCGGTCGCATTGCGCAGCAGATTCCGGACAGCTGGCTCTTAGCCGATACCGCTCCGGCGGACGTCCCCAAACTGGCCGGCGACTACGCCGCCTGGCTGCAGGCGCGGACCCAGGCATTGCACATCTTTTTGGAGGAGGCTGAACGTGTCCGCGCGCTTCGCGTATGAATATTCCGTGATACGCGTGGTGCCCCGCGCGGAACGGGAGGAATTCATCAACGTCGGCGTCATTCTATTTTGCGGCGCATGCGATTTTCTCTCCGCGCGTACCGATCTCGACGAACGACGATTGCTCGCGCTGTGGCCAAAGATTGACCTCGCGATCGTGACAGATCACCTGGACGGTCTTTCCCGCATCTGCACGGGTGGCCCCGCCGCGGGACCGATTGGACATCTCAGTTCGAGCGAGCGTTTCCGGTGGCTCGTCGCCCCGCGCAGCACGATCCTGCAGACTTCCGCTGCTCACGCGGGCCTCTGCGATCAGCCCGACGCGGCGCTCGAACGGCTGGTCGACCAGCTGGTCCGCACCCAACAGCAGTTGGGATGATCCTATCGAACATGCAGTCGGCAGAGCGCCACTCATGACACCGCCGCGATGACATACTCGCGCTTCACGCCGCGCACCACGAGCTCGACGTCGTCGCCCACGCCCCGGCCGAGCACGGCGGCGCCGAGCCGAGACTGCGGCGTGACGACGAATACCCTGGCGCCGTCGATCGAAAGCTCGTTCCCGCCGCCGTGAGGGACGAGGAACAAGCATCGCACGTCCTTCTCGGCCTCGAGCGTAACGAGCGCTCCTATCGCGACGGGATCGTCTGGCCCAAAAGAGCGTAGCGGCATCACTCGCAGCAATTGAATCTGTTCATTCAGCTCCGCTACCCGAAGCGCCTGTCCTCGAGCGAGGTAGCTTTGCTCGAGCGCCCGCGTGTCTTTGTCGTTCTCGGGCTTCGCCTCGGGATGCGTCGCCCCCTCCCGCGTTGCGTTCGCAGCATTCGTCGCCTGGACCGCCAGCTCGGAAAGGAGCTGCGAGAGTGCGTTCATGACTTTGCGTTTCTCCGGCGGCTCCATGTCTCGGCCGCGAGCGTAGCATCGAGTCACCCCGTCGCACCCACCTCCGAGCGCGTGACCGACTGGGTAGCAACGTCGTTGGCCGCTGCGGCAGCACCGTCACCCAATGCGAGCGATGGCGAGGCGCGCCGTGCCCTGGGGGACGAGCTCGAACGGCGCGTCCGCAACGAGCGTGTCGCCTTCGCCGGCGTTCACGAGCGTGCCGGAGATCACGTGCACGACGCAGACCTCTCCGGATTCGACCGTGAACGCCTGCGGCGCATCGAGTACACGCAGGCCGAGCGATGACGACGCTCGCGCGCGGTCCACGATGAGATTCAAATCGCGCACCGGCCCCGCGACGAGCAAGGCGCTCACGTCCCAGTCGCCGGAAAAGAAACGCGGCTGGAAAGGCGTTCGAAGCTCGATTCGCCCGTGAGCCCCGCAATCGAGATCCATCCCGGCGCCGGAGAGCAGCATGATGTGCCGGTCGTAGCCGTCGAAGCGGGAGAAAGGTCCGTCTATCGCGATGTCAGCAATGCTAAGCCGGTAATCAAAGCGATCCCGAGCGGTCGCGGTGTCTGGCACGACGAGGATTTCCGTCGTTGTGCCGCCGCCGTTGCGCCATGGCATTTTTCGGTAATCGGCTGGGGTGAGATGGCTCATGACGTTGAATACCATCGGATCTCGTCCGTCGACACGCCACGCGACGGTGACGCGCTTTCCGATCCGCTCGGATCGATCTTCGACATGAAAAAGGGCCTACCATGCTTGCATGAGCGCGATCTCATGAAAGCACACGTGCAACTCTTGGTATCAGCCATTTGCGGGGCTGCGCTTTTGTATGCAGGCGCATCGGTGGCCGATACGCCGGTTTCGGGCGTTGTTCCCCGGATGAAAGCCGTCGTTCATCACGACTATGGTTCCCCCGAAGTCCTTCGACTCGAAGAAGTCGAAAAGCCCGTTCCCCATGACGATCAGGTCTTGATCAGAGTGCGCGCAGCTTCCGCGAATCCACTCGACTGGCACTTCTTGAGAGGCGCGCCGTACATCGCTCGCCTGCAGATGGGCCCGCTCGAGCCAAAGGCTACACGACTGGGTGTTGATGTGGCCGGCCAAGTCGAAGCGGTTGGCAGGAGCGTAACGAAGTTCCAACCCGGTGACGAGGTATTCGGAAACCGCTTTGGCGCTTTTGCCGAGTATGTATGCGCTCCTGAAACGTCGCTCGTGTTGAAACCGGCCAACGTCACATTCGAGGAAGCCGCGGCCGTGCCCGTCGCAGCCATCACCGCTCTGCAAGGCCTGCGCGACAAGGGGAAGGTTCAGCCAGGGCAAAAGGTCTTGATCAACGGCGCATCGGGAGGTGTGGGAACGTTCGCCGTACAGATCGCAAAGTCATTGGGCGCAGATGTCACCGGCGTATGCAGTACGAGGAATGTGGAGCTTGTCCGATCGCTGGGCGCCGATCATGTCATTGACTACACGAAAGAGGATTTTACGAAGAGTGGCCAGCAGTATGACGTGATACTCGACATGATCGGCAACCATTCGTTGTCAGATTGCGGGCGCGCGCTGACGGCGAAGGGGACTTTGGTGTTGACCGGGAATACGGACAAGGCGCGCTGGCTCGGACCTGTCAGCGGTATGCTGAGAGGTGTCGTTCTTTCGCGATTCGTGAGCCACGACATCGTCGCTTTTGTGGCGAGCGTGAACCAGGAAGACCTGACCGTTCTGCGCGACCTCATGCAGGCTGGTCAGATGAAAGCGGTCATCGACCGGCGTTACAAGCTGAGTGAGGTCCCAGCGGCTATCCAATATGTGGAAGAAGGGCACGCCCGCGGAAAAGTCGTCATCACGTTGGACCACGACGACGAAACGGCGCCGGTCAGTGTCAATCCTGCGGCGAGCTCGGTCGACAGGATGGGGCCTCTCCTCACCGTGCTTGCGTTCGTCGGAGCCGCAATGGGCGTTCCCGTTATCGGCGCACTCGCGCTCCAACGTCGCTTCATGCGGCGCCATCCAGGGAAGAGACCGTACAGGTGGGGATACTACTTCAGCCTGCAATCGTTCATCGCCGGCGTTGGCCTCGGCGTCATGCTCGAATCGGGCGTCGTTGTCGTCATTGTCTGCGCCGGCATTTACGCAGCACTCGCTTGGTTTTTCGCCCAGCGTCACCGCTGGGCTTGGATCGCGCTCACATTTTTTAGCTTCAACCCTGTCGTATGGATTGCCAATTTCACCTACCTTCGTAAACGCTGGGCGGAGGACACTCACGTGGCGCGCAGCGCCTGAGCTTGGGCTCCCCCGCTTTCGCCGTGGAACTTCGGCGCCGCGCGATCTTTCTCGGATCGATGTGTCATAGGTCGCCGAGCAGCGACCGCGCAGCGATAACCGCGACGTCGCGAAATGAGCCGCGTTATCGTCCGATGACCACCGTGGCGTGCCCTTTGCACTCCTAGGATTTGCGCGGGGCGGCGTGCGTCTGAACGCCTTAACATTCTTCTACCGCTTCGCACTCTGAAAACATCGACCGGCGATCGGCCCGGCTCGCTACAGCTTTGCCCGGCGGTCCGAATTGGTCCGCGGTTCGACAACACCTGAGCAGGCCAACGCCTGCTCAGACCGATGGTCCAATAAGGAGAAGACAATGCGTAAACTGTTTAGAAATTCTTTGGTCTGTGCGACCGCAATCGTTGCGTCCGCTGCGCTGATGGGCGGATGCAGCGACGACAGCGACGGTGGTACCAGTGGCGGCGCGGCAGGCTCGGCGACGGGCGGCAGCGGTGGATCCGGTGGTACGGCGAAGGGCGGTAGCGCAGGTACCGGCGGATCAGCGGGCTCGCCCACCGATGGTGCGGCCGGCTCGGCGAAAGACGGCTCCGCGCCAGACGGCACCGCGGGATCCGGCGGTAGCGCCGGCAAGGGTGGCGCGGGCGGCGCGGCCGGTAATGCGGGTACTGGAGGTACGGCTGGTAACGCGGGCAGCGGCGGCAGTGCGGGCGCCGGCAAAGACGGCGGAGCGGGTAGCGCCGGCAGCGCGGGCAGCGCCGGAACGACGCCCGAGGCTGGTGCTCCCGATAGCACGGATGGCACGGCGCCCGACGGAAGCGTCAGCGACGCATCCAACGACGTCGCGGATGGCGACGCGGGGGACGGAGCGCTCAACACCTGCGAGCGGGATGGTGCAGCACGGGATCTGTCCTGCGACAACTACTGCACGACGTTCATCGCCGTCTGCAAGCCCATCACAGCGTATAGCAATTTCTTTACGGACAAGCAGGACTGCCTCACCAAGTGCGCGCTCTATAGCCAGGCCCAATTATGCTGCCGGGCCGAGCACGTGAATCTCGCGCGGGATGCAGCGGAAGCGGGCACGTCTGCCTCGATGCACTGCGGTCATTCGACGGGCATGGACCCCTGCCCCTAGGTTCGGTGAAGCCGTACTTCGGTTGCCTCTTGAGATAGGCGAGTGGCGAGCGCGCGCGGCCAGGTGCCGCGCCGCTCGTCGCGCGCGAGGAATCCATCGCGTAGCCGCGTCGGCATCATTGATGCAACGCACATCGGGTCACGAGAAGCACCCACGAGCCTTTTAACGACACCTTGTGGGGTGGTTGGGGCTGCGACTGCGTCTATTGAGGGTTCACGGCTGCGCGCTCACGAGAGACCAGGGCCGCCGCGCTCGTTGTCGCTGGTGAAGCCATCGCGCGGCGGTCGTGGCTCGGCCAGATGAGGTTGCGGCTGCGGCCAGAGCGTCGGATACCGTGTCGTCGGGACTGATCGGCCGCGCGCCCTTCCGATTCGCGGCGAACATCATGGGGACAATCATATTTTCTCGACGGGCCGAATCATCGAGCAGAGCCGAATTCGCGTAACCAGATTCGAGCGCTCCGCGTACTCATACCAAGTGCGGCTCCTGATGGCTCCACGAGGAGGAACCACCCATGAAATCGATCAAGCTTTGGTGCATGGTTCTCGTGGCGAGCGCCCTCGGCGGATGTGGAGCCGATGATCGGTCATCGGGCGGCGGCGAGGACCAGAACGCGGCAATCACCGCTCCCGGTCAACCACTCCCGACGACGAGCGGCACCTTCCGTGGTCACTATGTCGTTCCCGCGTCCCCGCGTCTCGCGGCGGCCGCCAGGTTTGCGATCGACGAGGTCGACTGGTCCGTCGAGCTAGGCATCGCCACGCTTCGCTACTATCTGCCGGTGGGCCTCGTCGGCGGATCAGTCGAAGTCGAATTCAGCGGATCACTTCCGTCAGGTGCAACCAGCGTCACCTTGAAGAGCGCCGGCGGCGGGACGTCCACGTGTACCGCGCTCGCCACGACCATCACGTGCCATGAGATCTTCGGTGATCTCGGCCCACTGCCGATCAGCATGAAAGTCGTGAGGGCGTACGCCGCGCAAGAATACCCCGGCCCTGCCGAAGACCGCGTCGCCGTCGCCAATCTGTTCAGCTCCGATCCCATCGGATTCGTCGACTTCAACGCGGCGCCCGCCGGCGAGTGACGAGCGCATCAGCGCCGCAAGCGCCCATCGAACGAGAACGGCCCGAGCGCCGGCAACGAGGCACAGTCTCTCCGCAAGGAACACGGAGAAGCACGATTGTCCGCAGAGGAAGCGTGGTCGGCCGCGAAGCGTAGATGCGGCATTCCCGACCAGCTCGAGCTGCGTGAAGAGCCGCCCGCGCGCAACGCCGAGTGACCACGGACCACGCAGCTCCTTCGGGCGCGAGACACAGTCAACACCCGATGTCGCCGCCCTCAGCCGGAGCTTCGGAAGGACGCCGCGTCTTCCGCGCGCCGCGGTGTTTCTCGGTACGGGCTTGGCGTGCGCGGTCGGGTTGGTCGGTTCGCTCACGCGCTGGCAGGATGCGGGGGCCGCGTACCTGCTTGCCGGAAGTGTGCTCTATCTCGTTGGCTCGATCGTGGTGACGATGCTGTTCAACGTACCGCGCAACAATGCGCTCGCGGCGCTCGCGCCGGCCAGCGCGGAGGGCGCCCAGCTCTGGGCCTCGTACCTCGCCGAATGGACAGCGTGGAACCACGTGCGAACGATTGCGTCATTCGCGGCCGCGGCGGTCCTCACCGTGGCTCTCCGCTTACGCGCCTAGCGAGTCTGGGCCGGGCCGCATCGCCAGCTGCTCGCGTCAAATCGCGCCTTCGACGAGCGTCGCGCTTGGGTATTCGAATTCCACCTCGAAGCACTTCGGTGTGCCGTTGACGATGCAGAACGGGCCGGCATCCGACGAGCTGGCGCCTCCGCACATTCGCACGACGTATTTACCCGGCGCCGCGCATCGCTTGTTTCGACACGTCAGATTGGTGCCGCACATCGCGTCCGGCCAATATGTGCCGTCCCACGTCAGACGTTCACCATCCTCTTTCATTTGCTTCGGAGCAGGACAAATGAGCGGGCACCCGATGGAGCGACAGTCGTCGCACGTCGTGCTGCAGCCGAGGGAGAGAGGCATCGCGGCGCCCTGCTGCGTTCGAATCGTCATCCAATCCTCCGAGCAGCCGAGACCCACGCAGTAGCTCGCGTTTTTGCCGTCAACAGCGCTGAAGTGGAACGAAACCGTGCCGGCGGTGCAAGCGGTGGACGCGTCGTCGAGCGCACCTCCACCACCGGCACCGCTCGCGCCGCCCATGTCTTGCGAGCCCGACGGCGTTCTGCCGCCGCAACCCAGCGCTAAAACGAAGAAGGCTGTCGCAAGCACCGCGAAGGAACGAGTCATCATCGTGAAACCTCCAAGCCATTGATCGAACCGCGCTCACCCTACCAGCCCTCGGGCCGCGGAAACGATAACCAAGCGCGAAGCTCGCATCGGACGCCTTTCGCGCCCGCCGTTTGACATGCCCGGCTTGCCAAGCGAAATATCGACGCCATGGAGGAGTCGGCGAATGCGTGGGATCTCTATGCCGGCCACCGCGCCCGGTTCACCGAGCTGCTCCTGAAGTCGGCAAGCGGCGGGAGTCTCTGCCTGCTGGGGGCCGGACATTGTAACGACGTGGATCTCGATGCGCTTGCCGCCCATTATTCGGCGATCCACTTGGTCGACATCGACAAATCTGCGCTCCTCGCAGCGGTGTCCCGACAGAAACCGGCGGTGCAGGCGATGCTGCGCGTGCACGCGCCCTTGGACCTGTCGGGCGTCGAACGCCACCTGAAGAAGTGGAAGCGCGCAGCGCCGACGGAGCGCGACGTTGCGGCGGCCTCGTCGACTGCCCTTGCCTCGGTCGCGGGCTTGCCCGGGCCGTTCGATCTCGTCGTCTCGGCCTGTGTGCTCACGCAGATGTCGTTCAGTGCGCGGGATGCGTTGGGAGACACGCATCGCATGCTCGGCGCGCTCCGGGTATCTCTCGTGAGAACGCACCTCGCGACGCTCCTCGGACTCACGGCGCCGGGAGGAACGGCCTTGCTCGTGTCCGATCTCACATCATCGAATGCGTTCCCCCTCGCCGACGTGCGACCGGAGCAAAACCTCTTCGATGTCATGGGCGACATCGTCGAAAAAGGGGCGTTTTACCACGCCGCCAACCCAAACCTGATTGACGACGTCATCGAGGCTGATCCGGTTCTTCGGACCATGGGAGGTGAGCCTGAGCTCCTCGAGCCGTGGCTCTGGACGGGAGCGTTCGATCGTACGTACTTCGTGTACGCGCTTCGCTTCCAGCGCCGCGCGTGAGTTTGTGGAATGACGACCGAAATCGAGAAGGAGAGCGAGATGATGAAGGATCCCGAAGTGACCGTGAGTGGGCCGACCGCCGAGTACGTGCAGGATGTCAGCATCGATGACCACCACTTTCGGGCCGATGAACCTGTCACGGTGGGGGGGCACGACGAAGGGCCGGACCCTTACGGTCTCTTGCTTGCCGCGCTCGGAACCTGCACCTCGATGACGCTCGGCTGGTATGCGCGGCAAAAAAAATTGCCATTGCAGCGCGTTACGGTGCGCCTGAAGCACAGTCGAATCCATGCCGAGGACTGCGCCAGTTGCGAGACCAAGGTAGGAAAGCTCGACGAAATCCAGCGCGAAATCGAGCTCGAGGGGCCGCTCGACGCCGAACAACGCGCCCGCCTCTTGGAAATGGCGGACAAGTGCCCGATTCACCGAACGCTCACGTCGGAGATCGTCATCCGAACGCAGCTGGTGGAATCCAAATGAACGAACCATTTTTCACGGCGTTGAGCCGTTCATGATTTCATCTGGGCAGCCGTTGCGAGCGTCGAGCTTGCGTCCCAGCCCGACGCTCGCAGATGCCAAGAAAAGACCGTTATGCCGTCAGCAGCCCAAGGGCTGAAATCGACGGCGCGAAGAAGTAGCCACCGCCCGTCGGTATCACCCAATCACGCGGGGCTTCGATTTCGATCTGGCTCTCGCCCACCGTGACTCGGCAACGCCGCACGCGAACGTCGTTGGCGTTGCTCTGCCCGATGATGAGATCATGACCGGACTGGACGCTTCCTGCGACGCGCACGTCCTTGAAGTCGATGTTATTGGCCCAGCTGGCCTGCACGAACTCGAACTGTTCCACGATAGAGGTCTGATAGGCCGCAAACACGAGGCCCCTATTGCCATCGTCCGGCATCTTGCTCGCGTCCTTCGGCTCGAAGAACGGCTGCCCGAAAGGAATGCCCCGCCGTAGCAGCCGGTGGGTTTGCGTGCTCACCTCGCCGATTGCGTTGCTGAGCGTACCGGTGTCGTCGCGCGGGTACGTCTTGCGGATGTGCCCGGCGAAAGGACAAATCGCGCCTGTTTTGTCGCCCTCACTCTGCTTGAACGTGTGATCGGAGCATTGCGTCGGTCCGCCGGCTCCTGGCGGTATTTTCGCGGTTACATCTTGGAATTCGAAATTGTTGTTTGCACAGTCGTCGGCGGCAAGGGCCGGAACATCGGCGCCGGGCGCGCGCAGGACGGGCGCGCCGCTCTTCCACCGGCCGACGAGCCGCGCACCGAGCTCGTCGGAGCCTATATTCAACGACTGCGCGGTGTCTCGCAGGAAGGCATGGAATCCCGGCACGTCTTGGCGCAATCGGCGTACGACCAAAAAGGAGCCGTCCTTGGCCCAGCTCGGCCCTCGACCGATCAACGAGTCAGCGCCCTTTGCCGCTACGCCGCCCTCCGCCTCTGTCGCGTTGCCCTTCTGACCCGGATAGCCAAAGACGAATTCGCCCGGCCACAGCAGGTCTTGGCCAGGTTTGCCTTGGTCCGGATCGTTGGGGTTCTGTCGTAGCGTGAGAACGTCGTGCGGGTCCGACGAGAGACGACCGCGAATGGCGGGCTGGCTCACGCCATCCAAAAACCCAAAATGCTCGTGACCCGTCAATGGCGGCGGGAGAGTCGCTCCTTGCTGCTTGTAGACGACATGCACGCCGCTCGGGAGCGAATCGCCGTTCGCCGACCGACCGCCGTAGATGCTCGCTTCGATGCGATCCACCGTGGCAGCGAGATCATCCGGGTCATCACTGGCGACGATAATGACGACGTCCGGCTCATTGCCCGGCCCGCCAAAAACCCAGTTCTTCGGGTTTCCTTCCATCTCAGGTTTGGCCGGATCGCTGAGCGTCGACACCGCCCGCTTCGCCAAGCCTTCGCGAAATGCCTGGTCGGTGAACAGCTCTGCGTCCTTGGGACTCAGCATGCTGAGCGCATCGAAGGAGAAGGCGATGTTGATCCAGGTCGATTGGACAGTGCGCGTCTCTGCCTTGTTGCGCTGACGGATGGCCTTGAACAATCGATTGAAAGCGAGAACCTCCTCGGCTGTGGCGATGAATGGAACGAACGCATGCAGCCACCGCTTGAAGGCGGCCAAGTGGTCCTGCACGTCTCCATCGCGACGCACCCGCAAGAACAACATCGTTTGATGGTCTTTGTTGAAACCACCGATGATGTTTCCCTGGATGTTGTTCACCGCCAGCACCGGCTCGATCGGAACGGAGGGCCGCGCCGGATCAGCAGGGCGTGAACTCAGCAATGCGACGGCGGGAGCCTCGCGAACGGGTACCGAGTTGTTGCTGGAAAGAGTCATCGTAGTTCTCCTTGAGACGTGAGCGCCCCGCGGCGCCGTGCCGGGGTGCGTGAACGTCACCATACTTCTATGAATAAGAGTCGCGGGCGCTGCGATTGTGATTGCGTCGACTCGTCTTTTTTTAACTTGCTGCCAAAAGGCGCCGCGGATTTCCCTTCGCGGCGAACGCGCGGCACGGCACGTCCGCCTGTCGTGGAGTACTGGACGCTGTCAATACTCGCTCTCTAACGGAGATCGATTGCCGCTGGCGCCGGAGCTGGTCTGTTCATTGTAGACGGTGCTGCGACGGGGACCCCCAGCCATTTTGCCAGTTCAAAGTCGCGCGGCTGCCATTTCGCGTCGACCGGCTCGATCGTAGGTTTCTGCGTCCACCCGAATTCAGTCTGGAGCCTCTGCTCCAACTGCTTCCAATCAAATAGGCCCTTGCTTTGCGCGTCCAGCTCCGCGACCACATCGCACAACACCGAGGAGAAGACCGTTCGCGCCGGGGTTGCCCCGGGCCCGGAGTGCCAGGTGCGCTCGAACGGCTGACAACTGAAGACGTGAATGAAATTCGCGGGCCAGCTGTGCTGCGCGGAGGCGCCAATCTTCAACATGCTCCGTGCAAAGCAGACGTCCCACACGATCAAGGTCGGGTGTCCGTTTCGCAGCTTCTTGATCTCGTTGGCGACATCCTCTTCTTCGACAATCACGCCTTTGCCATCCACGAGGCCACGCTGGACGCCGTGGCCCACGACGTAGAGAATCACAAACTGCTCGGTGACTTTGGCCGATGTCTGGACGGGCGAATCTATCAGTGGAGGTGCTTTCGGCACCTGCCCTGGCGATTGGATGGTGACATTCGCTCGATCGAAACTTGCGTCGGGAGCCAAGCGGTTCTCGGGATCCGACAAGTTGAGAATCAAAAGCGCTGTATTCATGATTTCCTGCCTTTTCTTAGACCTGACTACCGGGGGGACCGCTGCTGAGATCGCGAAAAATTTGGGTGGCTTCTACACAAACGGCGTGCCAGTCGGCCCCAATGGGAGCTGAGAAGACGTCAAAGCCAATCTCAGTGTGCCTTAGCCGATCGAAAGGACGGACGTCCGGCCGGCTGTCGTCATCGATGTACATAACGACATAAGGTGCATCCTGCATCGAAGCGAATCGAGCGAACACCTTCGGCATTGTCCGTCTGTCGTTTCGGACGAGGGAACGCCCAATGTACGTTCTCAGGGGAGCCTCCGATTTCGCGTTCAGCTCGGGCTGCTTATCAATGATGCGTTTCAACTTGCGGGCCTCGTCGAGCGTGGCTTTGCTGCCCCAAAAACGAACATCAATCCCGTCGAGCGGGGCCTTGTCGGGCCCCGCCGTCGATATGAACCTTTTCATGTGGATGCTCCTTTATTGTTTACTGCTCGATTTTGCACAGCGAAAGCCGACGTTGTCAGCAGGCGTGTTCACCAACCAGAACGCGCGACCTGTGGTGCGGGCGGTAAACGACGAGTTGAATGCGCCACCGCGGGTGATGCCAGACTTCTCGACGTTGGCGCGCGTGGCATCGGTCACTGTCTTGGTGTGCAGCAACGCATCGTCGTCGACCCATTCGTAGACGTTTCCCCCCATATCGTGAATGCCGTGGGGCGTAACGTCTTGCGGCGCGCTCATCACGGGAAACGGTATGGCGCGGCGGTTTTCGCATTGCTCCGGGTCTTTCAGTTCCAAGTTCTTGTTGCTTGGAATGTGAACGCCGCCGCAGCGCGGCATGTCCTTTCCCCAGGGAAAAGAACGCTCCTCTATACCTCGCGCCGCGAGCTCCCATTCTCCCTCGGTGGGGAGTCTCTTGCCGATGCCTTTGCAATAGAGATGAGCGCCGAGCAACGTAACGAGCGTGACGGGCAGCCGCTCGAACCCCGGCTGCGCCGTGAACGATCGTGCTTCGGACCGCTGGATCCCCGCAAGCTTGGGGTACAAATCGTAGAGGAGGTAATCTTCGCTCGGCCGCGGAAGGTAGCGGACGAAGCGCGGGTAGTGGTCTTCGGGGTCGTCGGCGACCGTGGTGTTCGAGCCAATCTGATTCAGAAAGAGCGCGAATTCTTCGTTGGTGACTTCGCGGATATCGAGCTCGAATGGAGCCACCGTGGTGGGGCGTCGGGGCACTTCGTTGCTGGAATGGGGCGGGCAACCGCCCGCGTAGGTTTTGCACTGAGCGTCCAGCTCGGGAGAAGAGAGTCCCAGCGAGTACGATGCGCCGGGAAGCTGGACCATTCCCGGCGTCGCAGGCAAAAGGACCGGCTCACGGTTGGCAAGAGCGGCCACGGTACCAACGATGACAGCGGTCAGTCCGACGATGGCGAGCCAACGCGGTCGTCGCTGGGTGAGCGCGCGCGCCGAAATGCCGACGACGCTTGCCGCCAGCGATCCACGCGACGCCGCTATCGTAGCGGTCGCCGAAACCCGGTCCTCCAACATGCGCGGCGCGGAGATGGGGGGAAGGGTCGGAGGAAAGAGGGGGAGCAGCGCCGCTACCATGCTTTCGACGTCGGCGAAGCGCTGCTCTCGGTCGCGCGCCAACGCAACCTGAACGGCGTCCTTCAGCTCGTCGGGAACGCGGGCCCAGCATTCGGGATTGAGCGCAATGTCGCCCTGCAGCGTTCGCTCGCGAATCTCGGGGGTCGTGCTGCCGCGGAATGGAGCATGCCCGGTGACGAGCTCATAGGCGATGACGCCAATCGCAAAGACGTCGGCACGGCCGTCGATGTCGTTTTGGCGCCATTGCTCGGGCGCCATGTAACCGGGAGTGCCCACGCCGAATCCGAGCGAAAGCGAGGTTTCATCCTCCGTGCCGCTGGCCGGGTCGGGAATTGCAACGCGCCTGGCCACGCCGAGGTCGAGGATTCGCAGATTCCCGTCGGGTGTGACCATGATGTTTTCAGGCTTGAGGTCACGATGAACGAGCCCGCACAGGTGAAGCGCTTGCAGCCCTTCGAGAAGCTGTTGAAGGATGGCGATGATCTCGTGGGCGGCGGGGCGGCGCGTTTTCATCCAGGCGCGCAGCGTTTCGCCGCGAACGTACTCCATCGCGATGAACGATTGCTCGCACCATGTACCGACATCGTAGATGCGCGCGATGCGTGCATGTTCGGTGCGGGCTGCGGCGCGGGCCTCGCGCAAGAGCCTTCGCGCGTCGACGAAGCTCTCCTCGCTCGTCGTTCGAAGAACCTTGAGCGCGACGAGGCGGTCGAGAAGCACGTCGCGCGCGAGAAAGACGTCGCCCATCCCTCCACGACCGATCGGTTCGATAAAACGATACCGCGACGCCCAAAGGTCATCCGGCTGCGGCTGGGTCTGCATACCCACCGGTTCGGCGAGGCGCCGCAACGCGCGCATTTCCGTCGAGCCGAGAGAACTGTCGTCGTCGTCGTCGCTGCCCGATTGAGTGGCCATTTGGTCGACTAAAGAAGGTTGTGGCCGATAGACCCGGCGTCTTTGGCGATGTGAGGCGTCGACTTAAGAAATCGATGCAACACTCCTTGTCGGTAAGCGGTGCGCAGCCGACGCGATTGGCGCTTCCGAACTCGTCAGGAAGAACCATCCGGGAACCGACTGAATCCGTACGATATGAAACTGGCGAAGGATGTCTAGAGCTGAATCCGCCGCGTATTTGGCGGCCGGTTACGCGATCTCTGGCGCGTAACGCGATCCGAAGCGAGGTGCGGTCGGCAATTACGGGAACACGTATGCTCCGGAGAACTGTTCGATATGCTCGGGTGATCTGCGTACCCGTTGCGCGCAACGCCGGGGTGTCCGCCGCAAGCTCCGATTAGGTGACAATGTCGGCTCGTGTCGCGGGCGCTACAGTTGCGCCCTCGCGCGACCGTCACCTCTCACGGTTTTTCGGCAGAATCCTTGGGAGCTCGGTCGGCGATTGCCGCCACCACCCGCACGCGAATCGCCCGGAAGCGCTGCCGAAGGCGGGCCGCCTCCCGCCCGATCGTCTCCGGCTCGGACTCGTGCTCCTCGAGGAACGCCGCGGCAATTTCCTTCCAGGCGAGACCTCGCTCGACGCGAAGTACGAGAAGGTCGCGGTCCTCATCTGAGAGCGATGCTCGCAACGTATCCATCTGGTCGCGGCGCGAGGTGGAAAACGTACGCGAGGTCGACCCGAGCCGAGCGACGACTTGATCCGCCTTGGAAAGGGTGGTCTGGTGAATCCCCGCTCGCGCGGCGCGAGCGCGGACCCGGCTCGCTTCGCGTCGAGCGATGATGTAGCTCCACGAGCGCAACGAGCATTCCCAACGGAAGGTCGCCAACCCGCGCCAAAGCCGCTCACACGTCGCGCTATGCGCTTCGTCGGCTAACGTAACATCGCCGAGCAACCGATGTAGGAACGGACGGAGCTCGGGGGATAAACGCATGAGCAGCCGATCAGCCGCTCGACGTTCCTGTCCAGCGACCAGCAGCTCGCGGACTTCGGCATCGAACGATGCAACCTCGGTCCCTTCCTGGGTATCCGTCACGTGCGCCCCCTCACGCAATGACCGTACGTTACACCGGTTTCTCGAACTGTTCCAACTGGGGAGTGATGTAGAGGGCATGCGATTGGCGCTTCGTTGGACATCGTTGCTAGGAAGACCCAGGCCACACCTTCTTGTGAGGTCAGAAGCGTATTTCGCCGCTCGCGGCGCGAGGGTCAGCCGATTGCAAGCTCACATGCTTGCCGGCGATGGGTCTAACGGGAATGCGTGCTCCACAACGAGCTCGCCGTCGCACCATGAGCAAACGAAGGGGAGAGGACGACGAAACACCGCTCGGACCGACTGAGCTGGCCGCCTTGCGCCGCCTTGCTGAGCCTTCGGCTCAGCTGCCATTGCCGCAGCCCGAGGATCTCTGGGCCGCGCGCTATCGCATCGTCGAATCGATCGGCAAAGGTGGCATGGGCGAAGTGTTTCTCGCTCGAGATGTACTGCTCGAGCGCCTCGTGGCGCTCAAAGTGCTGCGCAGTACGAGCGACGAGAGCTTCGTCGATGAGCGCCGGCTGCTCCGTGAAGCGCGGGCTGCTGCGAGCGCCGAGCACGAGAGAATCGCCAGGGTCTACGACGTAGGAACCTGGAAGGATCAGGCCTTCATTGCCATGGAGTACGTGCGCGGCGAGACGCTGCGGGTGTGGATGAAGACGTATCGCCCCACCAAAAGCGAGACGGTCGCCATCGTGCAACAGCTTCTCGAAGGGCTCCACGCGCTACACGAGAGGGGGCTCGTTCACCGCGACTTGAAGCCCGAAAATGTGATGGTCACACCGGAGGGAAGCCTGCGGATTCTCGACCTGGGGATCGCTGGGCGAGTCGCCATTAGCGATGTGACGAATCAAATGGCGGCAGCGGGGGGATCGGTTTCGCTCGGATTCGGAGTAGGCACGCCCGGCTACATGGCCCCTGAGCAATGGCGTGGCACCGAGACCGACGCGCGGGCCGACCTCTTTGCGCTCGGCGTCGTCGCGTTCGAGCTGATCGCCGGGCGCCCGCCTTTCCGCGGCAGCACCAACCGCGAGATTCGCGATCAGACACTTCACGCCGAGCTCACGTTCGAAGGCCCGGAATGGGCGGACACTCCGGCCGCGCTCACCGCCAGCGTGCGCACCGCCCTCGCACGCGACCCGAACGAGCGGTTCGAAGACGTCCCCAAAATGGCAGAAGCGCTCGCCCAGCTGTTCCGCCCCGTGCCCCCGCCTCTTTCCGGACGCCGGGCGCCGACCATTCGCCCTCCGGGTGACAGCCGCCCGATCATCGAATCGCTGGGGGCGAGCACGATAGGAACGTCGATTCGGGTGCTCGCCAAAAAGCGCCCCACCTGGCTCGCGCTATCCGGAATTCTCGTGGTCTCCTTCGTGTTCGCGGCGCGCAGCCGCTGGCTGATAGGTAGAGCGCGAGCAACATCGACATCACGGATGGCTCACCTTGCCGGGGGAACCTACGCGATGGGACTGAGCGACCAGCAGGTAGCCGAGGCCTGCAAAAAATATCCAATGAAGTGCGACCCCATCCATGCGGAAGGTCCGCCTCGACCGGTGACCGTGGCTCCCTTCGATCTCGACGTGCACGAGGTGACGAACGAGGAGTTTGCGAAGTTTTTGATGAACATCGGCCCGTCTCTCCGCATCGTCGCCGACATCGACGAACATTACTTACGCTTCGTTCGTTACAGCCTTCGGCAGGGGGATGACTTCGTGCTGTATGACGGCGACAAAGCCTCCGGTGGGATCGAGCTTTCTCTTTCCGGTCCGTTCAAAGCGAAGCCGACGTTCGAGCGCCTTCCCGTCACCCAAGTATCGTGGCTCGGCGCACGGCTTTATTGCAAAGATCAGAAAAAGCGCCTGCCGACGGAGAGCGAATGGGAGCTCGCGGCGCGCGGCTTGGACGACCGACCCTTTCCTTGGGGCCGAGAAGATCCAGTTTGCAAGGACGTCCACATCCCGAGCCACAAAGATTTGTCCGTTCGAGATCCTGCCGGTTGTGACAATCAACGCGTGATCCCTTTCCCGGTCATGTCCGCCCAGCAGGACGTGACCCCGGAAGGCATTTTCGACATGGGGGGTAACGTCGTGGAGTGGGTCGACGACGATGCACAGGTCAACGACGATGAGGCGAGCTATTCGAGCCGTCTCAGCGAAGAGAAACCCGTGGTCGTGCGTGGCGGTGCTTTCAACTCGTCGTTCCTAGCGCGCCCCACGGCCCGCTTTCATCGCTTGGCGTTCAATGTTGCTCGAAACCTTGGCTTTCGCTGCGCAAGGTCAATTTCTTCCAACTGATCGAGGAGAGCTCTATGAAATCCAGGAAATCGCGCTTCGTCTCTTCCGCCGGTCCGGACCGCGTTCCGCCCCGCGCCCCACGGCAGCCTTTCGTTTGCTTTCTCGCCAGCGCCGCCACGCTCGCCGGCGCAAAGCGACACGCCAGCGCGCTCGAAAAGGCGCAGATGAGCATCGTTATCTACGAGCGAACGTACGTTGGCCGTCGTTTTCGACTGCAGCGTGTCGTTTACCGGACCAGCGTATCGCGACGGTGGCAGGTCGAACCCGGGGCGAAACCCTCATCGGCCGCCGCGACACCTCGCTTCTCCTACGATCTCTTCCGAGTTCCCGACAAGCTCCTGCATCTCGCGAAGAGAGTCGATGTTGCGCGAATTGTCGCCAGCGTCGTCGACAAATACGGCCAGCAGCCGGCCCCCGGCGACGTCGATCCCTAGATAGTGACAACCAACTCAAAAGGTAAAGAACATGGCAACCTCAACCTGCGAACTGACCTTTTATCCCGAGTCGCCGGACAAACCATTGAAGATCGGTAACATCTTCAGCGGGCCCGCCGCCTCGTCATGCATCACAATCGACAAGGCCTCCGAGATTCCCGGCCCCGACACCGACCCGCTCATTCTCTACATCGTCGCTCACGGCATACCCAACGGCGTCATCAGGGAAGGCATCAAGGTGAGCGATGTGTCGCTCGCAAAAACGATAAGACATCATCGGCGAGGCGCCGCGACGCTGATCGTTTGGGATGTTTGCTTTGCCAAGAGCTTTCTCAAGGTCGCCCATCTTGGCAAGTGGCCCAGCAACTACGTTCACATTTTCAGCTGTCAGGCCCATGAGCGGACTTGGCAAGTCAGTGGCAAAGGTTCCCAAAAGCAGACGCTCTTCTCGACCGAATTGCGGGCTGCGCTCGGGCGGCTGAAGACGAGCGGAAAAGCCAAGACTTGGGGAAAGCTCGAAGAGCAGCTGCAAACACAGCTCTACCCCATCCAAACGCCGTCGATACATCCGAAGAATCGGTCTCGACTGCAGCACTTCGACCTGCCGTGAGCGGCGAGCGCGTCGTGAGCATCACTCCAGTGAGCGTGCGCCACCGGGCACAATCAATGAGGCCATCGTGAAATCCACCGCAAACCGCATCGACGCAACATCCACCGACTCAATGATCAGACTCGCTCGATCCCTCATCCGAGCCATGGACCAGCGCAGGTTCGTCATGCTGCGGTCGAGCATTGGGATCGTGTTTCTTTGGTTCGGCTTGTTGAAATTCTTCCCGGGACTGAGCCCAGCCGAATCGCTCGCCAGCCGCACGCTGTCCGCGCTTACTTTCAATCAGATCCCAGAGAGTGCAGAGATCGTGGTTCTCGCGACGTGGGAGTGCCTGGTTGGCGCACTCTTCATCTCGGGTCGATTTCCAAGGGTCGCGTTCTCGCTCTTCTGGCTCCATATGGCAGGCACTGCCCTGCCGATCCTATTTTTCCCCTTCGAGCTCTTCTCCCACTTTCCGTATGCACCGACCTTGGAGGGCCAATACGTCCTCAAGAACATGGTGATGGCGAGTGCCGCGTTCTCGATTCGTCGGCGCTGGCGAAACGCCAGCGATGCGAGGGTGGCCAGCCGTACCGACGAACCGGCAAGTCGACGTCACATCGGCACGTTCACGACCGATCCTTGCCCAATGTCCGGGTGAGGAGCCCGTTCGCAAACGGCGTTTTCGCTAGCGACAAGGCGGAACGTAGCCGTCGAAGCGCAAGCCGTAGAAGGTGATGGTGTTTGGTGTTTGCCCGACGAACACGAATCCGAGCACTTCTTTCAGCGCGTCGGCGAACGTCCAGGTGGGTGTGCCGAAGAGCGACTTCCAGTTGGCGGGATCGAACGAGAAGAATTGGGTGACCGTCATACCGCCCGTCGACGGTATCTTCGTCGCCCACTGGTCGCCTCCGCTCCAGTGCGAGGTCGGACGAGCCTGCACGTACATGTCCGAGGTCGAGCTGTAGGTGAGCGAGAAGCCTGACGAAGCCGAGAGGTTCGCGTTCGCGCTGAACTGGTTGGCGAGGTAGACGGGGCAGACGTGCCATTCGACATTGAGAAACTGGACCTTGGCGACGTACCGGCCGCCCTCCATGACGAGCAAGTCGCCCGTAGGCGGGATCGTGGTGCCTTCCGCGGGTCCGCTCGAGGTCCATACCTGGAGTCGATCCACCGAGGGCTTCGGACACTCGATGATCGGCGGAAATCCGGCGTCACCGCCGCTCGCATCCGATCGAGCGGCGTCGACACCGCTCGCATCGCTTCGGCCGTCTTCGGAAATGGCGTCTCTTGGGCCGGCGTCGGACCCGCTAGGTCCCGCGCCACCCTGCCCCCCGGAACCGGCGGCCCCGGTACCAGCCTGACCGCCGGACCCGCCGGACCCGCTCCCGCCCTGCCCCCCCGAACCGCCTGCCGACGTGGTACCGCCGGTCGCGCCGCCGCTGCCCGAGGTTGCGCCGGTGCCCGACGTGTTTCCGCCCGATGTCGCGCCGCCGGTCGATGCACCCCCGGTACCGCTGGTGCCGCTGGTCACGGTGGTCGAGGTGGCGCCGCTGCTTCCGGCCGTCGACCGCGAACCGGATTCTTTGTCCGCCGAGCACGCGAGTAGCAGCGCGCACCCAAGCGCGAAAACGTGAGGCATGCCCAACGAGTCGACGCTGTTCACAGGATAGAAAGGGCGGGTCCCGGCTCTTACCTTCATACTTTCTTTCCGGGCGGGCTCGATTGGGCGCGGTTCCCTACCTGGTTACCTGTCCTGTGTATGCGTCGACTTGTTGGAAGGAAGGTCGTCGCGAAGCATCGTGAAGACGAGACCCGACCCCAGGATGGGCAGCAGCCAAATGAGCTGCGTTTGCAGGATCTTCTGCCGGCGATCGTAGAGACCGCTCCTGAACACCTGAATGGTCAACCAACCTTGAAACGCAGCTACGACGACCAGTACCACGATGAGAAACGTTTCGAACGAATCCATGACTTACTCCGATAGGTTGTACGCGGCGTCGAGCGTCAGCTCGAGCGGGCCGCCAAGAGTTTGAGCACCAACCGCGAATGAGGTGCGGGGCTCAGGTCCTTGGTGGGTCGCCGCGTTCCATGCGCGGGACGTGTTTCACGATGGGAAGTGGCGCGTAATCGGGACGGCCGTCCGAAACTGCCAGGCCTGCGGCGAGGGGGTCGACGCGACCGAACACGTCGCCAAGGCGGCAAGACTGGCGCGCCGGCGCAAGTCGATCGAGAAAGGACGCCGAGGCAATGCGGGGCTCGAGACGTTCGCCACGCTTGCTGACATCCGCGGAAACGTCGTGATCGGCGGAGCAGACGGCTGGTGGGGACGGCGGCCGCGCGGAAAGTTGGGGGCCGAACTGGAAGCCGACCACGACACCGATCGCAAGCGTCAGAAGCCTGAGGACGAGTTGCGAAGGAAGGGTCGGGACGCGCTGCATGAGGTCGTCGGTGTTCGGGCCGGAACCTCATACGGTAGCTTCCAGCACGGTGAGGCGCAAATCCGTGGTTTGTTCTCCGTGTTCTCTCGCGTTCCTTCCCGTCGTGTGCCTTCCGTTTTGTTGCTAAGTGTCTACGAACGATGAAAGTTCTCTTCATTGGTGGGACCGGGATCATCAGCTCGGCGTGCGCGGCCCTCGCCCTCCAGCGCAACATCGAGCTCTTCCTTCTTTGCCGCGGCAAGTCGACTTCTCGCCCGCCCCCGCGCGGCGCAGAAATGCTTCACGCCGACATCAATGATCCCGCCGACGTCCGCCGCAAGCTGGGGGACCATCGTTTCGATGCGGTGGTGAACTTCATCGTGTTCGAGCCGCAGCAAGTCGAACGCGACCTCGCGCTCTTTCGCGGGCGCACGGCGCAGTATGTATTCATCAGCTCTGCATCCGCTTACCAGACGCCCCCCGCGCGATTGCCGGTAACGGAATCGACGCCGCTCGACAATCCCTTTTGGCTTTATTCGCGCAACAAGATCGCCTGCGAAGAACGGCTGCTCCGAGCTTATCGGGAAGAGAAATTTCCCATGACGATCGTGCGCCCGTCCCATACCTACGATCGCACGCTGCTGCCAACGCACGGAGGTTATACGGTCATCGACCGCATGCGCCGCGGCGCACCCGTGATCGTGCACGGAGATGGGACGTCGCTGTGGACGCTCACGCACCATCGCGACTTCGCGACCGGCCTGGTCGGACTTCTCGGACACGATGGGGCGATTGGCGAATCGGTGCACATCACCTCCGACGAAGTCCTCACCTGGAACCAGATCCATCGCATCTTGGCGCGTGCGGCGGGCGTCGAAGCGCGGCTCGTTCACGTGCCGTCGACGGTCATCGCTACGTACGACGCCGATTGGGGCGCGGGCCTGCTCGGCGACAAGAGCCACAGCATGGTGTTCGACAACACCAAAATCAGGCGCCTGGTGCCCAATTACCGCGCCGAGATCCCGTTTCATCGTGGCGCCGAAGAAATCTTGGCCTGGTACGACGAAGACCAGAGCCGCCGCCGTGTCGACGCGCCGTTCGACCACCTCGTCGATCAAATCCTCGCTACGCGCGCCTCGGCCTGGCCCCAAGTCCCGGCCGGGTAAGGCTCGGCCATTGGCAAACGCTCTCCGCGTTGCGGCATCATTGGAGATCGGTGAGCCCGCTTAGCCGCGCTCCCGGCGCGCGCGCCTGATACCGGGCTTTCGGGAAGATGCTGAGCAGGGCGCGATTGCCACGCATGTACATCGCTCGCCTCGATCGTTCGAACGCGCACAGCGGCGGTATGATGCTCACAATCGACGGGCGTCGGGGTCCACCTTGGGGGCCTGTCCATCTCGTCAGCGCGCCGCGCGCGTTCGAGTCGAAAGGGGAACGAGCGATGAGCAAGATTGAGCATGTCGTCGTGCTGATGCTGGAAAACCGTTCGTTTGACCACGTTCTCGGATGGCTAAAGCGCGAAAACCCGGCGATCGACGGTCTCGACGGTTCGGAGAGCAATCCCACGATCGTCGGCTCTCCCCTCGCGAGTCGAATTTCTGTGTCCGACCAGGCCGACTGGGCGGAGACCCTGCCCTTCGATCCGCCGCACGAATTCCCTGATGTGACAGAGCAGATTTTCGGCACGGCGGCGCCGGAATTTGGCCAGCGACCGTCGATGGACGGTTTTCTGCAGCGGGCGGCGCGCGTGCAAAATGGCCCATCGTCCCACGTCGATTTCGACGTCGTGATGAGGGGTTTCGCACCGGGTCGACTGCCGGCGATCCATGCGCTGGCGCGCGAGTTCGTGGTCTGCGATCGGTGGTTTGCGGCGGTACCGGGACCGACGTTTCCGAATCGGTATTTTGCGCATTGCGCGTCGGCCGGCGGCTTTCTCGATGGAAAGGTGTTTCGGCCTTACGAGATGCCGACGATTTTCAATCGGCTAGAAGACGCGGACAAGGAGTGGAGAATCTATTTTCACGATCTTCCGCAGGCGCTCACGCTCGCTCGGCTCGTGCCGCTCGCCTTTCACTTTCAGCGGTTCGATCAATTCCTCTCGGCGGCGCGAAAGGGAACGCTGCCCGAATATGCGTTCATCGAACCGGACTTCAGCGACATCCAGCTGCTCAACCAACCGAGTGATCAGCATCCGCCGTCGCCGATGCGGGCCGGGGACGATCTCGTGCGGCGGGTCTACGAAGCGCTGCGCGCGTCGCCGCAGTGGGAGACCACGCTGCTGGTCGTGACCTGGGACGAGCACGGCGGCTTTTTCGACCACGTGGCGCCGCCGGCGGCGGTGACGCCGGATTCGGCACCGGGTCAGTTCGGTTTTCGGTTCGATCGCCTGGGCGTGCGGGTGCCGGCGCTCATCATCTCGCCCCTCGTGCCGCGTGGGTTCGTGGACCACACGCCTTACGAGCATGCGTCCATTCCGGCGACCGTTGGCAAGCTGTTCGGGCTGGAGCCCCTGACCGAGCGAGACCGTCACGCGGCGACGTTCGAAGGCTTGGCGCTGCTCGACGCACCTCGAGCTACGCCGAAGACGCTGCCCACCGACCCGACGCCATTGCCGGCCCCGGCGGATGAACAGGATATCGATCTCGGTCGAGCCGGGGCACGCGCCACGCGCCGGGCCAAGCCGCGCCGCCGCGGGCGGGCGGTCGTTGCGCATCTGACGCCTCTGCAGCTGAGTCTCGTGGAATTCTCGGAGCGGATCACGAAAAGCGCCGCCGTCGACGCGAGCGCGGCAACGCAGGAACGTTTGGTGCGCGGCGACGAGAGCGCGCGGGTGGAAGCTGCCGTCGGGCGAATGGGCGAATTCATCGAAAGCGCGGCAGCGAGCGGGCGATTTCCTTCGCGCGGCAGCCGGGTCTCCGCTCCGGTGCTCCCCGTGCGGCGGGTTCGCAACGTCGTTGCGGACAAGGTCGATCTTCGCGATCGCGTTTATTCGCCGCGCATCAGCGTCGCTCCGCCGTGGCGCGTATCTCCGCCCAAGCGTTTGCACGAGCCGTTCGATCAAGGCGACACCAACGCCTGCACCGGATATGCGCTGGCGAGCGTCATCGATTTCCTCCTTGCGCAGACGAACGGCGCCAACCGCACGAACGGCGCGGGACAACGGCGGCACTCTCCGAAGAAAGGCGAACGCGTGTCGCCGCGCATGCTCTATTCGATGGCGCGCCGTTACGACGAGTTCCCCGGAGCGACGGCCGACACCGGATCGAGCCTGCGCGGCGTACTCAAGGGATGGTTTCGCAGCGGGGTCTGCCGTTTCGATCTCTGGGACGATACGGTGCCCACGCATCAGCTTCCCAAGCCGCATGCCAAGGCAGCAGAAGACTGGTGGCGCGACGCGTTTCGCCGGCCACTCGGCGCATATTATCGCGTCGAGACCTCTTCGGTGCCCGACTTGCAGTCGGCCATTCACGAGACGGGTCTCGTCGTCGTCAGCGCTTGTGCGCACGACGGCTGGTCGCACGTGCCCACCGTCGCCGCCAAACGTCAGCCGCCCGATATCCCTTTCCCTTTTCCCTCCGACGCGCCGCCCGGGGGTCATGCCTTCGTCCTGACTGGCTACGATGACGAAGGATTTTACGTCTTCAACTCGTGGGGCAAAAAGTGGGGCGCGGGAGGATTCGCGAGGCTTCGCTATGCCGATTGGCTAGAGAACAAGATGGACGCTTGGGTCGTGCAGCTCGGCGTGCCTACGGCGGATCATCGCGATGCCGCCGCTCGCACGACCCTCCAGCTCAAAAAGACGTCTCCTTTGCCGGCAGTCGGCACGACCGTCACGAGTGTGGTCTTGGCATGCGATCCCATCGTCGCCGAGCAGGAGATCAGCGCCTTCATCCTCGATGCCGACAATCACGGGCGCCTCAGCACGAGCGGGCGCTTTCGTACGCAACCCGATGACGTGCGTTTCTTGCTCGAACATCACTTGCCCGAGTTCCGCAAACAGCACGGCCTCGCCCCCGACGAGCCCACACCGGTCGCGATCTATGCGCACGGCGGCGTGGTGGACGAAAACGCTGCCGCAGCAACGGCCCGTCGATGGATCCCTGCCATGTACGCCTCGAAGCGGTTTCCGATCTTCATCATGTGGGAGACGGGCCTCGGCGAGGTCATGGCCGACATCCTTGCCGACCGCTTGGAACGTTCGCGCACGGCGGCGGTCGGAAGCGCGCGCGACCTCTGGGACAATCGCATGGAGGCGTGGGCGGGCCCGATCGGGGCGCCTTTTTGGTCGAAGATGAAGAGCAACGCCGCCGCCCTCACCCACGACGCAGCTGGGCTCTTCCGCTATCTCTTCGAGCCTCGCGTGACCAGCGCCGTGCTCGATCCCAAGAGCGTCCGCCTCGAGCTCATCGGGCATTCAGCGGGCAGCATCGTGCAAGCGGAGCTCGCCGCGTGGCTCGTGGGCCGAGGTTTCCCCGTCGAACGGATCGTATGGATGGCGCCTGCCATTCGCGTCGACCGCTTCGACCAACTGGTCCGTCCCCACCTTGGTCGCGAAATCCGCACCTTTCAGCAATTTTCCCTCACCGAAGGCGCCGAGAAGGCGGACCCCACGGTGCCCGCCTATAGCAAATCGCTCCTTTACCTCGTGTCGCGCGCGTTCGAAGGCGGCATCGAGGTCCCCATTCTCGGCATGGAGAAACACTTCCCTCTCGAGCTCCGCGGGGCCCGCGCCTCGCAAGGTGTCGAGCTCATTCTCGCACCCGGCGACAAGAGCGAAGCGCGGACGCACGGCGGCTTCGACGATGATGCGGCGACCATGAAAAGCGTGCTGCACCAGGCGGAGCGGGCGGCGACCGCGGCGAAGCGCAAGAGTCCCGTACAGCCGAAGAGCGGACCCGGCGGCCCCAAACCGAAAGTGCGCCGCCGGCCGCGCGCCAAGCCCGAGGTCGGCCTCGGAGGAGCCTAGGTAGCGCGCTCATTGCGCGGGTCCACGCCCGCCACTTGCCGGGTAGGAACATTGACGCGGTTCCAGAAATTGATGAGGGCAATGTTGAGGACGATGCTCGCCAGCGCAGACTCGTCATAGTGACGGGCAGCCTCCTCCCAGATGGCGTCGGGCACGGCGTCCTCTCGATCGGCGATGCGGGTGGTGGACTCCGCGAGCGCGAGTGCTGCTCGCTCCGGCGCGGTGAAGTGCGGCGAATCGCGCCACGCCGCCACGGCGAACAGGCGCTCGTCCGTTTCGCCGGCGACTTTGAGCTCGCGAGCGTGCATGTCGACGCAGTAGCTGCAGCCATTGATTTGACTCGCGCGAAGGTGGATCAAAAGGAGGGTGCGCGGGGGTACGCCGCCTTTTTTGGCTGCGCCACCGAGGGCATAAAGAGCCCGCATGGCTTCAGGGACGATGACGACGGGGTTCTTCATTCGTGCTTGCATGGTTGCTCTCCTCCGGGTCATGAGGTTGGATGGCTGACCCGAACGCCCCAAGAACGATCGACAAGACCCAGGATCGACATTGCGCCTTCAATGTCGATCCGGCCCCTGCTCCAACGTTCTTGGAGGCAAAGGAGACTCGACATGGCCAAATACGCGTTATTGCTGGGGGGCGCCGATCTCGACAAGCGCAGCGGCAACGCCGCCCTCGCCCCCAAAATGTTTGAACGATTTTCGAGCTGGCTGGGCTCGCTCCGGGAGAGCGGGCGCTACATCGGCTCGCACAAGCTCCTCGATCAAACCGGGGCCCGGCTCTCGGTGCGCGGAGGACAAGTCGTGGAGGGACCGTTCATGGAGACGAAGGAGGCGGTCGGCGGCGTCGTCCTCATCGAGGCGGGCTCTCTCGAAGAAGCGATCGCCATCGCACGCGAGTGTCCGACATTGGATCTGCAAAATGGTCACGTGGAAGTGCGCGTGATCGAGGAGGTGCGCCACCCTGGGCACGCCTAGAGCACACCACGTCGCGATCGAGCGCGGCTTCCGGGCGGCTCATGGCCGCCTCATCGCCGCGCTCATCCGGCGGTTTGGAATGGACCATCTCGCGCTCATCGAAGGCGCGGTGCAAGATGCGGGGCTCCGCGCGCTCGAGCGCTGGAACGACGTCGAGAACGCGACGCTCGAGGGATGGCTGCTGCGAGTGGCGCACAACGCCGTGGTCGACGCGCTTCGGCGCGAGCGGAGGAACGTGCCGCTTTCGGAGCACCACGCGGGCCTCGTCGAGATCATCGCCCCGGAGCTCGACGATGAGCTTCGTTTGATCTTCCTCTGTTGTCATCCAGCGCTTGCGCGCGCCGCGCAGATCGCCCTCACGCTGCGCATCGGCTACGGATTTGGCACGGGGCAGATCGCGCGAGCATTCCTGTCCGATGAGCGCACGATCGCGCAGCGCATCGTGCGCGCGAAGCAGCGCCTCCGGGAAGAAGGCACGCAGTTCGAGCTTCCGGAACCGGACGAGGTCCCCTCGCGCCTGCGCCCCATCCTCGACGTGCTCTATCAGCTTTTCACCGAAGGGTACTCGACGACGGACAGCGAGATAGGCATCGACGAGGCTCTCTGCCAAGAGTCGCTCCGGCTCGTCCGCCTTCTGACGGACGATGATCGCTGGACTTCGCCGGCGGCGGAAGCCCTACGCGCGCTTTTTTGCTTTCATGTCGCTCGCGCCCCGGCGCGCCTGGCGGAAGACGGAAGTCTCGTTTTGCTCCACGAGCAGGACCGATCGCAGTGGGATCCGGAGCTCCTCGCCGAGGGATTCGTTTTCCTCGCGCAGTCCGCGCGCGGAGCGGAGCTCTCGCGGTTTCATCTCGAAGCCGGCATTGCCGCTTGTCATGCCAAGGCCGAAAGCTATGCGACGACCAACTGGGAGGAGATCGTCGCCTTCTACGATGCGCTCCGCGAGACATCGCCGTCACCGGTCGTCGACGTCAATCGCGCGCTCGCAGTCGCGATGTGCCGCGGCGCGGTCGCCGGGCTCGACGAGCTCGACGCCATTCCGGAACGCGAATTACTCGCTCGCTATCCTTATGCGCTGGCAACGTACGCCGAGTTGCACGCGTCTCTCGGCCACCTGGGCGAGGCGCGAACGTTTCTCGACCGTGCCCTCGAGCAGCAGACATCGCCCGCCGAGCGCGCGCTCCTCTTTCGCAAGCGCGCAGCGCTCGAACCGTCTGCGTGATGCAATCGGCGTCCGGCCCGAGCTAGGCGACGTATTCGTAGTAGTCGACGCCGAGATCTTGAAAGGCCGTGTCGTACTTGCGCCCCACGCGTGCGATGCGGAACTCCGTGCGCGGTATGCAGGTGAGGTTGGGAACGTCGGCGCCGTCGTGCAGCGCTTCGTACTGTTGGCGGTCGAGGTCGACGGGATGCGCAAAAGCACGCGCAAAACCGATGTTGCGAGCCGCATCTTGCCAGCCTTGGCTGACGGTCAAGGGCATGGACTCGGCAGCGTCACCGCTGCCATACCCCACCGCGACGAGGGGAGCGCCGAGAAGCTCGGTGGTGTCTGCGGCGGCCTGTTCGAGCCCGGCGGCGACCCACGCCGGCAGGGCTGCGCTGTAGACATTGCCGAGGTCCCGGATCAACTCCGAGCCGAGGCCCATTTTCTGCTTCAACAGCGATTGAAAACTCGACCGCTTGCGCAAGACGCCCGCCACGGCCGTGGTGGCCGCGTAAGGGTCAGTTGCATTGCCGTTCACGATCCCTGCATAGAGATCGGGCGCCGATTGCGCCTCGCGCAGCACGTCTTCGACGGCGACGCCGGCATCGGCGCAGAGAAGACGAAGCTCGTCGTGACGGTGATCGCCGCGGGCGAGGCCCCGAACGTAGAGGAAGCTCATCGCCTGCACCGGCATCATGTGATACGGGCGGTGAAAGAACAGCGCGCGCACGCTGTCGTAGTAAGCGCCCGGCGAAACGTCGAGCTTGCGAAGCATGTCTTCGACCGCGAGCACCGTCTCGTCCAGGTAAGAGAGGGTCGAGTACTTGCCGCTGAAGACGGGGAAGTCCGACATCCGTCGCGTCTTTGACGCGTAGCCCTCGGTGAAATGGCGGGCGAACGGTTTGCGAAAGTCGGGCCCTCGATAGTCGCTCGCCTTGCCGCTGTGCTGAAGGTCGACGACGAAGAGCTTCGGTTCCGCTTCGACGAGCATGGCGACCGCGCCCGCCCCTTGCGTTTGTTCGCCGGTGCTGCCGCGCTCGTATTCGGCAACGTCGGCAGCGACCACGATGGCGAGCTCCCCTCGGCCATCCGACGCCGCGTAGCGCAGCGCGCTCTTCAGCGCATAAACGCCGCCCAAACAGGCGTGCTTGAACTCCGGCACTTCGAGATGACGCGAGAGGCGCGGCATGCCCAAAGCGTCGAGCCCGAGGTCGACCATGCCGCGCACGATCACCGCCCCAGCGGCGTTGTCGGTGCTCGATTCCGTGCCGAGCCCCAGAAAGCCGACGCGCCGTGGATCGACGTGATTTTGCCGAATCAGCCGCAAAACGGCGTTGGCGGCCATCGTGTAAACATTCTCGTGGCGGCCGCAAACCCGGAAGCTGCGCCCGACGACGGCGTTGATTTTTTCCCAGCTATTTCCGGTCCACTCGCACCATTTCTGAAGATCGACGCGGAGACGCGGAACGTAAACGCTCATCGCGCTGACACCAGGCAGGGGCGAATAGGGCATGACAGTCTCCGGGACTTGTTCTTTCGTGATGAGTGGTGACGCCGGGGCCCGGCGGGCGGTCTTTTCGGGGGCGCGATGCAAAAAGGCGCGTAGGCCCCGTAAAAACGATGTTCACCCAACGTTCACGGCGCTCGGTTGTGCAGAAAGGCGTTCGCGCGGTTGCCAACCCGTCGCAAGTTCACCGACCCAGCAAGCCTGCCGCGATGTCGATACCAGCGTGACAGGCAATTCCAGAAAGTAGACTTCCGCGCGCGCGGGCGAGCACCGCGAGCACGATGCCATACACGGCGAACCGCGCCGCGGTTGTCCAACCCTGATTTCCGTGAGCAAGTCCAAAAAGGACAGCCTGCAACACGGTCGCCAGGGTCTCGGACTTGGTGAAGGCGGCGAGCTGCCGCTGAAGGTAGCCGCGGTAGACGACCTCCTCAGCAAAGCCTACGCTGATCGCGACGAGCACCCAGGCCAGACGTTCACTGTCCGTTTCAGGCAATAGCGCCATCAGTGAGGTGTTTTTGCTCGCTCCTTGCAACCGCCCCCAGGCCAGTTCGGACCCCACGATGAACGCCCCCACCAGGATCGCGAACCCCAAATCCGCGAGGGCCCGGCGGGGCGTGTCCCAACGGCGTCCGAGCAACGTCACGATCGCATTTTGCGGACGCCCGATGCGGGTCACATAGACGGTGAGGCCCGCCTGAACGAGCAGGATGGGCAAGTAGATCGCGATGATCCGTGAGCCGTTGCCGATCGGGGCGGGCGCGCCCTGGCCCCCTCCGAGAGCGCCGATGACGACGACGGCCACCATCACGAAAATCAGTGCAGCGGTATGCCATCCAGGCGCGAGATCGCGCGGGCGCATCCGCTGCGCACTTTCATCGGTCCGGATTGGCAAAGTTCTTGCTCCATAGGGGGGTAGTGAGGTGGCTCGGTACGAGGCCGCCTCGGCGAAACCATAGGAGAACACACTGCCATGATGACCGAAGCTCTTGCCACGAATATGCCTGTCTTGGCCGCAGGCTGGTCGCTGCTTTACCTGCTCCTCGGCGGCGGCGTCGGCGGCGCCCTTCTGCTCTTCGTCGGGTTGAAGGCAATCGGGCGCTGATTCGGAGTACGCGCGTTTCGGCCGCGGCCAGGCGCCGCCGTCGCGATCACAGAAGGTTCGTGAGAGGTCCCGTGCAATACGCGGGGTTGCCAATCGTTTGATCGGGCAGTCCCATCGCGTTCATGACCGACACGAGCAAGTTGTTGTGCGGGACGTTGGCGGTTTTGGCATAGGAGAGAAAGCGCCCGGAGCGCAGCGCGCCGCCGGCGCGTCCGGCCAGCACGAAGGGCATATCGGGGTGCGAATGCGCATTGCCGCGCGACAGCTCGTTGCACCAGAGGACGAGCGTATTGTCGAGCATCGTACCCGTTCCCTCTTTGATGCTCGCCAGCTTGGTGAGCAGATACGCAAATTGCTCGGCGTACCAGATGTTGATCTTGGTCAGCATTTCCACGGTGTCGACCGCGCTGTCCGCATCGTGCGAGTACGCATGATGACCGCGATCGGCGCCGAGCCATGAGAAACGCACGTCGCCCACCGAGCGCTCCCATTGGATGGTGGCGACGCGGGTGAGGTCGCAAGCGAGAGCCATGACCATGAGGTCCGTCTGCGCCTTGCCGATGGCGGGAAAATTGTCGTTGGCTTTGTAATCGATGGTAGGCGCCGTGGGCTTCACGCACGAGTCACCGGCTCCGACGCTCGCGGTAAGGCGCGTCTCCAGGTCGCGGATTTCCGCAAAATGCGCCTCCATGCGAGCCTTGTCGACGGCCCCGAGCTGCGGGGCGAGTGTTCCATACCCGTCCAGCACCGTATCGAGAACGGTCTTTCTTCGCGCGCGCAGCTTCTGCAGCGCCGTTTGATCGCCGCCGAGCTGACTGAAAACGCGGTTGAATACCGAGGCCGGGTTGTTGTCGGGCGGAAGCGGGATGTTGGCGTCGGCATAGGACGTATAGGCCCACACCGTGCCTCCGCCGCCGGAAAGGACGCCGAGCTCGAGCGACTTGAACTTGGTGCTCTTGCCGATGAGGTTGGCGACCTTTTGATCGACGGAGATGCCGCCGGCGAGACCGGCCGGATCGCCGGCTCCTCCCTGGGTCGTGCCGGGGAGCAGCTCGATGCCGGTCAGCATGGACCCCATGCCGCGCATGTGATCGTCGCCGAGGCCATTCTTGGCGCAGACGTTGTCGACGCCATCGATGACGACGATGTTCTGCTTGTGCGCTTCGAGGGGAGCCAGGATGCGTGAAAGCTGAAAGCTCGTCTCGGTGCCGGTCGGCGTCCAGTTCTCGCGAATGCAGCCGTCGGGCGAAAAGAAGACGATCAATCGCTTGGGAAGCGGCGCCGCTTGTGCCGCCGCGATACCCGAATGCGACATGATCTCGAGAAAGGGAAGACCGATGGCGACGCCTCCGGCACCGCGCAAAAGCGTGCGACGATCGAGCACCTTCATTGCGGACCTCCCGCGGCGATGTACGGCCTGTAGAGAAAGGCGTCGGTCTGGGCGAGCGCGACGATGAGGCTCGTGATCTTGTACCCGCTCTCTCTGAACTTCTGCTCGACCTGCGCGAGGGCGCACGCATCGGCGTCGGTCTCGGCGCGACCGTAGGCATAGCGAAACCAGGAGCGCGCCATGCAGCTTTTCACCTTTTGACTGGCGGCTAATTTCTGGGCGAGCCCGGTGACCCCCTGGAACGAGCCGGTCACGTCGCTGCTAGCGATCTCGCCGGAGACGTCGATGGGCTTGTTGTTCTCCATGGTGCGGTACCGGCCTGCGCCGTCGTAGTTCTCGAAAGTGAGACCGATGGGATCCATCAGCTGGTGACATCCGCTGCAAGCCGGGCTCGCGCTGTGCTCGGCAAAGCGTTGGCGCGTCGAGAGCGTGGAGCTCAGCTCGGGGGGCTTGATGATGATGTCGGGCGGCGGAGGCGGCAGCTCGTCGCACAAGAGCTGCTCGCGCACGAACTTGCCGCGGTGCACGGGTGCGGTCTGGTTCGATTTCGCGAGAACCGAGAGTAGACCGCCCTGCGTGAGGAGACCGGCCCTCTGCGTGGCGTCGAGATTGACGCGCACGAACGCGTCGCCGACGACACCCGATACACCATAGTAGCTCGCCAGCTGGGCATTCATGAACGTGTAGGGAGCCGTCAGAATGGCGCCGACATCCCCTGCGCCCTCCCAGATGACGTGATCCAAAAACCGGTGCGTCTCTTCCGCCATGAGGCTGGCAACGCTCGCGGTAAACCCCGGGAAGACGCTGACGTCTTTCTCGAGCACATCGTATTGATCGAGATGGAACCAGAGCTCGTGGAAGTGAGCGACCACTGCGCGAGCCTTGGGGTCTTTCAGCATCCGGTCCACCTGCCCGAAGATCGCGTCGTTGGTGACGAGCTTGTCCTGCTGTGCCGCGGCTCGGAGCTCGTCGTCAGGCATGCTTTGCCAGAGGAGATACGACAGACGAGACGCCATCTCGAAGCTCGTCGGCTTGACGACCGTTTGCCCCTGCGCCGGCGCTCCGAATTCGACGCGATAAAGAAATTCCGGCGATTGCAGGGCGGTCTCGATGACCAGCTGAAGACCGGTCTTCCAATCGGTGAGCTTGCGGCCCGCATCGAACGCGGCCCAAAGGCGCGCGCTTTCGGCGGCACTGAGCGGATGGCGAAAGGCCTTCGCTCCGAAGGCGGAAATGAACGATCGGGCGCACGCGTCCTCACCATCTTTGACCGGATCGCACGGTACGAGCGACGGCATGTTGGCAAGCGCAGCGACGGAAAGCTTTTCCGCGGCATTCATGTACTGCTCGACCAGCGTGGGCGAGATCTGGAGCGCGGT
>DATHEQ010000256.1:0-7131 GCA_035318505.1 Polyangiaceae bacterium | reverse complement strand
TCCGGTTTTCGTTGCCCCACCCCTTGCCGTCGAGGGGGAAGAACGACGAGCTGTGGAAGGTATAGACGCCCTTGTCTCCGGGGACGAAGAAGAAGTAGATGAGAAACGGTGAATTGACGCCGTCCACGTTGCGGTACCATTCGTTGAACTCGGCGGGTCCGCTCATGAGCTCCGACCCATTGTTGGTGCCGTTGGTGGGACCGGCAGCGGCGTAGACCGGCTTCTGATCCGCTCCGAGCATCGGCGCGACCGCGCCGCGCGTGTCGCCGCAACAAAGACGCTCGAAATCGCGGTGCGTGTCCTTCATGTCCCGCACCACGCCGATGAGCGTCGAATTGCAGCGAGACGGTCCGCCGCCGGGCGAACCCGCATCGACCACGCCGCTCGTGGGGATGGGGTCGCCGAGTTTGTAGCCCCCCTTGTTGGTCATGGTGAATCCGGGAGGAAGACCGCCATCACCGAAGCTCGAACCGCCCGTTCCGCTCGACCCGCCGCTGTCCGGCGTGATGATGATGCCCCCACCCGCGCCGGCGATGGCCCCGCCCGCTCCGGTGGTGGCTCCTGATCCGATGCCCCCCGCGCCGCCCGATCCTCCCACGTCGCCCGCATCGTCGCGCGAGCCTCCGTCTGAAGACGAGCCACACGCCGCCAACGAGAGCGCAGCCACAACCAGAGCTAGATGTCGATGCATGGCCATCTCCTGAAACCGCGACACGGCGTCCGCGCTCGGCGCGACGCTCCTCGGAAGTGCCCCGAAAGTACAATTTGGCTCATATGCACGCTCAGGTCACGTACTGCCGCCGCAGAAACTCAGGACGATCCCAAGCGCGCGACGAAAGCACATCGTCCATGACGGCGACGGCATCCCACACATCGGCATACCGTACGTAAAGCGGCGCGAACCCAAAACGCATGAGGTCGGGCGTGCGAAAATCGCCGATGACGCCACGCGCGATCATGGCCTGAACCACGGGATGGGCGTGCTCGCAGGCGACGCTGACCTGACTGCCGCGCCGGGCTTCTTCGCGTGGCGTGACGACGCGCACGCCGTGCCGCGCGCATCGCTCGTCGATGAGATCGATGAACCGGTTCGTGAGCGACAGCGATTTGGCGCGCACGGCGCGAATGTCGACTTCGTCGAACGCGCCGAGCGCTGCCTTCAGCGCAACCAGGCTGAGAATCGGCGGCGTGCCGCCGAGCAGCCTGCGAATACCCGTCGCCGGCTCCCACTGGGGCTCGAGTGCGAAGGGCGATGCGTGACCGAGCCACCCCAAAAAAGGAGGCCTCGCCACGTCGTGCCAGCGCCGGTGCACGTACATGAATGACGGCGCCCCCGGTCCTCCGTTCAAATATTTGTAACCACACCCCACCGCGAAATCGACGTCGTCGGCGTGCAACGCGATCGGCGCCACCCCCGCGCTGTGCGAAAGGTCCCACAGCACGAGCGCACCTTCTTCGTGAACCGCGCGCGTGACGGCCGACATATCGAGCATGCGACCGGTCCGAAAATCGACGTGGCTGGCGAGGACGAGGGCGACGTTGCCGTCGACCGCCGAGGCCAATTGGTCTCCCTCGACGGCGCGCAATTCCACCTTGTCGCGCAGCAACTCGGCGACACCTTGAGCGACGTAGTTGTCGGCCGGGAAGTTGTCCTTTTCGACGACGATCACGCGCCGCTCCGACCGGATCGCGAGCGCGAGACAGATGAGCCGGAAGAGATTGACCGTGGTGGAATCGGCCACCAGCACGTCTTCCGGGACGGCTCCGACCAGGCGCGCAATCACGGTGCCGGTCGTGAGTGGAAGATCGATCCAGCGGTGGGCCGTCCAGCTACGGATGAGATCCTGCGACCATTCCTGTTCGATCGTCCTCGTCACCGCCGACAGTACGCCGGCGGGCGCGGCGCCGAGCGAGTTGCCGTCCAGGTAAATGACGCCGGCGGGCGTCACGAACCGTTCGCGACACGAGGCGAGGGTATCTTCCTCGTCCAGCCGGACGAAGTCGGCGCGCAAGGTAGGCGGAGGCATCGCCGGCAGATTGCCAGCTTATCGGCACACGGTCAGCTGAACTTCGGCGCCCGGCTTTACCTTTTCGCCGGCGGGCGGCTTCTGGTTCAACACCACGTAGGTGGGCGTTTCAGCCATGGCGACCCAGCGAACGGCCATCTTGAGCCCGAGCTTTTCGATGTCCGCCTTGGCTTGGGTGAGCCCAATTCCGATGAACTTCGGAAGCTCGACCTCCCCCGGGCCGCTCGACACGCGCACCGTCACCGTCCCCCCCTTCACGTGCGAGGTTTCGGCTTTGGGCGTCTGATCGATGACGAGCCCCTGGGCGACGCTGTTGTCCGGCACGGTGGCCGTCAGCTGCAGCGAGTAGCCGCGCTGCTCCAAACGCTGCGTCGCTTCCGGCACGGTGATCCCGGTGATGCTCGGAACGCGCGGCACTTCCTCGGCGATGACGATGCTCACCGGATGATCGCGCGGAACGCGCTGCCCCGCATTGATCGATTGACGAACGACCGTCCCTGGCTTGGCGTCGGGGGTCGGCTCGCGCGCGGCCACGAGAATCCCGATATGCGCTACCGAGGCGTTGGCGCGCGCGTCACTTTCGGTGATGCCGTGCAAATCGGGCACGACTACCTCCGTCGAGACGTTGCCGTGCGGAATGATGTTGTACTTCTCGACGACGTAGACCGTGCCCGCAGCCGTCAACGCTGAGGTGATGAAGGCACTGAGAATGACCGAGGAGGCGTCCATGTCATTGCCCCTTGTGGCGGCGATTGCCGCCCGCCTCCCGAGATTATCCGTCCAGTCGCAGAGAGGGAAGGCCCGCGAATCACTACACCGAGCACCGAGGCGCGCTAGAGTCGCGCCCCATGGATCCCGAGAAAATCGCTCCGGCGCGGGCGCTTTCCGCGGAAGTGGAAGCGAGGCTCACCCAGGCGCTCCTGGTCGTTTGCGCGGCGGGCATTGCCTACTTGTTCCTACAGATCTCGATGTTCCGCTACGGGCGCGACCAAGGCATCTACGCCACGGTGGCCGAATCGATGCTGCGCGGCGGAATGCCGTACCGCGACGCCTGGGACTTCAAGCCGCCCGGGGTGTTTGCTGTCTACGCTTTCGTGCGCGCCGTTTTCGGACCGGCCGAAACGAGCATCCGCATCTTCGAAGTACTGGGCCTCGCATCCGTCGCGGGGGCATTCGTCATCTGGAGCGCGCGGTTTTTCAGTGACTGGCGCATCGGCGTGGTCGGCGCTGCCCTCGGCGTCTTGGTGCATGCCGAGCTCGAGTTCTGGCACACTGCCCAACCCGAGTCGTTCGGCGGCATGCTCACGGCGTGGGCGCTCGTACTCGGCACGTTCGAGCCGAAGACCGAAGATCCCCGAAGGCGACGCAAGCTCCTCGCGACCTGGGCGCTTTGCGGCGCTTGCTACGGGGCCGCGTTCCTCATGAAGCCGCCCCTTGGCGGTGGAGCGCTCGTGTCGAGCGCATTCGTCACCGTCCGCATGGTGCAAACCTCGCGTCGCAACCACGCCGGGCAGCAATCGTGGTCGGCCTATGCATGGCCCACATTGACGATGGGCGCCGGAAGTCTCGTTCCCATTGCGCTCTGCGTCGCCTGGTACGCGGCGCGCGGCGCGTTCGGCGATCTCTACGACGCCATTTTCGTCTTTGCGCCGCACTACACCAAACTGAGCTGGGAAGGGGCCAGCGTCATGGGCGCGCTCTACCTCGCCTTCGAGGAGTGGTTCGTCGATCTCTCGGCTCCCACCGCGGCCGGCGTGCTCGCAGCCATCCTTCTACCGCCCGCTTCCACGCGCGAGCGCGAAGGGACGTTCCATCTGCTCGCGGTCATCGTCATGCAGCTCGTAGGGGTGGCCTGGCAGGGCAAGTTCTTTCCCTACCATTACGGCGCGTCGCTCCTGCTTGGCTCGCTCGTCGCCGGGCTCGGTGCTTACAAGCTTTGGCAGCGCGCGCTTTCCCACGGAAAGTGGGCGGTCGCTCTCTTCGCCCTGACGTCGTACCTCGTCGTCCAAGCGCGATCGGCGACGCGCGATACGCGCACGGACTTTCTCGATCGGTGCATCGCGCGCCATCGCCAGGTTTTGGGGCTGTCGGACATGACGCGGGAAGAGCTCGACGCCAACCTTTACTCGGTTGCCGACGTCTCTTACGGCGCCAATCGTCGCGTCGCCGAGTTTCTGCGTCGCGAGCTCGCCCCCACCGATTTCGCCTTCATCTGGGGGTTCGAGCCGATCATCTACGACATGTCCGAACGGCGCCCGGCGAGCCGCTACATCTACAACGTCCCGCAGCGGGTGGCGTGGGCAAAGGACCAGACGCGCGCCACCCTGATGACCGATCTCGACGCCCGCCCCCCCAAAGCCATCGTGGTCGAGCACCGCGATGTCTTTCCCGTCGTGACGGGCGATGCGCTGGACAGCGCCGACACGTTGAAACGATTCCCCGCCCTCGCGGCGCGCATCGACAACCAGTATGCGCTCACGACGACGATAGAAGACTTCGATGTCTACATGCTTCGATAGAATGCTACGCTCCGCGCGGCTGACACATGAAAACCCTCTCCAATAAAGTCGTGGCCATCACCGGGGCAGGTTCCGGTATCGGGCGCGCGCTCGCGCTCCGTTGTGCGGATCTCGGCGCCAGCGTGGCCATTTCGGACGTGAACGATGCGGCACTGGCCGAGACCGCGTCGCTTGCGGCAGGCAAACCATCGCGCATCCACACGGCTCGGGTCGATGTAGGGCAGCGCGACGCCATCTACGCCTGGGCAGAGCAGGTCAAAAACGAGCTCGGGCCCGTCGACGTCATCGTCAACAATGCCGGCGTCTCTCTTTCTCAGACGATAGCCGAGATGCGCGACGAAGATTTCTTCTGGCTCATGAACATCAACTTTTGGGGCGTCGTGCACGGCACGCGCGCATTCTTACCGCAACTTTTATCTCGGCCCGAAGCGCACGTCGTCAATCTCTCGAGCGTCTTCGGCCTCATCGCGGTGCCGACGCAAGCCGCCTACAACTCCAGCAAGTTCGCGGTGCGCGGATTCACGGAGGCGCTCCGGCAAGAGCTCGCGCAAACGAACGTGCGCGTGACGACCGTGCACCCGGGCGGCATCAAAACGAACATCGTGCGCAACGGCCGGCACTTCCGCGATGTAACGGGCAATACCGACGCCGCGGCGGTGGCGCGCGAATTCGATCGCGTGGCCCGCACGAGCCCCGAGGAAGCGGCGCGGCAGATCGCAGAAGCGATTTTGCGGGAGAAACGCCGTCTTCTCATCGGCCTCGATGCAATTCTCATCGATCGGATGCAGCGTCTCCTTCCGGCGAGCTACGACGGCTTGGTCGCCAAGGCCGTGTCGCGCAGCAAGCCGTCCGCGAATTGAAGTTCGCTTCTCGAGATGAGGGTTACAATCGTCCGCGCGCCGACTCGTAACGGAGCTTCCACACGATGCCGATCGCCTCGCGGAAGATCTTCCCGTTCATCTTCGATTGCCCGAGCATACGGTCGACGAACACGATGGGCACCTCGACGACGGCGAGGTTGCGCTTCAGCGCGCGGAACGTCATCTCGATTTGAAACGAGTAACCGTTGGAGCGAACGGTGTCGAGATCGATGGCCAGCAGCGCCCGGCGCGTAAAGGCTTTGTATCCGGTGGTGAGGTCGCGCACGCCGACGCCGAGGATGACGCGCGAGTAGAGCGAACCCCCTTTGGAAAGGATCTGCCGTCCCGGTCCCCAGCCTTCGACCGCTCCCCCCGGTATGTTGCGTGATCCGACGACGACGTCGGCCCCCTCGGCGAGCGCGCGGAAAAAGTGGGGGAGGTATTTCGGATCGTGCGAAAGATCCGCGTCCATTTCGAAAAAGAGATCGTACCCCTCGGCGAGCCCGCGACGGAACGCGTCGATGTACGCGGTGCCGAGCCCGAGCTTGCCGGCGCGGTGCAGCACCTTCACCTTGCCGTCGCGGCGAGCAATGTCGTCGGCGATGTCACCCGTTCCATCGGGCGACGCGTCGTCGACGATGAGCATGTCGGCGCCCGGTGCGAGTCGTCGCACCTCCGAGACGAATCGCTCGAGATTGGCGCGTTCGTTGTAGGTGGGCGTGACGACCAGCGCCCTCTTGCCGACGCCGTTTTCTACTTCCCGCGATTCGCCCACGCCGTGTTGAACTCTCGGATAGTTTCTTCCGTACGCGGGTTCCACAGCATTTTGCGCAGAATGGCGGGCGGCACCGTGAGGATGTGGGCCCCACACTGGAGTGCTTCGTTGACGTCCATCAGGTGCCGGACGGACCCAACGATGATCTTGCTCGCGAGCGACTCGCGGTCGAGGATGTTGCGCGTCTCCTGAATGACGGGGCGCACGTCATAACCCATGTCGCGCACGCGCCCCGAGAAGAGGCTCACGTACGTGGCCCCCGCGAGCGACGCCAAATACGCCTGGTTGAACGACATGAGGCAAGTAACGTTGGTGTGCACGCCGCGCGACGCCAATTGGTGAAGAACGCGCATACCAATCTCGCTGAAGGGAACCTTGATGCAGACGCGCTGCGGGTTCCAAGCGTGGTATTTGGCCGCCTCTTCCAGCATCGCCTTCTCGTTTTCCGTCGTGAGCTCGACAGAAACGTCGCCGCGCGAGACTTCGATGATCTCTTTGATGCGCTTCTCGAGATCGACGTTGCCGGCCTCTTTGGAGATGATGAGCGGGTTGGTGGTGATGCCGGAAAGCACGCCCCAGGCGCTGATATCTTTGATTTCCTTGGGGTCCGAGCTGTCGAGAAAGATCATGAGGGCGCTCCTTTTACGACAAATTAGGTGCGGTCGCTAGCCAGAATAGCATTGGCCAGCGCGGGTAGCTTTGCGGCATGGCAATCCGGGATCACGGAGGGGCCGCTTCTCAGCGGGCAGAGCTCGCATCGGTTGTCGGCAAAGAGGAGCCCCACCCGAACGCCCGCGGCGCGCGCGGCTTCTACGTCCGCCATCGAATCGCCGATCATCCACGTTGCATCGGGCGACGCCCCAAGCGCCTGCATGAGCTCGATCAGAAGCCCCGGTTTCGGCTTTCGACAGGCACAAGGTCCGACCAAGCTCGCGTCTCCGCCCGCGCCA
>DATHEQ010000255.1:0-4181 GCA_035318505.1 Polyangiaceae bacterium | reverse complement strand
GCTTCCCACCCACGGACGGGACGTCGACGATTGAAGTCATCCATGATCAGGTCCCCTGGTCACGCATCTTTGGCTGTGGCCGAGCGCTTGACCATACGCCGACAGTTCGATCCGGCGTGCTCAACCACCACAAGACTCCTCCCTAGATCGAAGGTTTGGCGAAGGGGCCACGAGGGTCACCGCGAGCGGCCGGCCGCTGCCTGCCCGCGCCACTTATCGCGGCGGTATTGCTCTAGACGCCGCGGTTCGGACACTAACGGAGGAGCCGAAGTCAAGCGGCCGTCCTCCGACATGGTCGGAGGCGTGGGGCCGTTCGTACCATTTTTTGCGACGAATGGCCGAGAGCGAACATGAATACCGATTCATCCTCTCTGGGTTGCATGAGCCCGAGGCCTACAGCTCAAGACTCGCGCAGCACCGCCGTACACGCGCTCATGAGGTTTTACGCGGTTCTGCTGACGATGTCGGTCTATCTCGGGTGCGCGGGGACAAGCGGGCGCGAAGCTCGTTCTTCCGATGAAGAGAACAACGAAGAGGCCGCCGAATCCGAGAGCGCAGACCGCGACCAACCCGCGGCAGCCGATGAAGACAGCGTAGACCGAAACGAGGACGGGGCGCGACCGGCAAAGAAACACAAACCCAAGCGCCGCCGTCACGTCGAGGTAGCGCCCGAACCCGAGGCGCCGTCCATGTACCGCAAACCGACTCCACCGCCGCCGGTGGAGCCGTTGCCGGAAGAGCCCGCGCCGACACCGGCCTACGCGGACAGCGCCGACCAAGGCGACACCGCCCTCGAGGCGGAGGCACGCAAGCGCTGTCATTGGAAGAAAGTCCCGCCCTATCGACCGGAGTGGGCGACCAGCATTTCGCCGCCGCTCGCCCAGCAGCGGAAGATCACGTCGAAACCGGTTTGCCCCTACGGCACGCCGCCCGCGGTGCTGCGTGTAGCGCGGCAGATCGCCGTGCAGCAGACGAAATTGAAGCAAAGGTAATCGCGCTCGGCAATCGCGCGGTTCGGGCGATGCACGCTAGGGGGGGCGCCGCGACGCGCTTGCGCCAACGTTTGCGCGGGCGGGGTAAAGTACCCGGCGATGATCGAGCACTACCGGCAGCTCACCGAAATGGTGCGGTCGACCCCCTGGCTACTGGAGACGATACAAATCGTGCGCGATGTAGGGCCGCCCGGCGGGTACGTCGCAGCGGGAGCCGTGCGCGATACCGTGTGGAATTGGCTGACGGGTCGTGCGATCTCTTCAACCTCGTGGTTCGAAAGAATCCTGCGCTAGCCGATCCCACCGTGTACGAACGTCGAATTGCCGCCAAGCGATGGGCCGCGCGCTGGCCGGAGCTCCAGATCATTTTGCCCGACGCTGTCGAATCGCGAGAGCGTGCGGAGATCTGAAAACAAGCCACCATGTCCGACGCGTGTTCGGCGCGCCGTCAGAAATCGAGAGCAAGAAGCGGAGTGCGGGAGCGCGGAACGGGTGGCAGTTTGGTGCGCATGAACGAATGCACGAGCGATGTACGAACTGTCCACGCGGCGGGCCGAATGGTTTCGGTGCGCGGTCACGAGCTGTGGGTCGAGCGTGAGGGAAAGGGCGAGCCGGTGATGCTCCTCTCGGGTTTCGGTCCGGCCGGCTCGCATTTGATCTTTCATCCCCAATTCAGCGAGCTCGCCGTAGACCATGAGGTCATTTACGTGGATTTGCTGGGGCGTGGTCGCTCCGAGTGTCCGGCCGAGTCGAGCGAGATCACTTTCGCCGGCGATGTCGCCGACATCGTGGAGCTGATTGAAACGCTCGGAATTGGCCCAGTGCACCTCTACGGATTTTCCTATGGAGGTCTTTTGGCCCAAGCGATCGCCCTCGATCACCCTCATCTTCTTCGCACCCTGGTTCTCGCCAATACATTGCACGGCCCAGAGATGTGGCAGCTGAATCACGCCAACATCAACCGTGAGCTCGCGAACCAATACCCGGAGGTTTGGTCGCGCATCATGGCCTTGCGCGCCGACGGCGTGGTCTCGACCGATCCCAGGATGCAGCAGGAGTTCTCGGTCGCGGCGAAGTTGGTTCGCTTCTACGATCCGGACAACTCGGCGCGGTTATTGAGCGAGCCCGGGTCGCGCAATCTGGCCCTCTATTCTCAGTTCTGCGGTTCGGACGTCGACTTCATCATCGGCGGCGAGCTTTCCCGTATCCCAGACTTTCGCCATCGACTTCGCGCTTTGACCGTCCCCGCGCTGATCTTGGCAGGACGCTACGATCGCGCGCTCTACCCGGCGTTGCAAAAGCAATTTGCGACGTTCGCGGCCGGAGCGACGTTTCACATGCTCGAGCGAAGCGGCTCGTTTGCTCACATCGAAGAGCCAGAGACCGTCTTCGCAACGGTGCGAGAATTCTGGGCCGGCCGTTAGAACCCGGACGATCGGTTCGCTTGCGGCGGGGCGCGCGAGCGGACGGCTCTTCGTTTCCGTAGTAGGCTTTCGTCGATGTCGGGTCAGCGCTGGCACCGCTGGGGGATCCGCGGCCAATGGGTCGCCATCGCGCTGTCGCTTACGACCATGCGCTGCGACGGAGGGAGACAGCTCGTTGGTTGGGAGACGACCGACGGCGCGGGCGATGTCTATTTGCCGTGGTATGGCGGCTCGCCGTATTACCGGCGCTGGCCCAATGCGCCGGTGAGCGGCCCCGGCTCGTGGATCGTATCGGTGTGGATGCAGAATCCGACCAATGCAGCCCGCTTTCGCGATGCGGGGATCAATCTCTTCGTCGGGCTGTGGAACGGACCTACCGATGACCAGCTCGCGACGCTGGCGCGCGCCGCCATGCCGGTGATCACGCACCAAACCGGCGTCTGGAAAACGCACACCGGGGACGCCACCGCGCGCGGATGGCTCCTGCCCGATCAGCCGGACAACGCGCAGCTGCAAGCGAACGGCAGCTTTGGTCCTTGCATACCGCCGAGCGAGGCGCTCGCCACCTATCAAACGATGGTGCAAAACGATCCTTCGCGCCCCACTTTCCTCGAGCTCGGTCGCGGCATCGTGGAACCCAACTGGGTAGGGCGAGGTTCGACCTGCACGGGTCACCCTGAGCACTACGCCGACTATGTACGAGCGGCGGACATGCTCGGGGTGGTGCTCTTTCCCATCGACTCCGGGGTTCCACTGGAAATGGTGGCCGCGGGAATCGAACAGGCGAGAACGTGGTCGCACGACGAAAAGCCGGTCCTCGCGATCGTGCAGGCTTCGCGCATCGGCGAGCAGGGGCGCCCGACACCGGCGCAAATTCGCGCGCAAGTTTGGATGAGCATCGTCCACCGCGCCGCCGGGGTCGAATACTACTGTCACCAGCAGCGTCCGACGGTCGTGGAGACCGACTGCCTTGACGACGCTCCGACGCTGGCGACGCTTCGTCAACTCAACGCGCAGCTCGGCGACCTCGCCCCCGTGCTCGACACGCTACCCGTCGCCAACGGCGTGACCGTGTCCTCCTCCGATCCCGCCCACCCCGTCGATACACTCCTCAAGCGTTACGCAGGCGCGAGTTACCTTTTCGCGGCCGCGATGCGCGACGGGAGCACGCGGGCCACGTTCCAGCTTGAGAGAATCCCCGCCACCGCGAATGCCGAGGTCCTCGGTGAGAATCGTTCGATCGCGGTCGCGAACAGGATGTTCCAGGATGATTTCACGTCCTATGGCGTGCATCTCTACCGTTTGACCTACTGAAGAGCGAGCTGGCCGAAAAAGTGCGGGGGGGATCCCTTTTCCGTGGTCCGAAATCCGCGCTCGTTTGCACAAGAGGGCCCCGCAGTTTTGCACCTCGCCGGCCCACGATGCCGGCGCCTTGGAGGCCCTCGATGCAGCCAACGCTGAAATCGCCTTTTGCCGTCGTGTTGCTCGCCACCGCGGCGAGCCTGCCACTCGGGTGCGCCGACCCGGTCGACGAGCCGCGTAACGACGCGGGGCCGGCCCGAGACGGATCGGCGGGCGTCAGTGGTTCGGGCGGCGCGGTCGGTTCCGGCGGAGCCGCGGGTTTGGGCGGAGCCACCGGTTCCGGCGGCGCGGCGGCATCAGGTGGTACGGCCGGAGCCTCGGGTAGCGGAGGATCGGGCGGCACCGGCGGCGCGCCTCGCGACGGGTCGGCCGGCAGCGCCGGATCATCCAGCGGAGGTGCGGG
>DATHEQ010000254.1:0-5202 GCA_035318505.1 Polyangiaceae bacterium | reverse complement strand
CACAAGCCGCGGTTGCCGAACTGCGTTCATCTTTTGCTCATGCCGAGCGTCACTGACGTGGCGGGTGTGCGAGGATATGGGCACGCATGAGCGACCGCACACCGCGAGCGAAACGGATCCACGTCGTGGACTCGCACACGGAAGGAGAACCCACCCGCGTCGTATGCGAGGGCGGACCCGATCTCGGCGGCGGGAGCCTGGCCGATCGGCGGGCGCGCTTCGCGTCCGATCACGACCGCTATCGATCGGCGATCGTCAACGAGCCGCGCGGTTCGGACATCATGGTCGGCGCCCTCCTGTGCGAGCCCGTCGACCGGACTTGTGCGACGGGCGTCATCTTCTTCAACGACGTCGGTTATCTCGGCATGTGCGGCCACGGGATCATGGGGCTGGTCGTCACGCTGGCCTGGCTCGGGCGAATCTCGACCGGTGAGCACCGCATCGAGACGCCGGTCGGCGTCGTTTCGGCGAAGTTGCACGCGAACGGTCGCGTCTCCGTCGCCAATGTTTCGAGCTATCGGTACGCGCATGCCGTCAGCGTCGATGTGCCGGGGCTCGGGCGCATGACGGGCGACGTCGCCTGGGGTGGTAATTGGTTTTTTCTCGCGTCCGACCACGCTCAAGAGCTCTCGCAGGGCAATGTCACGACGCTGACGGACGTGAGCCGCCGCATTCGCGAGGCGCTGCGGACCAGCGGCGTGCGCGGAGAAGGGGGCGCCGACATCGATCATATCGAGCTCCTTGGACCACCCTCGATATCCGGCGCGCACAGCAAGAATTTCGTTCTATGCCCCGGGGCGGCGTTCGATCGCTCCCCGTGCGGCACGGGAACGAGCGCGAAGCTCGCTTGCCTCTACGTGGACGGTGCGCTCGCGCCCGGTGACGTTTGGCAGCAAGAGAGCATCACCGGGACGCTATTCGAAGGGCGCTTTGTCATCGACGAAAAGCGGCCCGGTTGGATCTTGCCGTCGATCACGGGGACCGCTCATGTCACCGCGGAAGCCGCCTTGATTCTCGCCGACGCCGATCCACTTCAGTGGGGCATTCGCAAGCCATGGGAAAAGACGTCCTAATCATCGGCGGCGGCATCGTCGGCTTATCGATTGCTTACTGCGCGGCGCGCCGAGGTCACCGCGTCAAAGTGCTCGATTGCGGCACGCCGGGCATGGGTTGCTCTTACGGCAATGCCGGAATGATCGTGCCAAGTCATTTCATTCCCCTGGCTGCGCCGGGCATGGTCGCGCTCGCGCTCAAATGCATGGCTGACCCGGAGAGCCCCTTCTACCTGAAGCCGCGCCCGAGCGTCGATTTGGCCGCGTGGGCGTGGCAATTTTTTCGCTCCGCCAATGCCGCGCACGTTGCCCGCGCGGCGCCTTTCCTGCGCGACGCTCACCTTCGGAGTCGCGCTTGCTTCCAAGAGTGGTCGGAGGAGTGGGGCGAGGATTTCGGCCTCACGCAGCGCGGTCTCCTCATGTTGTGCAAAACGGAGCACGGGCTCGAGGAAGAGGCGAGGACCGCTGCCGTGGGGCGCGCGCTCGGGGTTCCTTCCGAGCGTCTCGGCGCGGTCGAAGCAATGCGGCTCGAGCCGGAACTGCGGATGGAGATCGCGGGCGCGGTGTACTTTCCACTCGACTGCCATCTGTCGCCGAAAAAGCTGATGTCCGCGCTCCTCGGGCAGCTGACGAAAGCGGGGGTCCTGTTTTCTTGGGAGACGCGCGTACACGGCTTCTCGCAGCAAAATGGTCGCATCGCTGCCGCGCAAACGAGCGGCGGCGAAATGACGGCCGATGAATTCGTGCTGGCCGGCGGCATATGGTCGACCGACCTTGCGCGCCAGCTCGGGGTGCGTTTGCCGATGGAAGCCGGCAAAGGGTACAGCCTGACGCTGGATGCGCCGCCGCGACGTCCGCAGCTCTGCGCCATCCTTTCCGAGGCGCGCGTCGCCATGACCCCCATGGGAGATTCGCTCCGCTTCGGCGGAACGATGGAGCTCGCCGGCATCGATACGACGGTCGATCTCGCGCGCGTGCGCGGCATCGTCGAATCGGTTTCGCAGTATTTGCCTGATTTCTCCAGCGCGACCTTTCGCCATGTCCGCGCTTGGAGCGGTCTTCGCCCTTGTTCGCCCGATGGCCTTCCGTACCTTGGAAGGTGGCCGCACCTCGAGAACGTCGTCGCGGCCACGGGTCACGCCATGATGGGCGTGAGCCTCGGTCCGGTGAGCGGCGAGCTCGTGGCGGCGCTCCTCTCCGACGAAGAGCCCGCCATTCGGCTCGATCTGGTGCGGCCGGACCGCTTTGATTCGCCTCAGAAACGCAGCCTCGCCGCGGAAGCGGCGCGCGGGCCGTCTTCTACGCTCACGGATCGCTGACCCGCGGCTCCCTCTGGCTGCGGCGAAAGACGGCCGGCGCTACGCCGACCGTCGCCTTGAATTGTCGGGTGAACGCGCTGTGATCGCAGTAGCCGCACGCGTACGCAATTTCGGACACCGATCCATCGCCTTCGACGAGCAGTTTCGAGGCTGCCTCGATGCGCGTCTTGATGAGCAGCTCGCGCGGCGTCAGGTAAAAAACGCGTTTGACCAGGCGCTCGAACCGGTCGAGGGAAAGCCCTACGCTTCGCGCGAGGGCCTCGATCCGCACCGTCTCGGCATAGCGCTGCTGCAGGTCGTCCACCGCGCGCGCCAGCCGGCGGTAGTCGGCATCGTGCTCGTCGGGCCGGTGCAGGTCGCGCGATATACCGACGAGCCCGGTGATGGCGCCTGCGCCGTCGCGCATCGGCGTCTTGAACGTCAAACACCAACCCTGCCCACCGCCGGGGTAGAGGTGCAGCTCGAGCTTGTCGCGGATCTCGATGCCTTTCTGCAGAACGAGCTGATCTTGGGCGGTGTAGCCGGCCCCGAGCGGCGTGGGATAGACTTCTTCCGCCGTGAGGCCGAGGAGTTCTTCGCGGCGCTCGAGCGCGCACCGTTTGAGGAGCGTGTCGTTGACGCTGGAGTAGCGACCTTGGAGATCCTTGACGAAGAAGACGACGTCGGGAAGCTCGTCGAACAGCTTCTCGAGGAGCGCGAAACCGACTTGTCCTAGGGATGAGCTCCTTCGCACGTTGCCGCTATCTTACCTAGCACCGCTGAAGCTGTCTGCTCGGTCGCGACGCCGATCGCTCAACGCACCTAGGTCAATGCTGTACTGCTGCCGCGATGTACGCATCGATCTGTCGCTCGAGGATCGGCAGCGGCACACCGCCCTGTCCGAGTACCGCGTCGTGGAAGGCGCGAATGTCGAAGCGGCCCCCGAGCAGACGCTTGGCCTTGCCGCGAAGCTCGACGATTTTGAGCTCGCCCATCTTATAGGCCAGCGCTTGGCCCGGCCAGGCGATGTAGCGATCGATTTCGGTGCGCACTTCCTGCGTGGAGAGCGCCGTGTGGCTCGCCAAGTATTCGAGGGCGCGCTCGCGTGACCAGCCTTGGACGTGCAAACCCGTATCGACGACCAGACGACAAGCGCGCCACATTTCATAGCTAAGCCTTCCAAAGTGGTCGTAGGGCGTCTTGTAGAGATTCATTTCGACGCCGAGCTTTTCTGCGTAGAGGCCCCACCCTTCGCCGAACGCGTGCGGGTAGAAGTCGAGCCGAAACGGCGGTACGTCGGTGAGCTCGTGCGCCAGCGCTGCTTGCAAATGATGCCCCGGCACGGCCTCGTGCAGTGTGAGCGCGGTCAGCGCATAGAGGGGTCGCTTTTCCAGAGCATAGGTGTTGACCCAGTATTCGCCGCCCTTGGTGCCTCCGCGCGGTGCGGGCACGTAACGCCCGCCGGTGTAGTTGGGGGCGAGCTCGTCGGGCACCGGTTGAATGCTGTAAGGCTCGCGCGGCAGTTTGCCGAAATAGGTGGGCAGGATGCCGTCGATCTCCTTGGCGATGGTGGAGGCTTTCTCCAACAGCTCCGCCGGCGACTTGGCATAAAACTGCGGGTCGGTGCGTAGGTGCTCGAGGAACTCCGCAAAAGTGCCGTGAAAGTCCGTTTGTCGGATGACCGCGTCCATCTCGACGCGGATGCGCGCGACCTCGTCGACTCCGACGTGATGAACGTGCTCCGGCGTGACGTCGAGGTTGGTGAAATATTTCACCAGTGCCTCATAGTAGGTAGGACCGTCGGGCAGCGTGCTCGCCCCCACGGTGGCGCGCGCTTTCGCGCGATATTCGTTAGCAACGAAGGCGAGAAGCTTGCGGTAGGCGGGGATGACGTCGTTTTCGATGGCGCGCTTGGCGAGGTCGCGCAGGCGTTCGCGATCCGGCGCCGCGACGGCCACGGGAAAGCGCTGGAACGGCTCGAAGAACGGTGTCTTCTCGACGGCGGTGTACTGCTGCCCGGTGAGGACGGCGATGATGCCGGGGAGAACGGCGGCGGGCAGGGTGAAGCCGTCCGCCATGCCTTGGCGCATGTTGACGATCTGCTCGTCGAAGTACGAGGGAATGGCGTGAAGCCGCGCCAGGTAGTTCTCATAGTCGCGCGTTTGGTTCATGGCGACGCCCGCTGCCATGCGCATGACTTCGACGTGGAACCCCTCATCGCTCGTGACCGGAATGCGATAGGTTCGAAAGGGTGCGAGCGCGAGACGATGGTGCAACACGAACGCGAAGAGGTCGTAATTGACTTGATCGCGCGCGCTGAGGAGCGCCCGGTCCATCTGCGTCAGGCGGTCCTGAAAACGGCGATCGCGCTCGAATTGGCGTTCATAGGTGGCGCGTGTGGCGGACGGCAGAAGATGGTCGTACTCGTGAACGTCGGATTGGGTCGCCAAGAGTGGGTCGTCGCGCAGCCGCGCCGCCCATTCGTCGGCCATCAGCACCTGCAAGGGATTAGGCGGGGCCGCGGGCGCTCCCGCGCGAGTTCCCGACACGCAGCTCGAAGCGGCGAGCACCAGCGCACCGAGAAGTCGTTGCACGGTCTTCATCGCGAGACCCCGAGCACCGCGTCGAGGGAGGGTGGCGCCGTCTTCATTGCGGTCGCGTGGCGCGGGGGGTCAGGACGCGCGAGGCCGCGTTTCGAGGGCGCGGTCGATGGTGGCGAGCGCCGACGCGAGCTCGTCGCCTTCCAGCGCCAGCCGTGGCGGCCTCACGCGTGCGCTGCCGTGCCCCACTTTCTCTTGCGCGAGCTTGATGAGCTGGACGAACTTGGTCACCGTGTCCATGCGAAGCAGAGG
>DATHEQ010000253.1:0-2830 GCA_035318505.1 Polyangiaceae bacterium | reverse complement strand
GCTTCCCGCCATCCCGGGGCTGGAAGGGGCCGGCGTGGTGGAGGCGCTGGGGCCGGAGGTGACCACCCTGCGCGTCGGTGATCGCGTGGCGTGGAGTGATCGGGTGGGGGCGAGCCGCGGCGGAACTTACGCGACGCACGTGATCGTTCCCGAGGCGCGCGCCGTTCGCGTGCCCGCCGAGGTGACGCTGCCCATCGCGGCAGCGTCGATGCTGCAAGGCATGACCGCGCACTATCTCAGTCACGCCACCTTTCCGCTTGGCCCGAGCCATACCTGTCTGGTCCACGCCGCGGCGGGCGGCGTGGGACTCTTGCTCTGTCAGATGGCCAAAAAACTTGGCGCCCGTGTGATCGGCACCGTGTCGACGCCCGAGAAGGCGGCGCTCGCGCGTCGGGCGGGCGCCGATGAAATCATCTTCTACACCGAGCAGGACTTTGCCCCCGAGGCGAAGCGCCTCACGGGCGGTCGCGGCGTTGACGTCGTTTACGACTCGGTGGGCAAAACGACCTTCGACAAGAGCCTCGATGCGCTCGCAGGGCGGGGCATGCTGGTGCTCTTTGGCCAATCGAGTGGTCGCGTGGGCCCCTTCGATCCCCAAGTGCTGAACGGCAAGGGTTCGCTCTTTTTGACGCGCCCGAGCCTCTACCATTACGTGCGGACGCGCGAAGAACTCATGGCCCGCGCAGAAGAAGTGCTGGCCTGGGTCAAACGCGGCGAGCTCGAGGTGCGCATCGGCGCGACATTTCCGTTGTCACGTGCCGCCGACGCGCACCGCGCGCTCGAGGGGCGCACGACGACGGGCAAAGTCGTGCTCGTCCCGTGACGGGAGGCTCTCCCGACCTTCGCGACGCGAAGATCGGGAGAGGCTCAGCCGCCCCTTGGTCAGGCTTCCGCCGCGCGAGCCACCACGGACGAGCGCCCATTGCTGCGCTCGGGCGTCGCCGCGATGACGGCGCTGCGCAGTGCCGTCGACATGGCGGTGTTGACGAGCAGGGCTTCGCGCGCCTTCTCGCGACCATGCCCGACGTGCTCGCCGTCGAAGGTAAGGTGCGCGCCGCTCTTGTCGACGACGCCCCGCGAGATCGCGAGATCGAGTAGATCGGCGGCGGGATCGATCCCGGTGCCCCAGCGGATCTCGAATTCCGCCACTTGGAAGGGGGGCGCGCACTTGTTCTTGACGACCTTGACCTTGGTACGGTTGCCGATGGGGTCCTCGCCCACCTTCACCTGGCCGATGCGGCGGACGTCGAGCCGCACGCTGGCGTAGAACTTCAGCGCGTTGCCGCCGGTGGTCGTCTCGGGATTGCCGAAGACGACGCCGATCTTCTGGCGGAGCTGATTGATGAAGATGATGGTGGTGCCGGTCTTGTGGGCGATCCCGGTGAGCTTGCGGAGGGCCTGGCTCATGAGCCGGGCCTGCAGTCCCATGTGGGAGTCACCCATGTCGCCCTCGATCTCGGCTTTGGGCGTCAAGGCGGCTACCGAGTCGATGACCACCAGATCGACCGCGCCCGAGCGGGTGAGTATCTCGCAGATCTCGAGCGCTTGCTCGCCCGTGTCGGGCTGGCTGACGAGAAGGCGCTCGGTGTCGACTCCGATGGCCCGCGCGTAGGTGACGTCGAAAGCGTGTTCGGCGTCGATGAAGGCCGCCACGCCTCCCGCCTTTTGCGCTTCGGCGATGGCGTGCAAAGTGAGCGTCGTCTTGCCGCCCGATTCGGGTCCGTAAATTTCGATGATGCGCCCGCGCGGATAGCCGCCGACGCCGAGTGCGTGATCGAGCGCCAAAGATCCGCTGGCGATCACCGCCATCGGCTCGGCCGTGTCTTCTTCGCCCAACGTCATGATGGCTCCTTTGCCGAACTGCTTTTCGATGCCCACCACGAGGGTGCGAATGGCGCGCAGCTTCTCTGCAATGTCGAACATGATGAATGCTTCCTTTCTCTTCGATGGATTGGTGTTCAAGTGGATGGAAGTGAAACGGCGGATATCGCTTGCGCTTGGCGGTCGAAGACGCGGGCTTGCACCGCTTCGGCGACGTGGGTCGCCGCCACCGCCGTGACCCCCTCCAGATCGGCGAGGGTGCGGGCGACGCGGAGCACCTTTCCGTAGGCGCGCGCCGAAAGCCCCAGGCGGTCGACGGCCGAGGCGATGAGACGCATCCCGGCCGCATCGGGACGGGCAATGGCTTCGATGTCCTGCGCCGACAACTGGGCGTTGTCGCACGCCGAGACCTCGCGCCGGCGGTAGCGCGCGCGCTGCACTGCGCGCGCTTGCATCACCCGCTGGCGCACGATGGCGGAGCTTTCCCCGAATGCGCGCGACGCGAGCGACGCTACATCGACGGGCGGCAGGCACACGTGCAGATCGATGCGATCGAGCAGCGGTCCGGAGAGGCGGGATCGGTAGACGCGTACGCGCTCCTCGGTGCAGCCGCAGCGCCGCGAAGGATCGCCGGCGTAGCCGCACGGGCACGGGTTGGCGGCGGCCACGACGATGGGGCGAGCCGGCAGGGTCGCGCGCGAGCGCACTCTCGCGATGACGATCTCGCCGTCCTCGAGCGGTTGGCGCAGCGCCTCGAGTGCCGAGCGCCGGAATTCCAAAATCTCGTCGAGGAAGAGCACACCGCTATGAGCGAGCGAAATTTCACCCGGTCGCACCGGTTCGCCGCCGCCGACCAGACCGGCGTCGCTGATCGTGTGGTGCGGGCTGCGGAAGGGACGATGCTCGACCAGCCCTCGGTCGGCCGAGAGAAGACCAGCGATGCTGTGAATCTTGGTCACCACCAGCGCTTCTTCGAACTCGAGCGGTGGAAGGAGCGTGGGCAGACGCC
>DATHEQ010000252.1:0-11616 GCA_035318505.1 Polyangiaceae bacterium | reverse complement strand
GTGATCTTGAACTCGACGCGTCGATTGGCCCGGTACGCTCGGTAGCTCTTGTTCGGCACCCTCGGATTCGAGGTGCCGAATCCAGCCGAGCTGACGCGGTTGGGCGCCACACCCCAGCGCACGAGGAGATTGCGCACCGATTGAGCGCGGGCTTCGGAGAGCTTGTGGTTGTACGACTCCTCGCCCCGCTCGTCGGCGTACCCTTCGACCTCGATGTGGGCATACTCGGGGTGCTTTTTGATGAGCAACATGACGCGCCAGAGCAAGGGTTGGCTGTCGAGGAGGACGATGGACTTGCCGGTGTCGAAATGGATGCGCTCGTCGAGCAAAATGTAATCGCCCACGACACGAACCTGCACGTCATCGGGGCAGCCGTCGTCGTCGGCGTACCCGTTGGGGGTTTCCGCTTCGTTCGGGCACTGATCGTCGCGATCGAGAAAGCCGTCCTTGTCGTTGTCCGGATCGGGGCAGCCGTCTTGATCCTCGAAGCCGTCTTTGTCCTCGGCCATGTCGGGACATTTGTCGTCGTCATCGAGGATGCCGTCCTGATCGCGATCGCGCACCGGACAGCCGTTCGTTTTTGCATCGGGCGTCCGCGGACCGGGATCATTCGGGCACGCATCTTCGACGTCGGGGATCTTGTCCTTGTCGTTGTCCGGATCGGGGCAGCCGTCTTCATCTTCGAAGCCGTCCTTGTCCTCGGGCGCATCGGGGCACTTGTCGCGCGCATCAGCGATGCCGTCCCCGTCGCGATCCCGTTCCACTTCCGGGGCGGGGGCGGGCAACGCGGGGGGCGCGAGCGGCGCCATCCCACCGAGCATGCAATGGAGTCCGAACAGCACCATCCGCGCGTCGTCGGGGCGAAGCGTGTCGTCCGGCTGAAGGACCTGCTGGTAGCCGGCATAGGGACCCAAGGCGGCCTTGGGCCACGCGAAATCGAAGCCGATATGCGTATCGAACGCGCCGCGCGTGAGATCACCGGTGTGCGCCACGCCGGCATTCGCGTCGAGCCAGAGCCCGGCCGCGGAAACGACTTGGCCATTGTAGGCAGCCACGAACGGGCGCAGCCGTAATCCCGCGAGGAGTGCCTGTGCGCCTGCGCTCGAATGCGGCGCCAAGGTGGGGTCGAGTGGCGGATCGCCTGGACCGAGCGCCACGGTCGAGAGCTCGAGCTGGACGCCGAGCGCTTTCGTCAACCCGAGTTCGACCGCTGCGGCGCCGGTGAAGCCGATGCTCGTCTCGCGCTGCAGCGCGCCCGAAATGGCTCGCGCGCCGCCCGTTTCGAGGTGAAAGCGCACAGGTTCGGCTTTGACGGCCGCGTCGTGCATCCAGATTGCGGCCGCCAGGCACAGCCCAAACCCCAAAGGCCGGCTAAGCATAGGAGAGCCTTCGATCGTACGTCGCGATTCTCCAAGACTTTAGCGCGCGAGATCAGCATCTACGCCCGGAAACCCGCGCCCTGCGAAGAACTCTTTCAGCACGGGCGCTAGGGCCTTGGCACTCGGAGGTGCTCAGCGAGGTCTGTCGCGAGCTCGAGGTCCCGTTCCGCACCCACGGTTATCACCCCTGACGCGCTATTTCCCCAACCATGCGTCGATGACGCCGGCGACCGCGGGCTTGGCCATGTAGTCGACGTCGAACGGCAAAGGCATGTGACCCGGTCCGTACTGATCGTTGATCCACGTGTACTTATCGGTAATGCCCCACGTGGAAGCGGAATGGCACTTGGGGCGGGCGGCGCAGAGCGCGATGATGTCGTGATAGAGGGTGCGCTGCGTGGCGAGCTTCTCCGCCGTGGTGCCCGGCACCTCGGCGACGCGAATGTCGATCTCGGAGAAATTCACGATGAGCCCTAGCGCGATGAGCCTGTCGAGGTTGGCGGCGACATCGGCAAGCGGCGGCGGCGCAGCTCCGTTGACATGAAATTGCAGCCCGACGCCGTCGATGGGAACGCCGGCGCTTTTGAGGTCACGTACCAGCGTGAAGACCTGATTGGATTTGGCGTTGAGGCCCTCGGCGCCGTAATCGTTGTAAAAGAGCAGCGCCGCCGGGTCCGCCGCGCGAGCGGCGCGGAAGGAGCGCTCGATGAACGCAGCACCGAGGTGCTGGAAGAAAATCGACGTCGTGCGATAGCCAGAACCGTCGTCGGCAATCGCTTCGTTGACGACATCCCACGCGTACAGCTTGCCCTTCCAATGACCGGCGACGGCGGCGATGTGCGCATCGAGCACCGGCCCGACTTCGGCCTGGGTGAGCGCGGTGACCCAAGCGGGCAGCGACTGGTGCCACACCAGCGTGTGCCCCTTCACGGTCATCGCGTGGCGCGACGCAAAATCGATGATCTGATCGCCAGGGACGAAGTTGAACTGACCTCGCGTCGCCTGCGTCGTTCCCCATTTCATCTGGTATTCGGCGACCACTGTATCGAAGTGGGTCGCGAGCACCGTCGTGAATTGTGGTTCTGTCGTCGAATCGAGCAGATCGGTTTTCACGGCCGTGCCCATGTGGTGACCACGCGTAAGCGCCGCGCCGGCCATCGTGTCGATCGGCCTCGCACCGTCGCTGCCATCGCCATCTGCTGTCGCGTCGGGTAGCGGGCCATCGCTCGTCGCTACGTCCGGATCGCGGCTGCCGTCATTCGCCGCATCGACGTCCGCCGCGCCCGCGTCCCCGCCGCCAGGACTGCCGTCGGCGGGTGGACCGCTGACATCCGTTGCAGCCTCGCGGCTCGCGTCGTTACCGCTGGCGTCAGCGATAGGGCGACGACCGCCGTCTTGGACGCCCGTTTCTTCGCCCGCCGTGTTATCAGCGCCAGCGTCAAAGGCATGGTTCGACTCTGCGCTCGCATCGAGAGGCGAGTCAGTTGCGCCGGGAGCGCTGTCCGACGAGCACCCGGGCCCAGCAACTAAGCCCGCGCCAAAAACGAGAACGAGCGCGCAACGTACCTGCGCAGATCGAAGCATCTTTCGACCGTGCTTCTTTTGCGCCCAATGGATCGCGTGTTGCTCTTCTTCCATGACGTTGCCGACACGCTAGCTCTTTTGCCCGAAAGCGACGAGTGGCACCCGCCGGAGATGCGTCGCTCCTATTCTTCCAAAAACACGGGTGGCAAGGCTTGCGCCTCGCGCGTCCACTCGACGACGCTGGGCCGTGCCATCAGACGCGCCGCCCAGGCAGCAACGTGAGGGCGAACGTCGAGGGCGATGCCGCGCCGCTGAAAGCGTCGGACGACGGGCACGAACGCGAGATCGGCAAGCGATAGTTCACCCATGAGATAAGGTCCGCCGCGAGCGAGCTCGGAGCTCCACACCGCGATGACACGATCGGCCTCGTGCACGACGCCTAGGGGAGCAGGCTTCGGCGCTGGATAAAACGTGCTTTCGAACGAAAGCGTGCTGCCTACGCCGGAAAGGCCGGAGTGCATCCACGCCACGAGCGAACGCGCGCGAGCTCGCAACCGCACGTCCTTCGGAAGGAGCGGCTTGTCACCAAGGTCGCTCGCATATTCCATGATGGCCGAGGAATCGAAAATCACGACATCGCCGTCGACGAGCACGGGCACGGCGGCTGGAGGCGAGAACGTCGCGACCTGCGCCAGGGCAGCTGCGCGTGCCGGCTGCCTGATGTCGACTAGCCGTTCCTCGAAGGCGATCCCTTGTTCACGAAGTGCGAGCCAGGCACGCATTGACCAGCTCGAGGCGTTTTTGGTTCCAACGTAGAGGACACGTGCCATGGCAGTCGTTCGCGGTTGCGGCGGGAAAGGCGCGGCAGGTAGAAAAAGGCCCTCGCCTGATTGCAAAAAATTCTCTGCCATGCGAAGGCGTGGGAACCAATATGAATCGTGCTAGCTGCTGGATTGTCAGTCTCGCTCTTGTCTCGTCATTGACGCTCGCTTGCAAGTCGGACAAGCCCGCGGAAGGGCCGGCCGAACGCGCCGGTAAAAAGGTCGACAAAGCGGCCGAAGATACGAAGCAAGAGGGCAAGAAAGCCGTCGATTCGACCAAAGAGGCGGCCGATGACGCGAAGAAGGACGTCGATAAGAAGACCGACAAGAAGTAAGCGAAACCTTACGATCGCCTGAGCTTGTCGATCGCGCTCGTCAACGATTGTACGCGCATGACGGACCACGGATCGCCGACGTCATCGACGCGCCTCGCCATCTCGCGCATCTTGAACGTCCTTGGCTGCGCTTCGCCCGCGGCGAGCTCGTCCCAGGTACAGGGAGCGGAAACGGGCGCGCCGGGCTTGGGGCGCACGGCGTAGGGCGCGGCAAACGTCGCCCCATAGCCGTTGCGGCCGGTGTCGACGTAGATGCGACCGCCGCGGTCGATCTTGGCGAATTCCCGGGTGAGGTGCTCGGGATCGCGCTCGACGAGAAGCTTCCCGACCGCGTCGCCGAACGCGGCAACCTCTCCGACATCGTGTTTGCCATCGAGCGGGACGACGATGTGGAAGCCCTTCGAACCAGACGTCTTGACCCAGCTTTCGAGCCCGAGCTCGCCCAGCAGATCGCGAACGCCGAGCGCCGCAGCGCGCAGCACCAGCGGCTCTTCTTGCGTCGGATCGAGGTCGAAGACGCAGAGATCCGGGTGATAGAGGTCCGGCGTGCGCGACGTCCACACGTGCAGGGCGATGGAATTCTGGTTCACGAGCCAGAGCAGCGATCGCTCGTCGCAGACGAGCGGCGCGTGAACGGTGCCGCCCTTTTTCGGCACTTCCACGCGCTCGAGCCACTCGGGGAAACCCTTCACAACGCTCTTCTGAAAAAAGCCCTTTTCGCCGATGCCGCGGTGGTACCGCTCCATCATGATCGGCCGGGCTCGGATGAGTGGCACCATGATCGGCGCGATCGCCTCGTAATACGCGGCGAGCTCACCCTTCGTGATTCCATCGTCGGGAAACAGAACCTTTTCGGGGTGGGTGATCACGGCTGCTCTCTCACGACGTCGCGCGCCGCCTTGTCGTCGCGCACACCGACGAATCGAGGATGGCGAAGCTTGCCGTGCCTCGTCCACTCGATGAAGGCGATCTGCGCAACGAGCTCGGGCCGCACCCAGTGCGCGCCCGAGCGCGGCAGGCCGACCGCACGGGTGAACGGCGTCGCCGCTATTTCCAGCGCATCGAGCCGCGCGCGCAATTCGCGCAGCCGCTTCCGGTCGAATCCCGTGCCGACCTTTCCCGCAAAAACGAGCTCGTTTTGGTCGAAGTGGCCGACGAGCAATGCGCCGAGGCCGACGCGTGTCCCTCGCGGATCGGTGAATCCGCCGATGACGAGTTCTTGCGACGCCTCGCATTTCATCTTCTGCCAATGGGGAGAACGTCGATGCTCGTAGACGGATTCGCGCCGCTTGGCGATGACACCTTCCCATCCTTCGTGGCACGCGCGCTCCCAGGGCTTCGCGTCGTCGAGCGCGGCGACCCTCCGAAGCGGGGCTTGTAGCGGCAAGGTGCCGAGCAGTGCACGGCGCTCGAGGAGAGGAAGGCTCATGACATCGCGCCCCTCGAGCCACATCACGTCGAAGACGTGGTACGCCGTCTCGTCCCACGTCAGCTCGCCGTCGAGGATCAATTCCCTCACCGGCAGACCGGCGAGCGCCGCGGTCACCGCGGGAACGCTCCGCGGCAGGCGGTTGCGCGAGAACAGCTCGATGCGTTCCCCCTGCTTGAAGGCAAGAAGACGAATGCCGTCAATCTTGCGCTCGAAGATCCATTCGGGCCCCGCAAACCGCTCGTAGGTGAGCGTGGCGGCCATCGGCTCGATCCACTCGGGGAAAGCGGACGTCATCGGCGTGTCGATCCCACCGGAAGGTTTCCTACCGGAGCATCGAGTCGTCAATGGTCCAATGGCTCTCACACGGTCAGAGCACCGCGCGCCGGCGCCGTCTCAACGGATGTTCCTAAGAGCCCGCGCGCGTGAATTCCATGACCCAGTTGATCTCCCAGGTCGTTCCGCCGTCGGGAGAGAACGCCTGTTCCCAGTGGGCGGACGTGGCCGTGATCTGCGACCAGCGGAAGCGCACTTTGATGGGGCGCCCGTTCAGCGTATCGTCGCCTACGAATGTTCCGACCCCTTCTTTGAATCCCCCCATCACCGGCGGTTCGATGGTGGTGGGATGTCGCTCGTCGAGCCACCAGATCGACCACCGGCTCAATTTGGGATCGTAAGCGCGGATGCCGACCGCGCGATAGGTGCCGCCGGGCAGCTCGAGCACGTTGTCGTCGAGCGTGCCGGCGCCGCCGAGCGTGAGCCAGAGGATGCTCGTTCCGTTGAATTCTTCCCACTCGGTGCTGCCGGCGAGGCGCGCCTTCAAGCGGCGGTGTTTGACGGTCCAGCTTCCGACCAAGAAGTCCCAATCGTGCGGCGCCCCGGCCGCGGAGCTCGCTTCGCGTACCTTGCTGGACCCCGCCGCTGGGGACGCCGCGCGCTCGCATCCCGTAAACGTGGCGATCACGAAAGCGGCGAGAATGGTCATCACGGCGCGGCCGCGGATTTGTGGCCGAGGTCGCAAGAAACGCATTTCACACATGGATCCTCCTCGGGGCGCGACGTTGACCGTGCATGGAGTCATGGGGTTATTCAGCGCGGGTACATTGCGCAATCCAATTTACTTCCCACGTCTTGCCGCCATCGGCGGAAAACGCTTGCTCGAAATGCGCAGCGTTTGCCTTGATGTCTGACCAGACGTAGCGCACGAGGATGCTGCGCCCTTCGAAAAGCTCCTGATCGTAGAACTCGCCGCGACCGTCTTTGAACTCACCGATCGTCGGCACGTCGAAGTGCGGGTTCTTCTGGTTGACCCAGTTGAGCGACCATTGCCTGGAAGTCGGGGAATAGAGCCGCACCATCATGGCTTGCATATGCCCGCTCGGGCCGTCGCTCTCGACTTCTTCGATGTTCGCGTTACCGCCCCAAATCGGACGTACCACCGACGTGCCCGACATGTCGTACCACTCGCGTGAGCCGTGCAGCGGGTTCTTCAGCCGGCGCACTTGGACTTTCCACGTTCCGAAGAGGAAATCGAAATCGTGCTGTCCGTCGCGAGGCTGGGGCGCGGCGGCAGATGGCTCCGCCCGCGCAGGGGTCTCGGCGTGGATCGGCGCGGGCACGCAATTGACTCCGATGGCGACGGCTGCCAGGCGCAAAGTGTGAAAGATCGAGCGGGTTGACATGCGCCCAATCTGACATTCCAAGTGGAGACTAGAAATAGCCAAACATCGCGCGATCGATAGGTCCATTATGAAGGCATGAAGCGCCCTCCGGAAGGTCTCGGCCCCGTGGTCACGCTCGATCGCCGGCGAGCCCGACCCCTGCATCGTCAAATTTACGACGGGTACCGGGAGGCAATCCTCGATGGCCGGTTGCGACCTGGTCAGCGCCTGCCGTCGACGCGCACGCTGGCCGAGGATCTCCAGATCTCGCGAATCCCGGCGGTCATGGCCTTCGAGCAACTTCTGGCGGAGGGTTACGTCGAAAGCCGCGTGGGGGCGGGCAGCTTCGTGTCGGCCGCGCTGCCCGATCAGCTCCCGGCCCGTTCCCGCCAAAACGCAGCGCAGAAGCCGCGTTCTCCGGGTTCGCGGCGCGTACCGCCTTCACGGCTTCTGACCGCGGTCGAACCGTGGCTCCAGCTGCGTGGCCCCTTTCGAGCCAGCCTCCCCGCGCTCGACGAGTTTCCGGCCGACCTGTGGGCGCGTTTGGTGGCGCGCCACGCGCGGCGATTGTCACCGCGGCAAATGGCCTACGGCGATCCCATGGGACTGCCGGCGCTGCGCGAGGCGCTCGCCAACCACCTCCGTACCGTGCGCTCGGTGACGTGCACGGCCGAACAGATCATGATCGTCAACGGGTCGCAGCAGGCACTCGCGCTGGCGGCGCAAGCCTTGCTCACGCCGGGCGACGCGGTGTGGCTCGAAGAGCCGGGGTACGGCGGTGCCCGCGACGCGCTGACGCTCGCCGGCGCCCGGATCGTCGCCGTTCCGGTGGACCACGACGGGCTCGACGTCGATGCCGGCATCGCGCGCGGCCCGGACGCAAAGGCCGCCTACGTGACGCCTTCGCACCAGTATCCGCTCGGTGTGATCATGAGCGCGACGCGCCGGTTGCAGCTTCTCGAGTGGGCGCGCCAACGCGGCGCGTGGCTGTTCGAAGATGACTATGACAGCGAATATCGGTACGACGGCCAGCCGCTCGCCTCACTGCACGGGCTCGATGGGGACGCGCGCGTGCTCTATGTCGGTACGTTCAGCAAAATTCTCTTTCCGGCGCTGCGCGTCGGTTATCTCGTCATACCGCACGACCTCGTGGCCCGATTCCGCCGGTTCCGCGGCGCGATGGACATCTCGGCCGCCCCGCTCTACCAAGCGGTGCTCGCCGATCTCATTCGCGAGGGCCATTTCGCGCGCCATCTCCGGCGCATGCGGAGCATCTACGCCGAACGGCGGCGTGCCCTGGATGCGGCGCTCCTACACGAACCGGGCCCCATCGCCGGCGTCGTCGGCGATCACGCCGGCATGCACCTCGTCATCAAGCTGGCGCCGAGCGCGCGCGATCACGAGATCGCCGTGCGCGCCGCGCAGCGCGGCATCTCCGTCATTCCTCTGTCGTCTTGCTACACCGGGCGCCGCACCGAGCCCGGGCTGGTCCTCGGCTACGGCTCGACCCACCTTGCGGAGATCCCCGACGCAGTACGTCGGCTAAAAGCGATCATTCGCGGCTGAGCGCTACGCGACTGAGACCCTCGCCCCCCTCCGCCTCCACGGACGCCCGCTTCGGTATGCGCACGACCTGCGCGATGACCATCCCGAGCGCCATCGCCCCGACGAATACGAATGCGGATAGCGATCCGCTGCCCAAGGAAACGATCGCAGGTCCGGGGCAGAACCCGCCAAGACCCCATCCTATGCCGAACACCGCTGCTCCGGCGATCAGCGCGCCATCCACGCGCGTGGCGCTCGGCAGATGAAAACGCGTGTCGAGCAGGGGTCGCTCGCGGCGGCGAATCGAACGCGCGAGCAGGAAATGAACGCCGATGGCGCCGAGCATCACGAACATGAGACTCGGGTCCCAAGCGCCGGCGACGTCGAGGAAGGCGATCACCCTGAGGGGCTGCGTCATCCCCGAGAGCCCGAGACCGGTGCCGAAGAGAAGCCCGGCTGCAAGCGCGGCCACGGTAGATTTCATCGTCCACCTCCGAGAAGATGCCGGACGACGAACACGGTGACCATGCCGGTGCCCATGAAGGTCGCCGTCGCGACCATCGATCGCCCGGAGAGACGGGAGAGCCCGCACACGCCGTGTCCACTCGTGCATCCGCCGCCCAGTCGCGTCCCGAACCCCACGAGCAGCCCCGCGGCGCCAACCACGAACAAGGACCGGACCCCAGTCGCGAACGCGGCGGGATAGACGACCGACAGCACCAAGCCGGCGGCGACGAGTCCCACCACGAACGCGAGGCGAAAACTGCGCGCGTCGTAGCCTGGCAAAAAAAGGCCACCAAAGAGGCCGCTGATACCTGCCGCCCGGCCGTGCGTGAGGAGTGCGAGCGACGCGGAAAGGCCGATGAGCGCGCCCCCGAGGAGCGAGACACCGTACGACGCGATCACATTCATCTGCTGTCACCTTTGACGCTCTTCCCGGGGCGGGGGAAAGGCGGGTAATCTCCTAGCATGCGTTTCCTTGGCCTCGCCTGGTTTGTCGCCTTGGGGTCGTTCGCCGGATGCGGGGGGAAGACCAACCTCGAGACGGGCGATGCGGCGGCGAAGGACTCGGCCACGCCCGGCCTCAAACCGATGTGCAGCTGGTCGGCGAACCTCGAGCCGCTCGATGCAGCGCCGACACGGGATAGCTGTCGCGCGGCGCGGGCCCTCGTCAGGTGCACGGCATCCGACGGCAGCACGACGTTTTGCATCACCAACAAAACCGAATGCGACGTTCCTAAGCGGCCGGGTATTACCTATGCCTGCGAAGAGGTATGCAAGTCGAACGAGTTCGGGGCGGCCTGCGGAACCATCACCGGGGCGAGCGTGTCGCCGCCGGCGGAATGCCGCTCTTTTCCTCCATCTGGCGAGGTTTTCTATTGCTGCGCGTGCACGTTCTGAAGCAGGAGTGCGGGTTGGGAATCCCGACGGTTCTTTTCATTACGTGCGCGGCCCTGGCGGCCATCGGATGCGTCGGGGATCCGCCGTCATTCCAGGAGCCCGACGCGTCCAACGCTGACGCGAACGACCCAGACGCGTTGGGCGGGTCCGATTCGAGCACGCCAACACGCGATGCGACGGGGTCAGGCGAGCGCGACGCGGGCAGCGCCGGCGACGCCGGTAACGGGCGCTGCGATCCGAACGCGCCGTTCACGGTCATCGAACCCGTCGCCGAGCTCAACGCGGCAAGCGATGACGAAGGGGCGCGCCTCACTCCCGACGAGCTCGTCGTGTACTTCACGCGGCGCACGGGCGCGGGACAGCCGTACCAGATCTTCACCGCGCGGCGCGCAGACCGCGACGCGCCGTTCGGTGCTGCAACCGCGATCTTGCTCCTCGCCAATGCGTCAGGCGCGATGATCGCGGCGGATCAGACGACGCTTTATTACAGCTCCGACCGAGGCGGCGCCGATCCCAACGCCCACCTTTACTCGGCAAAACTTCCGTTCAGCGCGGCGACGTCGGTTGCGCTGACCGCCCTCAATTCGGCGGCGCTCGACTACTCGCCCTACGTGAGCGCCGACGAATCCGAGCTTTACTTCGTCTCGCGGCGGCCCGCCGATATCGACGACAACATCTTCGTGGCAGAGAGCGAGGGGGGCACGTTCCTCGAGCCAACCGCGGTGGGCGGGGTGAACTCCGCGTCGGCCGAACGTTCACCGGTCGTGTCCGCCGATGCCCTTCGCTTGTACGTCGGATCGAACCGCGCTGAGCCTACCGACTTCGACATCTACGTCGCCGCTCGCATGCTGCGCACGGCGAGCTTTCAAGCCCCAATCGCCGTGACCGAGCTGAACGGCCCGTCGTTCGAGATGCCCGATTGGATCGCGCCCGATGACTGCACCCTTTATTTCCGGAGCGATCGCGCGGGCGGACCGGGAGGGCGCGATCTCTGGCGCGCGCGGCGCCGCTGAGCGCGGTCAGAATCGCCCTTCGAGCTGCACACCCATCGCGTTGGGCGTGACCCGCGGCGAGATTCGCATCGCGCGCGGGCCGGTCGGCTCGTCGGCGCGCGCGCTGAGCAGCAGGTAGAGCGACGCGCTCATACCGAGGATGCCGGCGCCCGACGCAATCAAGCCCAAGCGTTCGCTCGTCACCGCGGCGTCGTAGTGTTCGATGGCGTCGGCCTTACTGACGGGATCAGGTGGATTTGCGGTACGCGCTCGCTCGGCGTCGCGCTGGCTTTCCCGATCGAGCGCGCCGGCACGCAGCAAAAGAGCAATGCCCACTCCGAGCGAGACGATGCCCGCACCGCCGACGACGTAGCTCAACACGGGCGGCCCCGCTGATCTGCGCGCGGAGACCGTTGCATCTGCGGCGCTGCGTGGCGCTGCCGCGCGCCCGATCGCGCCCGAATCGCTTTGAACCGGCCCGGTAGCCCCCGCTCCCACCTCTTCGTCGGTATCGAGGCGCACCACGGTC
>DATHEQ010000251.1:0-2063 GCA_035318505.1 Polyangiaceae bacterium | reverse complement strand
CTTGCATGGTCCGCGAGTCGGCCCGCAGGGGGTGTCGCCGCAGGCGGTCGGCGAAATCCCGTTGGCTCTTCTCGTCCGCGAACAGGACCTCCCGCGCGTAGACGTTGCCTTCGTTCCCAGCATCGTCGATGAAACACACATCGGCGAACTGCGGGACCGTCGAACGCGCCAACGTGGCCAGCGTGTCCCCATACTCGAGCGAAGATCCCACGCTGGCACTCACCTCGGCGAGGAGACGCTGCTCGCTCTCCCGCGCCTCGGCGCTCGCTTGCCGTGCGCTGATGAGATTCTGCCGATCGACGGCGATCGCCAGCTGGTTGATGACGGCGTTGACGAAAGCAAGCTCCAGCTCGTTCAGTTTGTCCGCGCCTTCCACTTGAAGAGCGCCGAAGATCGCGCCGTGATCGACGACGAAGGGGAGAAGAACGAAGTTGCCTTCCAACGCAGCTGGTGGCGTCGTGGATGGCGTGGGGAGCGGCAGCGGGTCCGTCCCGTCGGTGGCGAGATCGGCGCTGGACCGCACGAGATACCGGTAGGCTCGCTGCGCGTGCGTTCTCGCGAATTGCAGCCGCGCCGCGCCTTCGCCCTCGGCCTGCCAGGCGATGGCTCGCGCCGCACCTGGCTGCGCCTCGAGAATGAAGATGGCGCTGCGCAGGGGCACCGCTTGCGTGAGGAGAGCCACCACTTCGGGAACGGTTCGCTCCACGGTCCGAAAACGCGTGAGCAGCTTGCTGATGTCGTAGAGAAACTGGAGGCGCCGCTGCGAGAGCTCGAGCTCCGCGATGCGCTCGTCGCGCTTCGCTTGGATCCCGCGGATCGTGGTGATCCTTTGCTCTTTTGGACTGCGAGCGCTCATCTTGTCTCCCTACTCAGTTCGCGCGCTTGTCCGGCCTGCGTTTCTTGTTGGTGGACGCGAGCACGCCGTCGACGCGCTCCCCCACGCGGATCCCGCCTTTGCCGATGGAGAAGAAGTGCGTCCCCCGGTCGTGCGCACCGCCCCGCGTCTTGACCACCGCCAAGGAGGGGATGTCCTCGGCGAGAGAACGCATGTAGCGAAGCATGACGATGTTGTCGGCGATCCGAGAAAACCCGTGGTCGGTAATGGTGCCCGTCGCGTACATCGAATTCGCTTCGAGCGTGATCATGCTCGTCACCCCGAGGATCTTGAATCGCGCGACCAGGGCAAAGAGCAGCTGCCGCAGGTCTTCGGACCTCTCGTCGCCGAGGACGTGACTCACGCCGTCGAGGACCAGCCGGCGCATCTTCTTGGCCTTGATCTTGTCGGCGAGGATGGCAAGAAATTGACTCGCCCGAACCTGCTCGCGGGAGAGGTAAATGACCTCGCAGGTGCCTTTGTGAATCGCCTCTTTCAAGGGCAGGCCAAGGCCCGCGGCAGTTTTGACAATCTGGGCCGAGCCTTCCTCGAGCGATACGTAGAGCCCCGGTTGCTTGTGCTTGATGCCCTCGGCGATGAACTGGAGTCCAAAGGTGCTCTTGCCGATCCCGGCGCTCCCGGACACGAGCGTGACGCTTCGCTCGGCCAGTCCTCCGTCGCAGATATCGTCGAAACCCGGAATACCGGAGGCGAGGCGGCTCGTCGGCTCGAGGGAGGGCGGCTCCCGAAGCTCCTCCAGGTTGTAGCGCGGGAAAATCGTGATTCCGCCCTTTCCGATCGCGAGGCTATGCCGACCCTTCAAGTGGGCGGTGTTTCGGAGCTTGTACACCTCGAGGTAGCGTTGCCGCTCCATGACCTCCTGGGTCGACGAGAGCAGGATCACGCCGTCGACGACCGTCTCCTCGACACCAAAGCGGCTGATCTGGTTCGTGCCGTAGGGGATGTCGGTCGCGAAGAGGCCCACCGCATGGTTGTTCTGTACGATGCTGGCGAGCTGGAAGGTTTTCTCGCGGGCGACCTGAGGGTCCTTGATCTTGTGCAGGAACACCGAGACCGAGTCCACCGCGACGCGAACGGCCTTGGCGGCTTCGACGCGGTCTTTCATCATGAGAAGGTGCACTTCGACCATGATGTTGGGCTGCGGGATGAACACCACCTCGATCATGCC
>DATHEQ010000250.1:0-5375 GCA_035318505.1 Polyangiaceae bacterium | reverse complement strand
CGAGCAGGTCATCTTCTACGAAGAGTACGCGCGCGCTTGCGCGCCGGGCCGGCTCGGTCACATCGGCGAGGGGCTGCTCGGTCCGACCCTCATCGCATTCGGTACCGAAGCCCAGCGTCGGCGTTTCTTGCCGCCCATCATGCGCTGCGAGGAGCTCTGGTGTCAGGGGTATTCCGAGCCGAACGCGGGGAGCGATCTGGCCAATGTGCAGACACGCGCCGAGCTCGTTGCTGGCCAATGGGTCATCACCGGACAGAAGATCTGGACTTCGCTCGCGGCGCGCGCCGACTGGTGTTTCGCTCTCTGTCGCACCGACCCCGTCGCGCCGAAGCACAAGGGCCTTTCGTATTTGCTCGTCCCCATGCGACAGAGTGGGGTCGTCGTGCGCCCCATCGCTCAGATGAACGGCGGCTCCGAGTTCAGCGAAGTCTTCTTCGACGGCGCGCGCACCGATGCCGACAACGTGGTGGGGGAGGTCAACGGCGGTTGGCGCGTCGCCATGGGCACGCTCGCCTTCGAACGCGGCGCGTCGACCCTCGGTCAGCAATTCAATTTCCAGAACGAGCTCGATCACGTCGTGGCTATCGCCAAGGAAAACGGCGCCGCCAAAGATCCAATTTTGCGCGACAGGCTCGCGCGGGCCCGTATCGGGCTCACGGTCATGCGACTCAACGCGCTGCGCACGCTGAGCCTCATGCAGGACGGGGAGCTTCGCCGCGAAGCCATGATCTCCAAAATCTATTGGGCCACCTGGCACCGCGATCTCGGCAAGCTCGCGATGGACGTGCTCGGGGCAGCCTCCGAGATCGGTGAAGCAGAGCCTCACGGTCTCACCGCGCTGCAGCGCATGTTTCTCTTCTCGCGGGCCGATACGATTTACGCCGGTTCCAATCAGATCCAGCGCAACATCATCGCCGAGCGGGCGCTCGGCTTGCCCCCCGAGCCGCGCTCGGGCAAAGGTGGCGCATGAGCGTCACGCCGCCCAATTACGTCAAGGGCCACCAGTTGCTCGAGGGCAAGGTGGTCATCGTCACGGCGGCCGCCGGAACTGGCATCGGCTATGCCGCCGCCAAGCGTTGCGCCGAAGAAGGCGCCACGGTGGTCATCAGTGACATCCATGAGCGTCGGCTCGGCGAGGCCGCGGAACGGCTGGAAACCGTGATGGGGCGTCGCCCGCTCGCGCTGCTCTGCAACGTCACCCTGCAAGCCGACGTCGATCAGCTCTTCGCGCGCACGCTGAGCGAGCTTGGCGCCATCGACGCGCTCATCAACAATGCCGGCCTTGGTGGGACGGCGCCCCTCGTCGACATGACGGACGAGCAGTGGCACACGGTTCTCGACATCACCCTGACGGGCACTTTCCGTTGCACGCGCAGCGCCCTCCGGCACATGACCAAGCGCGGCGCGGGCTCGATCGTCAACAACGCCTCCGTGCTCGGGTGGCGCGCGCAAGCGGGGCAAGCGCATTACGCCGCCGCCAAAGCCGGCGTGATGGCGCTCACGCGGTGCGCTGCAATCGAAGCGGCGCCGAGCGGCGTTCGCGTCAACGCCGTCGCCCCGAGCCTCGCGATGCACCCGTTCTTGGAAAAAGTCACATCCAAGGAGTTGCTCGCCGATCTCACCGAGCGCGAAGCGTTCGGCCGCGCCGCCGAGCCGTGGGAGATCGCCAATGTCATGGTCTTTCTCGCCAGCGAGTACGCATCCTATATGACGGGCGAGATCGTATCGGTGAGCAGCCAACACGCTTGAGGAGACGGGGTCGAGATGGCCGATTTTTCTTCGATGGGAGCCGAGGGAGCCGAGTTCGATCTTTTTGTCGAGCACGGCAAGGTGCGTGAGTTCGCTCGCGCTACCCATGCCTCCCACCCCAGTCATTTTCGGGGCGACCCCCAGTCTCCCCCCGCCACGTTTTTGACGACGATTCTCTTTTGGCAAGAGCTCACCGACGGCGCCAACCCCTGGTCCAAGGTGAAGCTCGATCCAGAGCGCGGGATGCACGCCGAGCAAGAGTACGTCTTTTACGGGCCGCCCCCTGCGGCAGGTGCGCGTCTCCGCTGCCGCTCGCGCATCGAGTCGGTTTACGAAAAAGCCGGCCGTCGCGGGGGCAAGCTTACGTTTGCCGTCATGGTGACCGAGTTCCGCGATGCCGACGGCAAGCTCGTCGCCGAGGCGCGGCTCACCGGTGTAGAAACCGAGAAACCGCCGTCGGAGTCATGACATGAGTGTGCGCTTTCAAGACCTCGACGACACGAAGCTTCCCCCGCCTCGCGTGGTAGGCCCGCTCACGCGCACCGATTTCGTGCGCTACCAGGGCGCTTCGGGCGACATGAATCCCATTCACCACGACGAGGAATTCGCCAAAAAGGCCGGTTACCCCGCGCCGCTCGCGGTCGGCATGTTCCAGGCCGGCGTGCTCAATGCGTGGGCGACCGATTGGCTCGGCCCCGACAATGTGCGCCGCACGCGGATGCGCTGGAAAGAGCAAGTGTGGCCGGGGGATGTTCTCACCTTTACCGGCAAAATTGCGCGCAAATACGAAGAGGACGGTGTCGGCAAGGTCGACCTCGAACTCGTTTGCACGCGGCAGACGGGGGGCGTCGCGGTGCAAGTGTGGATGACCTTCGTCGTGCCCGCGCGTTGATACGGTCCGCGGCTTCTTTGCTGAATGCTTGACGAGGCGTGCCGCTAGCGCCGATGATGGTGTCGTGCGATCTGTTCGAGGCCTGCAGCGCAGGGCCGGGCGGGTGGTGCGGGGGATATCGCGGGTCTTTCTCGCGCTCGCGCTCGTTCTGGGCGGAGGTGCGTCAGCCCGGGCCGAACAACCCGCGCCGCCGCGTTCGACCGCAGTCGATGCGCCGCCGGCGGACCCGGCCCCCACGTCGAGCGCCGTAGGTACGCCGGCCGAAGAGCCCACCGCTCCGGCCGAAGAGCTCACGGCCGAAGAAAGCCGTGCCAGCGACAGGCCCTTGTCTGTGGATGTGCACGGATTCGTGAGTCAGGGCTTTATCTTGAGCTCCGGCAATAACTACCTGGCCGACTCGAAACGCGGCAGCTTCGAGTTCAACGAGGCGGGGATCAACTTCACCAAAGGCCTCGGCGATCGTTTGCGCGTCGGCCTCCAGTTCTTTGCGCGGGATCTCGGCGCGGTCGGAAACTACGTTCCCAAGCTCGACTGGTTCAATCTCGACTACCGCTTGGCCGATTGGTTGGGAATTCGTGCCGGCCGATTGAAAGCCCCTTTCGGCCTCTACAACGAGATCAACGACATCGATTCGGCTCGTGTCCCCGTGCTTCTGCCGCAGTCGGTTTATCCCACTCTCAACCGAGACATCCTTCTCGCGCAGACGGGGGGCGAGGTTTACGGCTACGTGCCCATCAAGCCCGCCGGCGCGCTCGAATACCGCCTCTACGGGGGCACGCTCTTTCTCGATCCGCCCATTGCGCAGCCGCCGCTGGCGTTGAAGAGTTTCCGCGTGCCGTACGTCGTTGGTGGTCGTCTGATGTGGGAGGCGCCGATCGAAGGGCTCCGCGTAGGAGGGAGCGTTCAGGCGCTGCGCTTCGACACCGTCTACACGTTGCCCGCGACGCCTCCCATGCCTCCTCCCGAGATCACGATCGGAATCCCGTTCGTGCTCTGGCTCGCGTCCTTTGAATACGCCGCGCACGATCTTCTGCTTGCCGCCGAGTACGGGCGGTGGAAGGCCGACCTCGAGACCACGATCGGACCTGTCAGCAAGGTCGATACCGTGGTGAACGAGCGTTATTACGTCATGGCCGCCTACCGACTGAGCTCCTGGTTTTACCCTGGCGTCTACTACTCGCATCTGGTCGAGAACGTCGACAAGCCGATGGTGCGGGACAATTTCCAGGACGATCTCGCGATGACGTTCCGGTTCGATCTCAACGCGCATTGGCTCGTGAAGCTGGAGAGCCACTACATGCACGGGACACTCGACCTTTCCCCCGAGCTGAACGATGGCACCGCCAAGAAACTGCTCCAGCGGGACTGGGGCGTGTTCTTCGTCAAAACCACCGCCTATTTCTAATCACGATGGTCACTAGCCGAATCTCCACGCATCGAAAACAACGGAGCCGCTCCGAGGTGGGGATTCGTGCGGCTTCGCTCTTCGTGTTCGTGGCATTCCTTTGGGCGTTGTGGTGCGTGGCCGAACCGCCGGCTCTCGCGCAGGCGCAGCCTTCGCCGGAGGTCTATCGGATCGTCGTGAACCCCAAAAACCCCGTTCATTCGGTCGATCGCGAGTTCGCCACACAGAGCTTTCTCAAAAAGGTCGTCACCTGGGACCACGGCGGCGTGATTCGGCCGGTCGACCTCTCCATCGATTCGCCGGTGCGCCGCAAATTCAGCGAAGAAGTCCTGGGCCGGTCGGTGTCCGCCGTGCGGAGCTATTGGTTACAGATTGTGTTTTCCGGTCGTGGCGTTCCCCCGCCGGAGCTCACATCCGACGATGACGTGATCCGCTTCGTTCTCCGGGAACCGGGAGCGATGGGTTACGTGTCGAGTCGCGCCGACCTGCGCGGCGCCCACGTGCTCGTGGTGCAGTGAGCCGAGCGGTACATCGACGCGAACACGGTTGCCCCCTCAGCATCGCTACTTCGAATGCGTAGACGACTGCCCGGTCAACGCGGACCCTGGCGCCGCCGTCGCTGTCGGTAACTCATCGAACGGCAAAGACAATTCGCGTCGTTTGGCGCGGGTCTGTTCAAGATTTCGAGCGAGTGGCCGTTCGTACGCCTCGCTAGGTGCACGGAGGTTGGACCACCCGTTGGAGAATTCGCAGAAGTTGAACGTCATCAGTGCCGACGGGACGTGGGTATTAAAACCCGACGCATTGGCGAAGGACGAGATCCCCGAGGGCGTGCGCCTCAAGGTCGAGGAGTGGATAGCGACGGGTAAGCTCCAATTGCCCGTCATGCCCGAATCGTCCGCGCTGCTCCTATCGATGACGAGCAGCGACGATTGCACGATACAAGAGCTGAGCGACGTGGTGCAGCGCGACCCGTTGCTCGCGGCGCACTTGCTTCGCATTGCAAACTCGGCCCTGTACTCGCCCGCGTATCCCGCTTCCTCGTTGCGATTGGCGGTCGCGCGGCTCGGCATCCTCGAGCTTCGCCGCGTCGCCATCACCATTGCCTGTCAGGCGCGTGTGTTTCGGCTGCGCGGATGGGAAACCGAAGTCGAAGAGCTCTTCGCTCATTCGCTCGTCACCGCGCTATTTGCAAGCGAGATTGCCAAGCTCGTGCGCGTCGGCGATGAGGAGGCCTTCCTCGGCGGTCTTTTGCACGACGTCGGCCACGCCGTGGTGCTGCAGGGCCTTTGCGAGATGGCAAAGACGCAGAATTTTTCGTTGCCCCGT
>DATHEQ010000249.1:0-7050 GCA_035318505.1 Polyangiaceae bacterium | reverse complement strand
AATGGGTGACCTCTAGGAGGCGAGCGCCTGCAGCCCGATGAGGGTCAGCCGCGCTTCACCGATCGTCATCGTGAATTCGAACGGCCCCGCGGCATCGACCACCTGGAGGTCGAGCGTCAGCTCTCGCTGATCGAAGTCGACGCGTTCCACCGTTACGGTGACGGACTCCACTTGCTCATCCTTTTCGACCTCTTGCGCGGCGTCCGACGCGATCTGCGACGACGGCACCTTGCTGAGCAGGTAGCGCCGCATGTCGGTGCCGAAGTTCGGCCAGAAGCGGAAACGCCCTCGGGGGGTCGTGAGACGGCGACACAACCGATGCGCGAGCGCGACCCGGCCCGTCACGGACGGCATGTGGGCTAAAAAGTCGTCGATGCAATAGACGTCGACGGTGTCGATGTCGGCCATAGACACACCGCATCCTTCTGGCCTTTGGCCAGAGAACGTCGAGCGAGGCGGCCAATCTCTCGGCGTCTACGGCGATGGCCGTAGCGGTCGAGGTCGACGCATCACCACGCGGGCTAATTCAGAAGCAGGCGGCGAGGTCCAATAGAATGAACTCTAGAATCTTTTCCTGCGGCGTCAGGTCGCTGGTCGGGCACTGCGCCGGGAACGTGATGTTTTGGTTCGTCGCGTTGGCGACGTGGAAGTCACTAAACACCACGCGGCCGCACTGGCTGAAGGGTGGCGCATTGACCGGCGTAGCGACGGACATGTACTGCACGGTCGGCTGGCTCTCGCTGTAGATCCAGCGCTCGCCGCCCATCATCGGAGGTACGGCAGCTAGGCTCGCGCGGGGGTCGTAGATCGAGACCTGTGGTGGGTTCGCGTTACTGAGCGCGCGAGCGCCATCGAGCCAGATGGCGAAGTCTCTGCCCTTCTGCGTGGTCGTGTCGACGGTGCTGACAAGCGGACTTGGTGGTGCACTCTGGTTGACCTGCCACGTCCCAGCCGTTGCGAAACCGCCGTTCTGGTAGAGCCACGTGTAGCTGAAGTGGGTCGCGAAGACGCGACCGCCCTTATCCGTGTAGTCGATGAAGTTCGTCAGCGCGCTGGGTGTTTCGTTCGACTGCATCCCTTCGCACGGGAATAGGACCTGATCGTACCTGTCCCATATGGCGGGGGCTTCGACTAGCGCAGCCTGACTCGGCGTGGTCGCGTCGTACCTGGCTCCGTTGTTCCGGAAGAAATGAATGCGGCCCGAGCCGGTTGGGTTGGAGAATTCGCTGTCCGCCACGCCCATCTTGCGAAGAATGCACTCCAGCGCGTCGACGTCGCCGGTGGAGATGGCCGTGAGCGGGATGTTGCCTTCCGCTTGCGTACGCGGCAGCCTGGCCACGCCGTCCGCTATCGCGTTGTGAGCGCACGGTTGCACGTCGACGGTGGTCTCATATCGCCACTTGCCCAACTGGACAACCAGCGGAATGCCGACACCGGCGGGGATATTGCCTTGCAGTTGAAAGGAGCCGTCTGGGCCCGTCGTTGCGCTCGACAGCGCAAGAGTCTGCGTGAGTGGCTCGCACCTATCGCACCGTGGCCCCGACGGGAGCGTGCCGAGCTTGGCCCCAAGCGCGATGTTGGGGATGTAGACGACGGCCCTCGGGACCGAATCAGCGCCGGTCGCGCGGGCCGTGAAGACCTTTCCGGTAATGGTGGTCGCGCTTACCTCGGAGCACTTGGGAACGAGTCCGCAAAGTGGACATGGACCGCATCCGGTCGGGGGGGGGGAGCACGCGTCCGCGTCGGAGTCCGCTGTGTCGGCCGCCGCATCCCGCCCGTCCGCCGAGTTTGCCCCATCGCCAGCGTCGGACGCCACGCCACCGACGTCGTCGGTCGCTGCATCGGCAGCACCGCCTGCCCCCGACCCGGCGCCACCGTGACCCGCTGAGCCAGCGTCAACGGCGCCTCCGCCTCCGGCAGTTCCGCCACCTCCGGCGCCCGCCGCGCCACCTTGGCCACTCTCCTGGGGGAGGTCGACCCCCGGGCCATCGCTGTCGGCCGCGCCGTCAGGATATCCCGAGGCGTCCCAGGAGTCGCTCCCACTTAGCGAGTCTTGCCCCACACTGCCATCTGACGCTTGTTCCGCGCTCCAAAACTCGGCCCCACCGCATCCCAATACAGTGACGGTGCAAAGCATTAAGGCGACAATGCGCAATACCATCAAGACGGACAGCGTAAGACCAACGGACTAGGGGCGAAAGCGCACCAAGCGTTCAGTGGTTATGCCACCTTCAGCACGGCGTTGAACGCCGCCACCCGGCCAGCGTCGCTCGTCTCCACGAGAATGACCGACGCCCTGACGTCGTCGCTGGGCCCGAGCCCGGTGCCGGCCGTGACGGCATCGACCGCCGCCCCGATGCCGCTGAGCGCCCCCGTGTACAGAATGACGTGGGCACCGGCGGTGCCGAGCGTCGTCGTCATGTTGAGGTAGGCCGTAATGGCGGCGCCCACCACCGCGACGGCGGCCGAAAGTGCCGCCGAGATGTTGGCGATCGCCGTGAGACGGGCCGCGATGGCGCCCGAAATGGTGTCGAGTGCGCCGAGCTGCAGGTCGATGGCGCCGATCTTGGCGTTCATGGCCGCCGTTGTCGCGGCCGCTACCGCGAGCTGCGTCTGGATAGCGAGCGACGGCACGAGTGCGCTCACGCTGAGCTGCACTTGCGCGAGCCCGGCCAAGAGCCCAGAGAGGTACGCAGCCGGATCCGTAAGCTGCAGGCCGAGGCTCGCTCCGATCTGGAGGGACGCGTCGAGCTGCGCCTGAAAGTCGATCGTCGCCGGGATGCGGATGGCGAGCTTCGCCACACCGAGCAAATCGAGCTGCGCGCTGATGAGCGCGCTGGCCGCGTCGATGGCGGTGATCTGCGCTGCGACCGTCGCCCGCAAGCTCGTGAGAGCGCCGCCGACGTTGCCGAAGACCGTCTCGATCCCGACGACGGCGCCGCCGATCGTGACGCCGCCAAGGTAAGTCGCCGGCATGCTACTCCCGGATCAGCGCATTGCCGGACGTGATGAGACCGTACGCGATGATGGGTGTTGCCAGAAGCGTCGGGAAAAGAGGGGCATTGGGCGCAGTAGGCGACCCCGGCGCCGAAGAGAGGAACATCAGTGCGAGCCGCGTGATGACCTGATCCGTGAGCGTGATGGCGACGAGGTCTCCCTGTCGCGCCGCCGGCAGTCCGGTCGGCCCCGCGATCGTCACCTCGATCGCTGCACCGCCCTGCCACCCAGCCACGTATGGTCGCGCCGGGTCTCCGGCCTCGAACGCGAGCAGCACGCGCTGGCCGGCCTTCACCTTCACTTTGCTCCCTGGGAGGCCGACGTAATAGGTGACCCGATCGAGCCCCGCCCCCTTCACCTTCTCGTCGTCCGGTACGACCTGCAGGGTGCCGTCGGCATTCTGCTTGGAGACGCGACCCGGATACTGGCGCGAGAGATCGACTTGCCGGCGGATGCTGCCGAGGAACCGGTTCAGCGAACTCGCGACCGACCCGAGATGGGCCTCGGTTCGGAGCGAGCCAGGCGTGAGGCGATGCACGACTTCCTCGATCTTCTGCCCACGGAACGTGATGCCAGGCTCAAGGTCAGCCTTCTCGGGCGCGATCGTGAAGATGCCGTTGACCCAGTCCTCGTCGATGAGGACGTGCTCGACCGTGGCATCCGGGTACGTCGCCATGCCGACCCAGATGGTCCCGTCGCGCAGGACCCGCCAGACCGCACCAGCGGTGTCGAGCACGTTCACGAGTGAATGACTCGCCGGACCCGCGATGCGTTCCCACTTCGGCAGCGTGCGGCCAAGCACAGACTGGTCGGACGTCGACGATAGCGTTTCGCCAGTCTCCCGCATGATGTCGGCGACGACGGCAGAGATCTTCGTTCCGGCGCTGCCGGCGTAATTCTTGACTCCGATGTCACGACTGATGCCGCCGACACCGCCAACGATGCGCGCGCCGAGTCTTCCGCCGCTCACGCCCGAGCGCAGGACCGTACCGATGAGCTCGGCGCCCTCGAACGAGAGCGTCACCTTGCCGGTCAGCGTTTCCGCGTCGACCACCAGATCGGCGTGCCACGCGCCGATACGCGGCATCGAGATCTCGCCGCTCAGGATGACGTTACCGTTGGCGGTGGACGGCATCAGAAGTTGTCCTTGAACGAGTCGACGAAGTCTTGTCCGGCCTTCGACTCGCCCTCCGGCAAGGCGACGAAAGAGTTCTCGCCACGTTGCGGCCATGTCGCCGGCACGGACTTCGCGTTCTTTCCAGCGCCCTTCGACGTCTTGACCGACGGGAACCACTCCTCGCAGTCGAGCGAGATCTTCATCCCGCCGCGCGCTGTCGGCGGCGACGTCTTGATGTTCGTCACGTAGATGTTTTGAATTCCGCGGTCGGCGGCCGCAGGGTGGTTGATTTCGAGTGGGCTGCGAGTAGCGCCGGGGCGGTTCGGATCGATGAGCGGGCGCGCCTTCTGCCATGCCATCCACTCGGCACGGTTCGCCAACGTGAGCTCGATCGTAACCTTGCCTGGCGTCGCGCCATTGTCCGTAGACTTGTACCCGTCCTGGCCCTTCGCCTTCTTGGTGTCGAGGTCGCGCCCCTTCTCAGCCGTGACAACGCAAAGACCCGGGAGCTGCACGGTGCCGAGCCGGACGGTGTTCCACCGAGCCGCCTCGGCGGGATTGTTATCCGCCCAGTAGGGCAGCGTCATGACGCCTTGTCGAAGATGGCCTCGAGCGCCTTGCGGACCTCGGACGCCACGTCCCGTGCGACCTCCTGCGTGGATTGGCCCTCGGCCGCAACGACCGTGATTGGCATCGAGATCGACCCGACGCCTCCGCTCCCACCTGCAGGAGCGGCCACACCCTGCACGGCCGCCGACGCCGCTTGAGCGTTTGCGCCTTGCAGGGTGGGGGCCTCGACCCCGAGGGCAGCCGCGACGGGCGATGCCGTCACGTCGTTGGCCGGGGTTGGCGTGGCGAGTGCTCCCGTGAACGCGCCAGAAATGTCGTTCGCGACGCTCTTTACGTCCGCGATCGCCTTGTCGGCCGACGTGTCGAATCCGATCGTGAACCCTGCGGCCGTATCCATGCCGGCCTGCGCGAACACCGTCGACGGTGACGCAATCCCGAGCACGCCCTTGAACGCGGCTGCGATGTTCGACCCGATACCGGCGATCATGTTGACCGGGGCTTCGGCCATCGCGACGAGCCCATTAACGAGCCCCATGACGATCTGCTTGCCGATGTTGAAGAGTTTCTCGGCCCAGCTCATGCCGGTCGCGTCGAAGATCGCGCTGATGTTCGCGAACATGTCGAGAATCGGGGCGATGAGACCGGCGATGGTCTGAAGGATCGCCTGCGCGGTACCTACGATCGCCTCCTTCATGAACATCCCGACGACGACGACTGCGCCGGCGACGACGCCCAAGACGCCGACCGCGCCAACCAGAAGCGCGACGAGACCACCGAGTGCCTTGCCCATGGCGGCCGCGACAGAGATCATCGTGGAGCCGCCACCAGAGAAGAGGTCGAATATGGGCTGCATGGCCGGCCACACCTCAGCGAAGCCGACCTTCACGCCCGCAACGAACGTCATGATCGCGTCAAGAAACGTGTTGAGCCCATTCGACTGCGTCATCGAATCGACCGCTCCGCCAACGGCCTTGAATCCGCCGATGAAGATGTCGAGTCCGGTCGCGATCAGAGCTTCGATGCGCGGCCACTTTGCTTCCAGGAACGCGGCGACGCTCTTGAATATCCCGACGATGGTCGCGCTGAGCTCCTGCGGTTTGCCGCTAGCCGTCAGGTTGGCGAACGTCTTGGAGAACAGCGTCCCGATCTTGTCAAGCGACGGCGTGATGGCCTGCCCGATGTTGATCATCGCGTTCTGAAAGCCGCTGCGCGACTTGGCGATGAAGCCCTTCAGCGTCGTATCGGCGAACTTCGCTCCGGCCTCGCCGAGCTCGTGCTCGCCGACCTTGTGCTTGATGGCATCGATGATGGCGGAAACGCCCGTCTCGGCGTCAATCTTCCCGCCGGAGAGCATCTTCTGCACCTCCGCGCGGTCTTTGCCGAGGGCCTTCTCGAGCGCCTCGAGGATGAGGCCCTGGCTCACGCCAGCCTCCTGCAGCTGCATGAGCTCCTCGCCCTGCAGCTTCCCCTTTGCCTTGATCTGACTGAGCGTCAGGAGTGCACGCTGGGCGCTCTCCGCCTCGCCGGTAACGACCTGCAAGTCGGCCCCCATCTTGATGAGGTCCTTGGCCTGGCCGATCGAGAACTGCGCCGCGAGTAGCTTCTGAAAGCTCTTCTGCGTCTCGATGACGTTCAGGCCGAAGCGCGCCGACATCTTTCGCACTTCATCGAACTCCACGGCGGCCGTAGCGGCGCTTCCGGTGAGCTGCGTCAGGGCGAGGATCGAGCTCTGCGCAAACCCAGCGGTCTCCGCCAGTTTGAACGCGGCGAACCCGGCCATCGCGCCGAGCGCAGCGCCCGCAATCGCGCCCCACTTGGCGATGAACTTGAGCCCGGTGGCGATCTTGGTCAGCCCACCGGAGAGGGCACCAGAAACGCCCGCGAGCAGCTTTCCCTTGGTCGCCGCCAGGTTGAGCGCGGCCGCATTCTTTGCCGCCGCGATCTCGCCCTGCTTCAGCGCAACCCAATTCTGATGCGCCATCGCGTCATCCATGGCCTTGAAGGCGTCCGTTGACTTGCCGATGTCCTTGGAGATGCCCTTGATGGCGTCGCCGGCGGTGCCAGCGGCTGAGCCGGCCTCGCCCAGCGCGCTCTTCAGGGCCGCCAACACGGCGCCCATGTCGCGCCCCGGCGCCGTCAGCTCGTCGAGCAGCTGCATCGTGAAGGAGGCGTCGTCAACACCCATGCGGCACCGCTCCCTTCATCGCTTGCGGCCGCGCTTCTGGTGCATCTTTGCCCAAGCCTTGCACCAGTCGCCCCACGCGCTCATCCACGAGATCATGGCGCTCTGGTATTCAGCCGTCATGAGCGCGCCGAGGAGCGCGTCGTCCGAGTCTTCTCCCCGCTGAAATGCAAGAAGCGCGTGG
>DATHEQ010000248.1:0-36735 GCA_035318505.1 Polyangiaceae bacterium | reverse complement strand
CGCCCGCCTCTACGCCGCGCCGTGGGGCGAAACACCCGATCCTCCCTCGCACCGTCATTCCGCGCTGCAGATGTATCTCGCGCTCGGCCCGCGGCCCGTCGCCGACAGCTTGGCGGCGCTCATTTTGCACAACCTCTTCGGCCGTTTCCCGGACCTCACGGTGCTCAGCATCGAGAACGGCTCTTCCTGGGTCGCGCCGCTTTTGCGTCAGCTCGACGGGCTTTCGCGCATGGACAACCGCGACATGTGGCGCTTCGGCCGGCTCGGCGACAAGCCGAGCGCCATCTTCCGCCGTCACGTTTCCGTCGCGCCGTTCCACGAAGACGACATCCTTTCCCTCGTCCGGCTCCTCGGCGCGCGGCGCGTGCTGGGGGGTTCGGATTTCCCCCATCCGGAAGGGCTGGCCCAACCGCAAGAATTCGCGGAAGGTCTCGAAGCCTTAGCGCCCGACGAGATGCGCGCCATCATGCGCGACAACGCGGCCGCCATCTTGGGGCTCTGAGACGAGCGCTTTCACACGTCCGTCAATTTCACGCGACGCTTGCCGAAAACGGCCGTGATCTCGAGCTTGCCTCCCAATGCGTCGACGTAGCGGCGCAAGGTGGAGATCCGATGATCGGCGCGGCTTTCGAGGCGCGACAACTCGGATTGCGTCATGTCCGCGGCGCGCGCGAGCTCGACCTGCGTCTTGGCGAAGTCGTGCCGCAACTCTTGCAATGTGACTTCCTCGATGCGGACACGCACCTGCTGCGCCACCCGCACCGACGCCGCGGCGCTGAGCCGCGCGTCTCGAACCGATTTCCACGTTCTCGTGCCCAAGATGATTCCCTCGTTCAGCGAGGCGCACGTTCGTGCGCCTCCGTATTGCTTTGCAAAAACTGCCGCCACACACGCTCGGCGCGGCGCACCGAGTCACCGTAGAAACTGCGATGGAGTGGCTCGCCGACGATGGCAAGGCCGACATCGCGGCGCAAGTCGACGCCATAAAGGATACGAAATCGCGAGGCCGGCGAGCGCACCCTGAGCTCGCGCAGCGCCGACGAATGCACCGGCAAATCGCCGAGCGCCACGCCGGTGGCGGTAGCTACCGCTTGGTAAGCCTGACGGAGGGCCGCATAGGCGTCGTCGGGACGCCCCACGCGCGCCGCTGCACCCGCGACGAGCATCGCCAGCCCGCGCCGCCCCACGGCGGAGGCCATTTTGAGGGCGTCGAGCGCGACCATCACCCGTCCCGCCTCGTCGCGCGGAAGGCGGTCGAGCTTTTTCGCGAACTCGGGCGACTGCAAGTGCGCCGTCACCTCTTTGGTAGCGTCGTGAAATGCGGTCCAGTCGTCGAGCGCGACGTATTCGGGTGCGTCGCGATGCTCGTACCAGAGAAGCCACTCCGAGCTGCCCGGAGCCGGCCGCGCCGGACCGAGCTGCTCGACCGTTTCGAGCGCGGCGGCCACGTCCTCGGCGGCACCGTCCTCGAGCGCGTCGAACCAGGCCGCGAACTCGTCGGTGGTGAGGATCTCGAGCATCGAGACCACTATGGGCTATGAGCAATATGCTGTCAAGTGCATAGCCGAAAACGGCTCAGACGCTCAGCTGGCGGGCCGGAAATGCACCGGCAAGCTCGACAATCCGCGCACGAACGAGGAAGGTTTGACGGCCGGGTCGAAGTTCGGCACGACGGCGATGTCGTGCAGGCGGCGCAGCAATTCCTCGAGAAAGACCCGGATCTCGAGGCGGGCCAACGAAGCGCCGAGGCAGTAGTGTTTACCGAGCCCGAAGGCGAGTGCCGGCTTGTCGAATTTGCGCCGCACATCGAACTCCTGAGGGCGCTCCCACGCACGGGGATCGCGGTTGGCGGCTGGGTAGATCATGATGATCTTGTCCCCTTGCCTCATGGTGATGCCGTGCATCTCGTGGTCGGCGAGGAGCGTGCGTTGCATGCGCACGAAGGGCGTCGTCCAGCGCACCATCTCTTCGACCGCGTTGGGAATGGCGTCGGGGTGCTCGCGCAAGAACGCGACGTCGGCCGGGCGCCCGAGGAGCTGGTACATGCCGCCGCTGATGGCGTGGCGCGTGGTTTCGCTGCCGCCCACGAGCAGGAGATTGTGCTCGTAAAGGAGTTTTTCCTCGCTCAACCTTTGACCGTCGAGCTCGGCATCGAGCCAGATGCTGATGAGATCGTCGCCGCGCTTTTCCTTGCGCTGGGCGAGCAACTCTTCGTGGAAGGTGCAGAACTTCATGAACGACTCGGCGATCTCGGCCGTCACGTGCTCGGCCCCATTGCCGCCCTGCACGACGAGATCGGTGATGTCGAGAAGCTCGTCGTTGCGCTCGAGCGGGTAACCCAGCATGTCCCCGATGACGCGCATGGGGAGGGGGCGGGCGATGGCGCTCACCAAATCGCATTCGCCCTTCTTGGCAACGCGGTCGATGAGCTCGCCGACGATGCTGCGGATCTTCGCTTCGAGCTCGGCGATGCGCCCCGGAGTGAATCCCTTGCTCACGAGGCCCCGTTGGCAAGTGTGCTCTTCGCCGTCGAGGTTGATCATGGCCTCGTCGGGCCACATGTCGAGATTGACGCCGGGGACGACGCCGTAACGGCTGCAGAAGATCTCGGGATGCTTGGAGACGAAGACGACGTCGTCGTACCGCGATACCGCCCACAAATCTTTGGCGTCGCGAAAGAGCGGCGCTTTCTCGCGCAGCCACTCGTAGAGCGGCTCGGCGGAAAGACCGTGCACGTGGATTTCGTTGAGGTCGATGTCTTGAAAGGACATGGGAACGCTCCGCTGCGAGGACGTGCCGAAACTGAAACATGTTCTAGCACAACCTATTCGGCGCAACGCAGGGAGAAGACGAACGCCGCGGCCGAATCCAGCCGCGACGCCGCCTCCCACATCCCCGACCGCGCCCAGTCAGGAACGACCGTTCGTGCCTTTTTTAGAAGAAATAATCGACGGTTGTCATCGGCTGGTTTCCCTCCAGCGTCGTCATCGAAGCAGCGGTCATCGCCGTTGCGGGCGCGTAGTTCTTGGTCCAGATGTGCAACCACTCGAGCCCGATCGCGAAGGGGCCGTCCTTGTAGGCGATCTGTCCGGCGACTTGCACGTTCTGCAAGCGCGTGAAGCCGGCGGCGATGGCGTCCGCTTCCTTCGGCTGATCGATGCCGCCGAATGCCCACACGCTGAGCTCCTTGGTGATGCTGAAGCCGAGTTGTCCCCACGCGCCGAAGCCGGAGACGTCGGGCGCATTGTTCACGTTGGGCGCCTGCAACTGGATCATGTTGCCGTACACGGCGCCCGAGTTTTTGCCATACCAGGCGTTACCGGCGAGGACGGCGGGACCGACCGACACCTTGAAGCCGAGATCGCCGATGAGCGTGGTGAGGGTGTCGCGCGTGGCGGCGTTCGCGCCGACGCCCGAGAGATCTTTCTGGTCCCAGTGCCCGATCGCGTAGACGGTAAAGTCGCTGGCGGGGTAGTAGGGCCAAGGGCTCGGCGTCTTGCCGCTCGAAAAGACGACGCGCGCTTCGAATTGCGGCAGGGTGGATGCCTCGCCCAGGCTGATGCCCGCGGGAACGCAATTGACGGTGGAGGGTGCTTGCCCGGCCCCGCACACGGGCACGTTGTCGATCCAGCTATTGCGATTCATCTGCAGGTGCAGGTCGACGCGCATGTCGTTCGCCAGCGCGAACTTATGCAGATAGGTGACGCCCGGGGTACGCCATCCCAGCTGACCTGCGCCGTAACCGAGAGGGACACCGATGTGACTGGCCGACGCCGGGATGATGTAGACGAGCAGGTTGTGCTGCTGTCCGACGCGAAGCATGTCCGTCCCCTCGCCCCAATTGAGCTCGGCGTAGGCAAGGCGCAGGCGCGGGAGCACCGACTCGTCGCCGGTGGATGCCGATGTCGCCGTGCCGGCTACGGTACCTATCGGCACGCCCATGCTGTCGCGAACGACGGCGGTCGGGCCGGGTACGGTCGTCACCTGGTTACCTCCGAGTAAGTCGAGCTCGACGACGCCCATCGGGCTCGCGCCCCCGAGGACTTCGGGCCCTTTGACGGTGAACTTGAGCTGCGTTTGACGGACGTCACCGCCGAGCAGCCAGCGATCGCTATCGAGCTTGTTCGGACCAAAGATGGCGCCGCCGCCTTGTCCCGAAGCGAACGCGGCGTCTTGCAGGTAGATGCCTCCGCTCACGAAACCGTGCAGCGCAAACGTGAACGGCGATGGTTTGGCGGCTACGGGCGCGGGCGCCGCCGGAAGCGGGGCAATGGCCGGAGGAAGGCCCGGTGAAGGCGACGTCGCCCCCGTGATCGGCTCGGTCGGGCCGGGCGAACCGTGGGTCTGCGCGGCGGGAACCGTCGTCGGCGGCGGCGGCTCGGGTGTAGCCGGCGGGGTCTGAGCGACGGCGCCCGCGGGCACCAACAAGACGCTCGCGACCATCCCCCAACGTAGAGGACGATTCTCAAGACGTCGCGCTATCTTCAATCGAGCTATCGACATGGCGCACCTCTCCTCTGGCGTTACAATTTTTCAGCTCACGGCGGGTACGGCGTTACGATGGGCACACGTCGGTGACTCACCACGCTCGCAAAACACGCGGCGCCTAACCGGTGCGATGAAGCGCTTTCTAACACAACACCGCCACCTTCTTCTGCATGATCCAGCGACGGCGCGTTGAATTGCGACGCCGACCGCTCCGGACCGACAGAAGCGATTGGCCACTCGGCCAGGTTCGTGCCCGAGCATTGCCGGAAAGTGCTGGCTCCGGACGAACCAGTCGTGCAGCATGCGTAAAGCCACCCCGAGCGCGCCCTCAGGGCTTCGGCTGCTCGCAAAGACGACCGAGAAACGAGGACACCGATGTCACTGAACCTTGCCACCTTGCTCCGCGATAGCGCAGCAGCGAATCCCAAGAAGGCCGCGCTCATCATCGGACAGACCACGCTTTCGTACGAAGCGGTGCACGCTCACGCCCAAAAGCTCGCGGGAGGGCTGGCCAAGCTCGGCATTCAGCGCGGGCAGCACGTCGCTCTCATGCTGCCGAACGTGCCGCAATTCACCATCGCCTATTTCGCGTTGCATTACCTGGGTTGCCCCGTCGTGCCGCTCAACGTGCTTTTGACCCCCGACGAAATCGCCTACCACCTCTCCGATTCCGATGCGGTCGCCCTCTTGGCGTGGGAGGGATTCGGCGAGCAGGCCCAGGCCGGCTTCAATCGCGCCGAGGCCTGCAAGTACTTCGTTTTGGCCAAGGTCGATCCCTCGGACACGAGCGCGCCCTCGGAGGGTCACAACTTCACGGCGCTCATCGCCAGTGGCGATCCCATCAAAGAGCTGCCCGATACGATGCCCGACGAGACGGCAGTCATCCTCTATACGTCGGGAACGACCGGCCGCCCCAAAGGGGCCGAGCTTTCGCATTTCAATCTCTTTTACAACGCCGACTACGTTGCTTCACGCCTCAACAATCTTCCACCGGAGACCGTCTCGCTCGCCGTTTTGCCGCTGTTTCACAGCTTCGGCCAGACCGTGGTTCAGAACGGCACCTTGCGCGTGGGGGGGACGACCGTCCTCTTGCCGCGCTTCGAGCCGCGCGCCGCTCTCGAGCTCATGCAGAAGCACCGGGTCACCTTCTTTGCCGGCGTCCCGACCATGTATTTCGCTCTCCTCAATCACCCCGAGGCGTCGCAGTACGATCTCTCGTCGCTCCAGCACTGCTCTTCGGGTGGCTCCGCCATGCCCGTCGAGGTGATGCGCGCTTTCGACGCCAAGTACAATGTCAACATCATCGAGGGTTACGGTCTCAGCGAGACGTCACCGGTGGCGTGCTTCAATCAGCTCGACCGGCCCAAGCGCCCGGGCAGCATTGGGATCCCCATCGGCGGCGTGGAGTTCAAGCTCGTCGACGAGCAAGGTCGCACGATCACCGAGCCGATGGTGCCGGGCGAGATCTGCATCAAGGGGCACAATGTGATGAAGGGCTATTACAAACGCCCCGAAGCCACCGCCGAGAGCATCAAAAACGGCTGGTTTACGACGGGCGACATCGCCCACCGCGACGCTGACGGCTTTTACTTCATCGTCGATCGCAAGAAGGACATGATCATCCGCGGCGGCTTCAACGTGTACCCGCGCGAGATCGAAGAAGTACTCTACGCGCATCCCGCGGTCGCCGAAGCCGCCGTCATCGGCATCAAGCATGAGAGCCATGGCGAGGAGGTCAAAGCGGTCATCGCCTTGAAGCCCGGGCAAAAGGCGACGGCGGACGACATCATGGCCTATTGCAAACAGAAGCTCGCCGCCTATAAGTACCCGCGCTTCATCGAGTTTCGCGACTCCTTGCCCAAGACGGCCACGGGCAAAATTCTAAAGCGCGAGCTGCGAGACTGAACGCGCAGGCGCGCTATAGGTCAGCCGGCGTGCTGGTCGAGGGAGCCGAACGTCTTTTGCTCGGCTGCCAATTGGACGAGGAGCGGCGCCGGCTCCCACGCTTTGCCGTGTTTTTCCCGGAAGCTTTTGACCGCGGCGAGGATCTTGGGGAGACTTGCCGTGTCGGCGTAGAACATGGGGCCGCCGCGGTGGGCGGGAAAGCCGTACCCGTTGATCCATACGGTGTCGATGTCCGAGGCCCGTAGGGCGATCTTCTCTTCGAGGATCTTCGCCCCTTCGTTGATCATCGAGAAAAGACAACGCTCGAGGATCTCCTGGTCGGAAATGGAACGCTGTTCGATCGCTTTGCTTGCCGCGATCTCGACGATGATCTTTTCGACTTCGGGATTGGGAATCGGGACGCGACTGCCATCTTCGTATTTGTAGAAACCAGCGCCGGTCTTCTGGCCGAAGTGGCCCATCTCCGCCAGTCGGTCGGCGACGCCCCAACCGTAGCGATCACTCGGCCCCGGCTTGGGGCGCGCTTTGCGAATACGCCATCCCACGTCGATGCCCGCCAGATCGCTGGTCGCCATGGGTCCCATGGCAAAGCCGAAGGCGGTCATGACCCGGTCGACTTGCTGCGGGAGCGCCCCTTCGAGGAGGAGATGCTGCGCTTCGTGGGCGTACTTGTGGAGCATCCGATTGCCCACGAAGCCGTCGCACACGCCGACGAGGACGCCCACTTTGCCAATCTGTTTGGCAAGCTTCATGCTCGTGGCAATCACTTCGCGCGACGTCTTTTTGCCGCGCACGATCTCGAGCAGGCGCATCACGTTGGCGGGGCTGAAAAAGTGCAGGCCGATGACTTGCTGCGGCCGCGAGGTGCTGGCGGCGATGGCGTCGACGTCGAGCGACGATGTGTTCGTCGCAAGAATGGCGTCGGGACGACAGGCGCGGTCGAGCCTGCCGAACACCTCTTTCTTCAGCTCCATTTCTTCGAACACGGCTTCGATGACGAGATCAGCGGTGGGCAAGGCGTCCCAGCTCGACGCCGGCGTGATGCGGCCGAGGCGCGCGTCCATGTCCGCTTGAGTCAGGCGGCCCTTTTTGACGGTGGAGGCGTAGTTTTTCTTGATGACCGCGAGCCCCTTGTCGACGAAGGTCTGCTCGCGGTCGATGAGCGTGACCGACATGCCAGCGTTCACCAAGGCCATGGCGATGCCGCCCCCCATGGTGCCTGCGCCGATGACGACCGCGCTGCGGATGGAGGCCGCCGGCGTATCGGCGGGCACGTCCGGGATCTTGGCCGCCGTTCGTTCCGCGAAAAAGACGTGCCGCAGAGCCGCCGATTCCGTGGAGGTCACCGCCTCGGCGAACAGCTGCCGCTCGCGGGCGAGTCCTTCATCGAACGGCAATTCGAGGGCGGCGCGAATGGCTTCGAGACATCGGAGCGGCGCCCCCGCGCCGCGCGCGCGCTGGGTGACCTCTTTTTTGGCCTTTTCGAAGAGCTGAGGGTCCTTCTTGGCGGCATCGAGATGGGTGGACAGGTCGCGCGCGCGCGGCAGGGGGCGCGCATCGGCCACGCGCTGCGCAAATCGTACCGCTGCCTCGGTGAGGTCCCCCGTGGCGACCTCGTCCGCGAGCCCGAGCGTTTTTGCGTCCGCTGCAGCGACGGGCTCGCCGCTCGTGATCATGGCGATCGCCTTTTCGAAGCCAACCAGGCGCGGAAGCCGCTGCGTTCCCCCGGCGCCCGGCAAAAGGCCGAGCTTGACCTCGGGGAGGCCGAGCTTGGCCGTCGCATCGGCCACGCGATATTGGCAACCGAGCGCAATCTCGAGGCCGCCGCCGAGGGCGCTGCCGTGAATGGCGGCCACCACCGCCTTTGGGCTGGCTTCGAAGGCGGCAATGACCACGCCGAGATCGGGCGCCTTCGGCGGCGCGCCAAATTCGGTGATGTCGGCGCCGGCGATGAACGTCCGTCCCCGGCAGGCGAGCACGATCGCCTTCACGTCGCCATCGGCATTGGCGGCGTGGATGGCGTCGAGGAGGCCCTGGCGAACGGCGTGGCTCAGCGCGTTCACGGGAGGGTTGTCGACATGGATGATTCCAATAGGCCCGCGTTTTTCGAAAGTGACGGTCTTGTTCATGGCTCGTTCTCGGCCATTTCGTACCCGGACCCAGCCAGGCGCGTCAATGACGACGCTTGCTCTTACGGCAATTGCAGCGAGCACCCGCGCGAGCGGGCGCTCGCCATCGGTTACGCGCGGGTGCGTGCGCGAAATGAACGAAGTTTAACTTCTCTCGGCAATAGGGCGTGACCTATAGTGCGCCTTCGTGGCGACGGCATTCGGCAGCGCAACGCGGAGGAGACGTCATCGAAAAGGCCAATCAGCCGACGCCCTTGCTCTGCTGCCAAGAGGTGCGCGTCCGCTTCGGCGGTATCGTCGCCCTCGATGGCGTGAGCTTCGACGTCGGCAAGGGCCAGATCGTGGCGATCATCGGCCCCAACGGCGCGGGCAAGACCACACTTTTCAACTGCATCAGCCGTCTCTATCCCTTTGACGGCGGCGACATCCTGCTCGAGGGCAGGTCGGTGCGCGACTTGCCGAGCCACCGCATGGCAGCGCTCGGCATCGCACGCACGTTTCAGAATGTCGCCCTCTTCGATTCGCTCAGTGTCGCCGAAAACATCACGCTCGGCGCCCACGCCAGTTTGGGGGGCGGCTTTTTCGCGCACGCGCTCAGGCTCCCGCGTGCGGCGCGCGCCGAGCGCAAATTGGCCGCAGAGGTAGCCGAGATCGTCACCTTGCTCGACCTCGACCAAGTCGTGCATCGGCGTGTCGGCGAGCTGCCCTTCGGTACGCGCAAGCGGGTAGAGCTCGGTCGCGCCTTGGCAGGAAAGCCGCGCCTCCTTTTGCTCGACGAACCCGCCGCGGGGCTGAACCACACCGAAGTCGACGAGCTCACGTCGATGATTGCCCATATCGCCGAGCGTTTCGCGCTGAGCGTGCTCCTCGTCGAACATCACATGAACGTCGTGATGCGCATTTCGCATCGCGTTTTGGTGCTCGATTTCGGGCGCAAGATCGGCGACGGCACGCCGCAAGAAGTAAAGAGCGATCCGCAAGTGATACGCGCCTACCTGGGAGACCCGTCATGACGCTCCTCGCCGTACGCCGCCTCTCGGCCGGCTATGGAAGGGGCGACGTACTGTCGGATGTCGACATCGAGGTCCCGCGCGGGGGCGTCACCGCGGTGCTCGGCGCCAACGGCGCCGGCAAAACCACGCTCCTACGCGCCGTTTCCGGCATGATTGCGCGCCGCGGAGAGATCGCCTTCGACGGCGCGCGCATCGAAACGATGGCGCCGGAGAACATCGCGCGGCTCGGCTTGGCTCACGTGCCCGACGGGCGCGGCACGTTCGGCTCGCTGACCACGGAAGAGAACCTCCGTCTCGGCGCGTACACGCGTGTGCCCTCGGCCGAGGTCGAACGCGACTTCGCCCGGGTCTATCAATACTTTCCCCGTCTCGCCGAACGTCGCAGTCAACAAGCAGGCACCCTTTCCGGTGGCGAACAGCAGATGCTCGCCATCGGACGCGCGCTCATGCTACGGCCCAAACTGCTCGTGCTCGACGAACCATCTTTCGGATTGGCGCCGCTCGTCATCGAGGAAATCTTCGGCATCCTGCGCCAGATCAAGGCCGAACATCAGACCGGCGTGCTCCTCGTCGAGCAGAACGCGCACCTTGGGCTAGCGCTTGCCGATCGCGTTTACCTCCTCGAGACGGGGCGTGTGGTCAAGGCCGGGGCCCCCGACGAATTGCGGCACGACGAAGCGATTCGCCGGGCTTACCTCGGAGCCTGAGCAACGGCATGGAGACACTGCTGCATCAGATCCTCTCCGGGCTTGCAGCGGGCGGCATTTACGGAAGCCTCGCACTCGCGCTGGTCATGATCTTCCAGGCCACGCATTTGGTGAACTTCGCGCAGGGCGAGCTCGCCATGTGCTCCACTTACCTGGCGTGGAGCTTGATTCACGCCGGCTGTCCCTATTGGCTGGCCTTCCTGGCTACGGTGGGCATCTCATTCGTGGCCGGGGCGCTCATCGAGCGCTGCGTGATACGGCCGGTCGAAAACAAGCCCGCCCTCGCCGTCGTACTGGTGTTCATCGGCCTCATGCTGATTTTGAACAGCGTGGCAGGGTGGATCTTCGGCTACACGGTGAAGACTTTTCCGAGTCCGTTCCCCGACCACCCGCTCTTCGGCAATACGTACATCGGCAATCACGAGCTCGGCATCATTGCCGTCATGGCATTGATGGTCGCGCTTCTCTATCTCTTCTTCCGTTACACGACGCTCGGGCTCGCCATGCGCGCGGCCGCAGTCAATCCCGACTCGAGCCGCCTCTGCGGCATTCGCGTGGGCAGAATGTTGGCGCTCGGGTGGGGGCTGGCGGCAGCCCTCGGCGCCGTCGCCGGAATGCTGATCGCGCCCATCGTCTTCCTCGATCCGAGCATGATGTCCGGCGTCCTCTTGTACGCATTCGCCGCCGCGCTCTTGGGTGGTATCGACAGCCCGGGCGGAGCGGTGGTGGGCGGATTCTTGGTGGGCGTGGTCGAGAACGTGATGGGCGCGTATGTCATCGGCACCGAGCTGAAGCTCACGGTGGCGCTCATCCTCATCGTCGGCGTGCTCGTCATGCGACCTGCGGGGTTGTTTGGCAAGGTCGTGGTGACGAGGGTGTGATGAGGAAACTCGCTCTACCGGCGCTGCTCGTCTCTGCCTGCGTCCTTCCATTTCTCGTCAGCGATTATCGCGTGTTCCAGCTGACGCTCGTCATCGTGCACGCCATCGCGCTCCTCGGTCTCAATCTTCTCACCGGATACAGCGGCCAGATTTCTCTCGGACACGGCGCCTTCTATGCGATCGGCGCATACACGGCCGCCATTCTCATCGACCATTTCCATGTCCCGTATTGGGCGACCGTGCCGCTCGCAGGAATCGTCTGCCTCGGCGCGGGTATTCTTTTCGGGCTGCCCGCCGGGCGTCTCGAGAATCTCTACCTCGCGCTCGCCACCTTCGCCCTCGGGGTGAGCTTGCCCCAGATCCTCAAATACCGGCACGTCGAGCCTTGGACCGGCGGCGTGCAAGGGGTGACGCTCACGAAACCAGAGGCGCCGCTCGGGCTACCGCTGTCTCGCGATCAATGGCTCTACTACTTTTCCCTCGCGGTCATGGTGGTGCTCTTCGCCGGAGCTTGGAACCTCCTGCGCGGACACACGGGGCGAGCGATCGTTGCTATCCGCGATAACCCCATCGCCGCCGCTGCGGCCGGGATCGACGTCGCTCGCTACAAGTCGCTGACCTTCGGGGTGAGCGCCATGTACACCGGTATCGCCGGTGCCCTCGGCGGCATCGCCGTGCAGTTCGTCGGCCCCGACAGCTTCTCGTTCTTTCTGTCCCTCAGTCTGTTGGTCGGCATCGTGGTGGGCGGCCTTTCCACCATCTCGGGAGCGATTTACGGCGCCCTCTTCATCCAGTTCGTGCCGAACATCGCCGGCGATATCTCCAAAGCCGCGCCCTTGGCCATCTATGGCGTTCTTCTCATCGCCGTTGTCTACGTCATGCCGAGCGGTATCGCCGGCGCAGTCAACGACGTCGCTCGCCGTATGCGCGCATTCGGTCGTACGACCGAAGCGCGCAGCAGCTCCAAGCATCGTGAGAACCAACCCGGGAGGAACCATGCCTAAGTCGTCACATTGGACTCTGCTCGTCGTCATGACGTTCCTCGCCTTGGGATGCTCTCGCAAAGAGCAAGGCTCGGGCGGAGACAACGCGAAGGGCGCTTCTTTGAGCGCCAGTACCATCAAGATTGGCCAGACCATGCCTTACAGCGGCCCGGCGTCGGCCTATGGCACGATCGGCAAACTGCAAACGGCCTATTTCAAGAAAATCAACGAGGCGGGCGGCATCAACGGGAAGAAGATCGAGTTTCTCACCGTCGACGACGGCTATAGCCCGCCCAAGGCGGTGGAGCAGGTGAGAAAGCTGGTCGAGCAGGACAACGCGCTCGCCATATTTCAGCCGCTCGGCACGCCCTCCAATGCCGCCATTCGCAAGTACCTGAACGAGAAGAAGATCCCGCAGCTCTTTGCGGCTACCGGCGCCAGCCAGTGGAACGATCCCGCGAATTATCCCTACACCATCGGTTTCAACATCAACTACGTCGACGAGGGGCGCACGTACGGGAAATACATCGCCGAAAAGCAGCCCACCGCGAAGATCGCCATTCTCTATCAGAACGACGACTACGGAAAAGATTATTTGAAGGGCCTCAAGGATGGCCTCGGTGAGAAAGCCAAGCTCATCGTCGCGGAGGCGACCTACGAAGTCAGCGATCCCACCGTCGATTCCCAGATCGCGACGCTGAAAGGGTCGGGGGCCGACACCTTCGTCAACGTCACCACGCCCAAGTTCGCCGCACAGGCCATCCGGCGCGCTTACGACATCGGTTGGAAACCGACCGAGTATCTGAACAATGTCTCCGCCTCGGTAGGCTCGGTGTTGACGCCCGCCGGTCTCGACAAATCGGTAGGGCTCGTCACCATCGCCTACTACAAAGATCCTACCGACAAGCAATGGGATGACGACGCCGGAATGAAAGAGTGGCGCGAGTTCATGACCAAAGAGTATCCAGAAGGAGGCCTCAGCGACGGCACCAACGTCTACGCCTACATCGCGGCCCAGACGCTGGTGCAGGTCTTGAAGCAGTGCGGCGACCAGATGACGCCGGAGAACGTGATGAAGCAAGCGGCGAATCTCAAGGACTTTGCGCCAGCGCTGCTCCTACCGGGCATCAAGATCAACACCGGCCCCAAGGACTACGTCCTCTTCGACCAGCTTCAGCTCGCGCGCTTCGACGGAAAGAGCTGGGTTCCCTTCGGCCAACTCATGAGTGTGATGTAGCGCCGCCCGCTGCACGGCGAGGGATGAATACAGGTGCAGGACGAAGACGACGCGGCACGTTGGGACGTCACGACCGACGTCGTGGTGGCGGGCACCGGCGCGGCGGGGCTCGCCGCCGCGCTCGCCGCGCGCGAAGCGGGGGCGTCGGTCGTCCTTCTCGAGAAGGCCCACGTCGTCGGCGGTACGACGGCGATCTCGGGCGGCGTGATCTGGGTACCCAACAACCGGCAGATGGCGGAAGCGGGTCTGCGCGATTCGCGCGACGAGGCAATCGCTTACATCGAGCGGATGGCGGAAGGGCGCGGCGATCGCGCCCTCATCGAACGCTTCGTCGACGAATCGGTGCGTGTCGTGAAGTTTCTCGAAGACCACGCCGCCATTCGATTCCACTCGCTCATCGATTATCCCGACTACCAGCCCGAGCTCCCCGGCGGTCGCAACGGCGGGCGGCCCCTCGATCAAGATCTCTTCGACACTGCCGAGCTCGGTGCGTGGAGCGCGCGCCTTCGCCGCAATCCGGTCAACGGCGGCGCACCGATGACCATTCGCGAAGCCATGGCTTGGAACGTTTTCGCCAATCCCAGCGGCTTTCCCTATCGCGAGGTGCGCGACCGCGCCAAGCGGGGGCTCGTTCACGGCGGTACGGCCCTCGCCGGACGGCTGCTCAAAGCATGTCTCGACCGCGGCATCGAGCCCGAGCTTTCGACCCGCGCTCGCGAGCTCGTCACGAATGATGACGGCATGGTCATCGGCCTGCGCGTCGAGCAGGCCGGTGTCGGGCGCCGAATCCGCGCGCGCAAGGGCGTGATCTTGGCCAGCGGGGGCTTCGAATGGAACGGGGACCTCTGCCGTGCCTTTTTGCAGGGCATTCCCACGCATCCCGCCACGCCGCCCGCCAACGAGGGGGACGGTCTTCTCATGGCCATGGCCGTCGGGGCCGAGCTCGGTGCCATGAGCGAGGCGTGGTGGTGCCCGTCGGTCGTCGTTCCCGATGAAATGTACGACGGTCTCCCCATGTACCGCCCCGAGTTCTCGGTGCGATGCCTACCTCACTCGATCATCGTCAATCGGCGCGGCGCGCGCTTCACCAACGAGGCGCACAACTACAACGACATGACGAAGCCGTTCTTTCACCACGATCCGTGGCACTGCGAGCCGCTCAATGTGCCGGCCTGGCTCATCGTCGACCAGAGCTACCTCGACCGCTACGTGTTTCTCACGGCCGTTCCCGGGCGCCCGGTGCCGGATTGGATCGCGCGCGCCGACACGCCCGAAGATCTCGCTGCCAAGCTCGGCATCGAGCCAGAGGGGCTACGCGCGACGCTCGATCGCTTCAATCGTTTTGCGGAAACCGGCGAGGATACCGACTTCGGGCGGGGCGACAGCGCTTTCAGCCGCTTCTACGGCGACCGCGCCGCGCCCGCCAATCCCAATCTCGGCAAGGTAGAGCGCGCGCCGTTCTACGGTGTGCGCATTCACCCCGGCACGCTCGGCACCAAGGGGGGACCCAAGGTCACCATCGACGCACAGGTGCGGCGCGTCAATGGCGCGATCATCGACGGGCTCTACGCCGCGGGCAATGCCATGGGCGCTTTCTGCGGTCCAGGTTATCCCGGGCCAGGCATCACCATCGCCGTCGCTCTCACATGGGGCGTCCTCGCCGGCCGTCACGCGGCCACCCGCGATTGCAGCTAGCGGCTGTTCAATATCACCGCAATCGATAGCGGCAGGGTGGCAGATGGGAGCTCACGTTCGACGGGCTCGCACATGCAGCGTTGCAGCGTCGAAATTCAGATTTGAAAGATACCGAGCTTTCCCGACAAACGTTCGACGTGGATATTTCTATCGCGCTTGAGGGTACGAGTTCTGCACGCCTTGGATGGATTCCATGTTGGCGCCACTGCGCCCGATTCGGGTGTTTGGCGCACCTTGGAACATCGACACGTACTCGGAGGTAAAGATGGCATTTTCCCTGAATTCTGGGGCGATGGTGGGGCTTTTGGCGCTGGGCCTGACAGCTTGCGGGTCGGCCGGAATCGACCCTGGTGAGGAAGCTACCAGCGACTCGGAGGAGTTCCGCCTCCGCCGCGTCAAATACCTCGCTCTCGGCGACTCGATCGCCTTCGGTTTCAATCCGCTCGTCGCCACGCCCGGCGTACCGACCGCGTATCGAGGTTACCCGGACGTCATCGGCACGATCATTCCCCACTCGGTCACCAATGCGGGCTGCCCCGGCGAGACCAGCGCAAGCTTGCTTTCCGCCGCGGCGCCCGACAACGGCTGCCGCAACTGGAAGGCGGTGTACAGCCTGCACGCGGATTACGAAACGACGCAGATCGCCTTTGCGCAGTCGTACATCGCCGCCAACCCCGACACGAAATACGTTTCGATCAACGTCGGGGCCAACGACCTCATCCTGCTGCAAAAAAAGTGCGCCGGTAACGTGGTGTGCATCCAGACCGGGCTCCCCGCCGTCCTCGGAGCGTACGCCCAGAACCTCGGCGCAACGTACACGCTGCTGCGCGCGGCGGGTTTCACCGGCAAGTTCGTGGCGCTGACGACCTACGCCGTCGACTATGGCGATCCGCTCTCGGTTGGCGCCCTCACCGCGCTCAATAACGTGATGGCCCAGGTGACGACCGCCTTCGGCGGCGTCGTCGCTGACGGGTTCGGCACTTTTCAGTTCTTTGCGAACAAGGAGGGTGGCGACTCCTGCGCCGCCGGGCTTCTCATCAAGCTCCCCGACGGAAGCTGCGACATTCACCCCAGCCAGAAAGGGCGCGATATCCTCGCCGTTTCCGTAGTGGCCGCCGCCGTCCGCTGATCGTAATGCGCTATGCGGTACGGCTCATTTGAGCGGGCCGCTGGTAACGCTCGAACGAACGGGCGCCTCGCGCGCGGGCAGCGGCGCCTGAGCGCCGTCGCCCGGGGCGCGCGGTAGCGTGGATACCGCCGTCCTCGATTCGCTGGAGCGCGGTTCCATCGGCGGAGGGAGCGGCGGCGCCGGGGCCGAGAGTCGCTCGGGCGCGCCGGCTTGGTAGAGGTCGATCTCACGCTCGTAGATGCGCAAAATGGCGAGGAAGAGCGACATCATGACCGGGCCGGCCACGATGCCGGGAAGACCGAAGAGTTGAATTCCTCCAAGCGCCGCTACCAGCATCAGCAGCGGCTGCCCCTTGCCCTTGCCGCCGCCTACGAGCCGAGGGCGCAGCACGTACTCGCCGAAACCGGTAATGAGGAAGACCCCGAGTACCAGCATGAGGACGCCCGATACCACCGACCCTTGGAGAAAGAAGTAGATGCTCACGGGGATCCAGATCGTCGCCGTGGCCGCGACGGGAATGAAGGACGCGACGCCGGTGAGAATTCCCCACACGAAGGCACGCGGCAGGCCGAGGACCGCGTAAGCGACAGCCGCGAGCACGGCTTGAACGGCGGCGGTCGCGAGTAAGCCGAGCAACGCCGACCGACCGACCTCGCGAAACTCCAAGACGAGTGCGCGCGTGTGGCGCGGATCGAGCGGCATCACTTTTTCGAGCCGCGTCGAGATCGCCGTCCATTCGACGAGCGCGTAGTACATCGTAATGCATCCGATGAGCACCCCGAGCAACGCGGTCGTCGTCGTTTCAAGGACGATGCCCGCCGCTTGACTGACGTATCCGGTTGCACGTCCGAGCTCGAGCTGAATACGTTGCAAGAGGTCCGCTTCGCTGATGCCGAAACGGGCGATCAAGCGGTGTCCACGCTCGCCGATGATGTCCGAGAGCGGGACGCCGTTGAACCGCTGCTGCAAGCCGATCACCGCATCGGTAAGCTCGCTGGTCAGCCCATAGAAGATGCCCGCCATGAACAAGAGCGACAGAATGGCGGTGCCGAACGCGGTCAGCAGCGCAGCCAGCTTGTGCCGCCCATGCAGCCTCGACTCGAGCTGAATGTGCAGCGGCTGCATGGTGAAGGCCATGAGCAGACCGAACACGATTCCAACCCAGACCGGGGCCGCCAGGCGAACGACGGCCAGAAAGGAAAGAAGAAGGAGGACGGCCAATGCGATTCGTCGGCGATCGGTGGTGCGGCTTGTCTCCGGGTCGAATCGAGGCTGTACCGCCACGATCTGGGGCTGGACCGATGTGCGAAGGCGGCGCCATCGCATGACCGGTCGACGATTCTCTGGAGGCATGACACCCATCGTTAAGAGCGGACGTGCAATGAACGTACCTCGACGTCCGTAGCGTACCTGTATCGCAACGTTACAGCGGACTTAGCGCAATCTCGGTGTCGCCTGCATGTCATTTCCGTTCTATAGAACGTTCGCCGGCACGAACCAGCGAAGTACCAGTCTCGGGCGGGGAGAACGGGAACGGCGCCATGCAGTCCACGACGGGTAGGAGCACAACCCGCAAGGCTCCGCTGTCCGGGCGGCGAGGGAGCGAAAGCGCCGGCTCGCGTCGCGTCCCGCGCTGCGTGGCTCGGGCCGCAGCTTGGGTCTGCGCGGCGGGCGTTTTGGCATGCGGAGCGACGGGCGAAAATGGTTCCCCCGCGGCGACCGGGGGCGCTGCGGGAAGCGACCCTTCGCACGCCAGCGACGCGTCTCACGGCGATGGGTCGCTTCCCGCCGATGGTGCCGTCGTGGATTCGCCGAATGGCGAAGGCACGACGCAGCGTGACGCGCCGAGCACGGTCGACGCAAACGGAGCAAAACCCGACGCACCGGACGGTGCGACCACGCGTGACGCCTCCCTCGACGGCTCGATCGAAGCCGGCTCGAGCGATCGCAGCTCGGGCGTGGACACGATCACGAGCGACGCGAGCGCGAACGACGCCGCGCAGGACCCGAGTAGCGAGATACGCGGAGACGTGGGTACCACCGAGGGCGGCGGCGCTTGCGGATGCGCGGCTTACGGTACGCCCGCCGTGACCGGCACCGAGCCGACGTCGTTGACGGAGCTTTCGGGGCTCGTCGCAAGCCGCAAGAACCCGGGCGTCATCTATGCGCACAACGATTCGGGCAGCAACTCCACCATCATCGTGATGAGCGACGTAGCCGCCCCGCTCGGACAAATCGTGCTCGGCAACGTGACGGCGATCGATTGGGAAGACATCGCGGTAGGACCTTGCGACGCGGGCTCTTGCATCTTCGTCGGCGAAATCGGCGACAACAATCTGGCCTACGCGTCGCGCGCCGTTTACCGCTTCGCCGAGCCGAGCATCTCCCCCGCGACGCCCATCGGTACGCAGACAGTCACCGCCGACGCGCTCACGTTCGTCTACCCCGACGGGCGGCACAACGCCGAAACATTGCTGGTCGAGCCGATGAGCGGCGACATCTTCGTCGTCACCAAAGTCTCCAATCTTGCCAGCACCGTCTATCGTATGCCCAAGCCGTTCACACCGGGCACGCAGACGACGATGGAGAAGGTCGGTGATCTTTCCCTTCCCGGATCTGCCGGCCTGGTGACGGGCGGGGACGTCCATCCCTGCGGAACGCGCATGCTCATTCGCACGTATCCCGCGATCTATGAATTCAAGCTCGTAGCGGGCCAACCGTTCTCGACCATCTTCGCGGCAATGGCAACGCCGGTCTCGACGCCCACGCAAGATCAGGAGAGCAAGGGAGAAGGCGTGACGTATGCCGCCGATGGTATCGGCTATTTCACCGCCAGTGAGCTCGACGGCAAGTCCTCGCGCTCGCTTTTCCGCGTGCTCTGCCAGTAACGCCGATGCTCGTGCTGGCGTTGCGATGCCGGCAGCGGTAAGCGTCCAGCATGCAAGACGTCATCTGGGAAAAGCGAAGCGACGGTGTCGCGCTCATCACTTTGAATCGCCCTGAAGTTCTCAACGCGCTAGGTGGCGAGCTCCCGCGTCTCTTCGTGGAAGCGTTCGCCGATTTTCGCGCCGACCCCGCCGTCCGCTGCGTCGCCATCACCGGAGCTGGCCGCGGATTTTGCGCGGGCGGCGACGTGCGCGGCATGGGCAGCATGCTCGACGGAGGTCTCGCCGGTGCACCCGCGGCCGACGACATCGAGGGGTCGATCGCGATGTTCCGCAAATTTCAAGATGACCTCATCACGACCGTGCACGCCTTCCCCAAGCCGACCGTGGCGCTCGTGAACGGGCCCGCCGCGGGCGGGGGCATGGGGCTCGCGCTGGCCTGCGATCTTCGCGTCGCGTCCGAGAAAGCGCGATTCGTCACCGCTTTCCGCAACATCGGTCTCAGCGACGATTGCGGCGTGGCGTACTTCCTCGAGCGCATCGCGGGGCGCGCCGTTGCGCTCGAGCTCTTGTACCTCTCCGAGCCGGTCGACGCATCGCGCGCACTCGCGCTCGGCCTCGTCAACCGGGTGACGTCGCATGACGCGCTGATGACGCAAGGGATGGCGCTCGCGGCCGAGATCGCCAAAGGCCCGACGGCATCGCTGGCGCGCATGAAAGCCAACGTGACGTTCGCGGAAACGGCCCCACTATCGGCGGTGCTGGAGCGTGAAGCGGTCGGCTGGAAGATAGGTCAGCTCGGCCCCGACCATCGCGAAGCGGTGGCCGCGTTCATGGAAGGGCGAAAACCTTCCTTCTCAGGCGGTTAGCGCCGCGTCGCGACGATCCGCGCGAGCGCGTCGAGGACGGGCAGGACTTCGCTCGGTCCGGCGCTCGGCACGCGAAAGGCGATTTCGGCGCATCCGATCGATTGATAGTAGTCGAGCTTGCCACTATCCGGCAGAACGCCGAGCGGGATGATGACGAGCGACGCCGGATCGCGCCCTTCTCGTTCCATTGCGCGCGCCAGCTCGGGCAGCGCGGCACGTACACCAGCACCGCCGATCGGCATCCAACCGTCGGCATAGGCGGCAATGGCGGCAATGGCCTTGGGCCCCGCGCCCGCGCCGATGAGCACCGGCGGTCCGGGGCGCTGCACCGGTTTCGGCCACTGCCAGGATGCTTCGAAACGCACATGCTCACCGGCATACGAGGCGATCTCGCCGGCCCATAGAGCCCGCGCCGCGAGGACTTTTTCGCGCACGACCTCGCGACGCCGCGCGAACGCGACGCCGTGGTTTTCGATTTCTTCGCGATTCCAACCGAACCCGATCCCCCAGGTGAATCGGCCGCCGGACACGAGATCCAACGTGGCGATCTGCTTGGCGAGCGCGATGGCGTCATGCTGCGCGGGAAGCGCCACGCCGGTTCCGAGTCGCAGCTTTTGGGTGACCGACGCAGCAGCCGCGAGCGCGATGTACGGGTCGTAGGTGCGCCGATACACGTCGGGCAGCTCCGCCTCTCCAGTGGGCGGCGCGGTGCGGCGGCTCGTCGGGATGTGGGTGTGCTCGGGAAGGTAGAGCGAATCGAAGCCGCGGGCCTCTGCTTCGCGCGCGAGATCCACCGGGCTCATGGCGAGGTCGGAGGTGTGAAAAGCGAGCCCGAACTTCATGCGCTCACGCCTCCGAGACCTTGATGACCACTTTGCCCAAATGATCGCCTTCGAAAAGACGCACCAATCCTTCCGGTGCGCGGTCGAGCCCCTCGAGCACATGGGCGCGGTACTTGACGGAGCCATCCGCGATCCACTGGCTCACCGCTTGGGTAGCCTCCGGAAATCGATCCCAATGATCCATCGCGTTGAAGCCCGCCACGGAGATGCGGCGGCTCAAAATCCGCTCCCAATGCTGCAGCCGATAGGGCTCGACCAGGTTGGCGGTGGCAAGCGTGCCGCACAAGATGACCCGTCCGTGCAGCGCCATCCGGCGCAGCACCGTGTCGAGGACTTCACCCCCCACGTTGTCGAAAAAGACGTCGACCCCTTTAGGGGCAAGCTGCAAGAGCGACGAAGCAAGGTCGTCAGCGCGGTAGTTGATGCACGCTTCGAAGCCGAGCTCGTCGGTCACCCACAGACGTTTTTCTTCGGTCCCGACGATCCCGATGATGAGGGCCCCGCGCCGTCGCGCCATCTGCCCGACCAACGATCCGACCGCGCTGGCAGCGGCCGAGATGACCATCGTTTCGCCCGCCTTGGGTTTGGCCACGACTTCGACGCCGACGTAGGAAGTGGTGGCGATTTGGCCGTGCACCGTCAGCGCTTCGACCGGCGAAATCCCCGACGGCAGCACCGTGCCGAGCTTGGCGATGTCGCTGAAATCGGAGCAGGCCAGCGCCCACTCCTGCCAGCCGGTGAGGGTCGTCACGAGAGCACCGACCGGCAGCGCTTCGGTCGTCGTGCGGACCACCACACCCACGCCGTTGGAGCGTACCGGCTCGCCGAGCGCGAGAGGGGGCAAGTATCCGCTTCCGCGCTCGTTTAGCCAACCACGAATGGCAGGGTCGACCGCCACACAGAGGACACGCACCAACGCCTGCTCGGGGCCGGGCTCGGGAATGGTCCCTTCCCGCCGTTCGAAGCAGGACACGTCGACCATACCGACGGGCCGCCGGACGAGCACGATCTGTCGGTTGACGCCTTGGTCGGGTCGGCGCGAGTGGCTCAGGCGGTCACCCTCCGGGGTTCGGGGAAGCTTCAGTCTCTTTGATCGCTCCGCCGAGTTCAAGGTAGACGGGTAACTGATCGAATGGTAATTAATCTGCCCATGAGCTCCCTCCCCGGCGCCGAAACGCGCAATTTCATCGGCGGCAGGCTGGTTGGCGCGGCCAATGGCGCCACGTTCGAGAACGTGAACCCCGCCACCGAAGAGGTCATCGGGGTTTGCGCCGACGGCACCAAAGAGGACATGATCGCCGCCATCGCCGCGGCGCGCCGTGCCTTCGACGAAACGCGCTGGTCGGTCGATCACGCCTTTCGCAGCAAGTGCCTCACTCAGCTGGCAGAGGCGCTCGGTGCGGCAAAGGACGAGCTGCGTGACATCGTCGTAGCCGAGGCGGGAAGTCCCCTGCTACTCGCGTACGCCGTCCAATGCGACGGCTACATCGACGCCATGCCCTACTGGGCCGACCTCGCGCGCAGTTACGAATACGAGAAACCCATGCGCGACATCTCGTTCATGGGCACGCCCCAGGCGCGTCTTCTGCGGCGAGAAGCCACCGGCGTGGTCGGTGCCATCACACCCTGGAATTTCCCGCTCTATTTGAATTTGTGCAAGCTCGGGCCTGCACTCGCCGCAGGGAACACCATCGTGCTCAAGCCTGCGCCCGACACGCCTTGGTGCGCGACGACGCTCGGTCGCATCATCGCCGAAAAAACAGAAATTCCCGCGGGAGTGGTCAACGTCGTAGCCTCCGCCGATCACCGCGTGGGCGAGCTGCTCTCCACCGATCCACGCGTCGATCTCGTCACGTTCACTGGCTCGACCGCGACCGGCCGGCGGGTGATGGAATGCGCGGCCGCGACCGTCAAAAAGGTCTTCCTCGAGCTCGGGGGAAAATCGGCCAACATCGTGCTCGAGGATGCCAACTTCGACGAAGTCATCGCCGGAGTGGGAACGATGTGCGCCCACGCGGGGCAGGGGTGCGCGCTCACGACGCGACTCCTTTTGCCACGCTCCCGGTACGAAGAAGGCGTGCGTCTCGCGAAGGCGGCATTCGAGCAGATCCCCTACGGCGATCCGCTCGACATGAGTCATCTCATGGGGCCTCTCGTCAGCAGAAAGCAGCGCGAGCGCGTGCTCGGGTACATCGAAAGAGGAAAGAAGGACGGGGCACGCCTCGTGACCGGCGGTGGCGTACCCAAGCATCTGCCGCGAGGGTTCTACGTCGAGCCTACGATCTTCGCCGACGTCGATCCCGGGTCGGCCATCGCCCAGGAGGAAATCTTCGGTCCCGTGCTGGTGATCATCCCCTACGACAATGACGATCACGCAGTGCGCATTGCCAACAACTCGCTCTACGGGCTGTCGGGCGCGGTGAGCTCGTCGAGCCAAGAGCATGCCCTCGACGTGGCCCGCCGCATCCGGACGGGAACCATCGCCGTCAACGGGGCCATTTGGTTCGACATCGACACGCCTTTCGGCGGTTATCGACAAAGCGGGCTTGGTCGGGAGAACGGACTGCAGGGGTTCGAGGAGTACCTCGAGACCAAGGTCATCGCTCTGCCCTCCAAGAATGCATGATTCGAAAAAGCCCCCACCGGCAGTGGTTCGAATGCGAATCGACGCGAAATCATTTGCGAACGATCGTTCGGCTATTTTGCGACGAATCGCGCGTCCGTCGCGCGAAGCAACGGACATCGTGTTCGAATGGGGAACGCGAGCTGCAGAGAACCATGGGTTCGGCTAGAGTGCTCGCGCATGTCGGCGCGCCCCGCCTCTTCACCGAAGATCTCCCGTCGCCGAGGACGTCCCCCCGGCAGCAACAGTCAGGCCACCCGCGAGCGCATTCTCCACGCCGCGTGGGAGTGCTTCGCGCGAAAGGGCTACGCCGGCACGACCAATCGCGACATCGCCGACCGCGCCAAGATCACGAGCGCCGCGATCTATCAATACTTCGATTCCAAGAGCGACCTCTACGTGGCCGCCGTCCGCGCCGCGCAGCGCGAGCTCTTGCCCGATCTCCGCAGCGCCATCGAGGATGCGCCGACCGCGCGTGCGGCTCTACGGGGGCTCGCGCAGATGTACGCCACCACCCATCAGCAGAACTCCTCCATCGCCCCCTTTCTCTCCGCGCTACCCGTCGAGATGCAGCGTCACGACGAGATCGCCGAGGCCATGATGGGCGAGCGGAGCGACGTTCTTTCCATGATCATTTCCGCCGTTGAACGAGGCGTGAAAACCGGCGAGATTCCCGCGGCGCGCGGGCCGGGAGCCGTGGCCATGTTCGTAGCCTGCACCATGGGGTTGTCGATGTACGCATCACTCATCGCCCCCGAAGGCGTGATCGCTGCAGTCGACGCGTACGTGCGGCTCATCGACGGGACGCTCCTGACGACGCCCCGCGCCGGCGCCAAGGACGGCAAACGAAAGCGGGGGGAACCGTCGAACGCTGCGCGTACGCGGTCGCTGGTGCGCGGCGTGCAAGGAGTCATTCGCGTCAATCCGAAGAAATAGAGCACGCATCATGTCCGCGCCCGAGCATCAAAAAGACGACCCGCGCATCCCCCAACCGACGACCGATCGTCGCCACGAGCCGGGCGCGGATTCCATGCCGCTCTGGAACGAGAGCTTCTGGTTCCCGCTCTACGATCCCGAGCGCGATCTGGGGGTCATCGTGCGCTGGGGCCTCTTTCCCTGTTTCGAAGGGGGTTCGGCGAACTTTTATCTCGCCATCCTGCGCGGGGGAGAAGCGGTCTACGTTGCCAATCACCAACGGGCGCCTCTTCCCGCTCACAAGCCGAACCGCCTCGCCCTCCACAACGGCCTTACCCTGGAGTGGCTCGAACCGCTGCACTCGTTCCGCCTCTCGTTCAAAGAAGGCGCCGTCGGCTTCGATCTCACCTTCACCGGAATGAGCCCGCCATATCTCTACGACAGCTGGCGCCAAGGTCCGCCCGAGTACGTGCCCCGTCACATCGAACAAGGGGGCCGAGCGAAGGGCACCGTCACCATCGATGGCCGAACGCACCCCTTCGACGGCTACGCGCACCGCGACCACACCTTCGGCGGCGAGCGCGACTGGAACAAATTCTACCGCTGGAACTACTTCTCCGGTGAATTCGATCGATTCTGGTTCAACGCCGTTCGCATCAAGTTCGCCGCCGACATGGACTGGCTCTACGTGGGATGCCTGTTCGACGGCGAACGCGTGCTCGGCTTGGAGAAAATCGACGTCACCCTTCCCACCGTGCAAGGGGGGGCGCGCCCGGTTGGCGCGAAGCTCACCTTGGCGGACGAGACCGGCCAGGTCCATCACATCGAGACGGGCACTTTTCACGGGGTCTGCCCGGTTTTGATCTGGCGCACCTGGGTGAAGGATCACATCGTCCAATATCGAATGGGCGGCGCCGTCGGCTATGGCATCCTCGAGCACGGCTACCGCGAGGATGATCGGCTGGCCGAGTTCGAGTAAAAATCCGATGCCGCTGGGCGGACCCGTCTTGGGGGGGCGCCGTTCGCGGCTCTATGTTAGATCGTACGTGGCGCCCCGATCGTGCCCAAAGCGGCTGGGGGACGCCGGATCGAGGACATGAGCTTAGAGGGCCCCATCAGCGCCGGCGCTCCCGCTTCGAGTGAACCGGCTTTTTATCGGCGGCGAAAGAAGCGTGGCGACGAGATCGGCCAAGTCCTTTTGCGCAACGGCGACATCAAGGCGGAAGATCTCCGCGCCGGTCTGCGACGACAAGAGCAACAAGGGGGCCAGATCGGTCGCATCCTCATCCAGATGGGGGCGTGTGACGAGCGCGCCATTGCGCAGGCGCTCATCAAACAGCTTCAACTTGCGCATGACAGAGGACAGGCGCGAAACCACTCGTTGGCGGCGCGCGAACAGCCGGAAATCGCCGGCCTCGAAGCGCCTTCTCGCCCGTGGCAGACGGTCGCGGTTCTGCTCCTCGGTGATTTACTCTCGCTCAGCCTCGCTGCCCTCTTCTCGGTTGGCCTCGCGCAAGCCATCACCGGCGCGTTTCCGACCCGCACCTACCAGCACGCCGCGCCCGTACCGCTGCTCTGCATCGCGTTCGCGATGCTCCACCTGTACACGCCGCCGAGCTTGAGCCCACCCGAAGAGCTCCGCCGCACCACCATCACCACGGCCCTGGTGTTCATGGCCATGGCCATGGTCGTGTCGCGCGCGCAGTCGCTCGGCTCTTTCTGGCTCGCCCAGGCCGCGCTCGCGCTGCAGATGTTGGTGTCGGTCTTCTTCGTTCCCCTGACGCGCGCCGTCCTGCGCACCATGCTCGCCGACAAGCCTTGGTGGGGACACCCGGTGGTGGTGCTCGGGGCTGGCCTGACCGGTCGCATGCTGGTGCGCACCCTCAAAAAATATCCGAGCCTCGGCCTGCGCCCGGTGGCGCTTCTCGACGACGATCCGCAAAAGCACGGTACGCTGCAAGCGCTGGTGGGCGACGAAGACATCGAGGTTCGGTCGATCCGGGGCCCGGAGCTGCAGGCCCTCTCCGGGCGGTGGATAGCGCCGGGAAACTTCTCCGAGGTCGAGGGCGTTCCGGTGGTCGGCGCACTCAGCCTTGCCCCCGTTTTGGCGGAGCGGCTCAACATCCGCTACGCGGTGATGGCGATGCCCGGCGTCGAGTCTCCGAAGCTCGTGCAGATCGCAGAGCAGGTCGGCGGCACGTTTTCGCATGTCATTTTGATTCCGGACCTCTTCGGGTTTGCCAGTCTCGGCGTGCCCGCTCGCGACCTCGGCGGGATGCTCGGGCTCGAAATGCGCCAGCAGCTCCTCTTGCCGTGGCCGCGCTTCGCCAAGCGCTTGATGGATATCGCCTTCACCTTGCTCGGCGCTCTTTTGGTGGTTCCGGTCTTGGCGGTGCTCGCCGTCATGGTCAAGCTCGACTCGAAGGGACCGGTCTTCTATCGGCAATCGCGGCTCGGCCGCGACGGTACGCGCTTTCAAGCCGTCAAGTTTCGCACCATGCACGGCGACGGCGAGAAGCGCCTCGCCGAGGTGCTCGCCAAAAGCAGGAAGCTTCGCGCGGAATACGAACAGTTTCACAAGCTCACCAACGACCCGCGCGTCACCACCATCGGCCGCGCGCTGCGCAAGTACAGCTTCGACGAGCTCCCTCAGCTGTGGAACGTGCTCATGGGCGACATGAGCCTCGTCGGGCCGCGGCCCTATCTCGAGCGCGAGATCCCGGAGATGAACAACCAGGAGCGTCTCATCCTCCGCGCTACGCCCGGAATCACCGGCATGTGGCAAGTCAGCGAACGTAACGCCACCACGTTCGAGGAACGCGTGAAGATGGACGTGCACTACGTCCGCAATTGGTCGCCGTGGCTCGACCTCTATCTTTTGGCGCGCACCTTCGGCGTCGTGCTGGGGGGAACTGGGTCGTAGCTTTCGCTCAGTCCGCTTCCGCTCGCGCGCCCGTGCGGATTCCGAGCCTGGTGATCATCTTCTGTAAACCAAAGCGCGACAGCCCCAGCATCTTCGCTGCTTGCGTCTGGTTGCCGCGAGTTTGGTCGAGCGCCTGACGTACGAGATCGGCTTCCAGCGTGTCGACGCGCGATCGCAAGTTCAGCCCCGGCTCCGGCCGCGCAACCTCGGCAATTTCGGGCGACAGATGGAGGCAATCGATCGTTCCATCGGAAAGTACGATCGCGCGGCGGATCTCGTTCTCTAGCTGACGCACATTGCCGGGCCAATGGTGGGACGAAAGACGATCCATGGCGGCGCGAGTGACGGCGATGTCCTTGCCGCTCCCATGTTTGCGCAAAAGCTCGCGTACGATGAGGGGAATGTCGGAAAACCGCTCGCGCAGCGGGGGCACCCGGATGGCGATGACGTTGAGGCGGAAGAACAAATCCTCGCGAAATTGCTTGGCGCGTACCATGCCGGCGAGATCGCGATGGGTGGCGGCGACGATGCGCACGTCGACGCGGCGCGTCCGTTCCGAACCCACCGGACGTATGATGCCGTCCTCGAGCACACGCAAGAGTTTCGCCTGCGTGGGCAGGCTCATTTCTCCGATCTCATCCAAAAACAGCGTTCCGCCGTCGGCGATCTCGAAAAGTCCGGCGCGGGTGCGGTCGGCGCCGGTGAAGGCGCCGCGCACGTGACCGAAGAGGGCCGACTCGAGAAGGCTCTCGGGCAGCGCACCGCAATTCTCGCTCACGAACGGCCCCTGGCTGCGCGGACCATTGTGGTGAATGGCGCGAACAATGAGCTCTTTGCCGCTGCCGGACTCGCCGATGACGAGCACCGGAACCGACGTTGCCGTCACGCGGTCGACCATCTGCAGCATCGTCAGCATGGCTTCGCTGACACCGACCAGCTCGTCGTACGCAAAACGCGTGCGTGCTCCGCGAGCCTTGGCGAGCTCCCGCTCGGCGACGTCCAAAGCCGCCTCCTTTTTGGCCAAGACTTCGGCGAGCTGTCGCGACGCGCGCGAGGCGCGGCGCGCTGCGCGCCGATAGAGCGCCTGCGCGCGCGCGTCGGCGATGGCGATGGCGGCTAGTGAAGCGATCGTTCGCACCCAGCCGAGCTCGCGGGGGCCGAACGCGCCGCGTCGAATGCGGTCGTCGAGATAAACGACGCCCAGCGCTTCGCCTCCGGCGATGAGGGGTACGGCGAGCACGCTGCGCAGCTTGAGAGCGACAGCGCTGCGATGAAAGCTCTCGACGTCACCGGAGGCGTCGGTGGCGACGATGGGCTCGCGCAGCTCGAGGGCGCGTTGCGCCAGCGTCTGCGAAAGCGCCAGCTGCTCGCCGCGAAGATCGGCGCGTTCGAGATTGCGGGCCGCGCGCGGAACGAGCCGCCCGTCCGGGGCGCGCATGAGGAGCAGCCCGCGCTCGACGCCGGTCCAGAGGACGAGTGCATCCACCACGTGCGTGAGCAGGTCGCCGAGACGCTCGCGTTCGCTGAGGGACCGCACGATGGCTTCGAGCTCGCGGCTCTGCTCGGGGTCGATGCCGGGCTCCTTCGATCCCGCCCCACGCACGACCCACGGAAGCATGCGCGCCGCATCCGCGAGCTCCGGCGGAAGTCGGCGCACGAACGCGCTCGCCTCGCCGGCGAGCGCCGATTGAAGCCGCCGTGTCATCTCCCCATCGCCGATGCGCGCCGCCAATTCAACGCCCGCGGCCAAGGCCGGACCGCGCGCGCCGACCTCCGCCCGCGCGTGACTCAGCGAAGCCAGGCGCGACAAGACGAACGCTGTCGAATTGCCTTCCATGGAGCTGGGATCTTCACCGCGCCCGAGACGCAGTGAAAGATCGGAGGCGCGCGCGGCCCACCACTCCAGCTTGGCGGCGCTCGCGGCGGCGCCTTCGTCGGAGGCCAGCCCATCGAGCTCGCGAACTCGCGCCGGTGCGAGCGAGCCGCTCGCGTGCAGCAAGAGCCGGGCTTCTGCGCGCAGCCGCTCGCCGGCGAGGCCGGAAGCGACGAGGTCCGCCGCGCCCCGCGACGCAGCGATGGCCTCCTCGGAAAACCGCGGCGAAGCGTCGGCAATCACCCAAAGGGCATGGCTTTCGGCGTGCACGTCGCACGCCTGACGGGCCCAGACGATGGCGTCGCGCGCGAGACGGACGGCGTCGTGGTTGGCGCCTACGGTGGCGTGGGCGGCGGCCCCCGCCAAGAGCGCACGGGCGACGAGCGAGGGGCGCTCGATGAGCTCCGCCAAGAGCGCGCCGCGTCGCGAGGACGTCATGGCGAGCGCGATGTCGCCGCAATCGACCGCGGCGCCCGCGAGGCCCGTCAAGTACGATGCTTCTTCGACGACGGCGCCGGCGCGCACCGCGTGCTCGGCTGCAAGCGACAGCGCTTGGCGGGTCGCCTCGGGATCATGCCCGTGACTCACGTAAGCTTTGAGCCCCGCCAGGCGCGCGAGCCCCTCCGGAGTCGTCGCGAAAGCCTCTCCGCGCGCGACCTCGGCGAACGCGCGCCGCGAGTCTCCTTGTTGGACGGCGATGAAAGCCTGCACCTCGCAAATCGCCGCCGTCGGCGCGGCGCCGCGCGTGAGCTCCGCCGCCTCCTCGATGTGACCGGCGTCGAGCGCCATGCGAGCGAGGGCGGCGCGCGCCAAGCCGTCGGGATCGACCCCGCGCGCGAGGGCGGCGCGCGCGCGTCCCGATGCCAGCTCGTGATCTCCGGCTCGGCGCAGCACGTCGGCGGCGACGGGATCGACCTCGCGCGCCGCCACAGCGACGCCGCGGAGCACGAGGTTGCGCGCGCGTCCATATTCGCCGCGCAGAGTGAGCGCGCGCACCGCAGCCAGTAAAAGAGCGGTGGGCACCTCCGGGGTGCGTTCGACCACTTCGATGGCGCGCGGGTCGGCCGGCACGCGCACCAGCGCGAACGCGAGCTCGGTCGCCTCGGCGAGGTCGAGCGCGCGCCCCCATGCCGCGGGGGCAGCCGCGGACGCAGGCGACGACGCCATGACCGCATTGCTCGCCAGCGCGGCCTCGAGATCGAGCGATGTCCAGCTACGCGGCGGAGCGCGTCGGGCCAACCCCACCAGGGCCGCGGCCGTCGCCGATTCGCCGAGACGCAACATGGGTGCGACCGGCCATCCCGCGGCGCTGCTCCCCACGAGAGCGGTCAACCAGCGGGCAAGCTGCTGGGCATCCATCGGCCCCACGCTTTCGATAGCTTGCGCACTGTCGCCAGCGATCGATCGGGCGCGCGCATTTTGCGCGACCGCAGCGGCGAGCCACTCCGCCGTGTCGCCCCCGGTCGCGCTCGCCGATGCTATTTCTTGCCGCCGGAGCCGAAGGTACGTCGCGCGCACCTGTCGCACGTTGCGCTCAATCGTCCTCTCGGCATCCGCGGCTGCGCCGCCGGCAACCGCGGCGAGCGCGGCGCTCGCTGAGTCGGCCACCCAGGCCGCCGATGGGCGCGCCGTGGGTTGCGGCGCGAGGAGGGCGGCGCAAATGGACTGCAACGGTTCGGCGAGTGGAGCGAGCCGTGCCGCCGTGACGGGCGCAGGATCGCGCGCCACCGCTTCGTCGACGATCTCTGCCAGTACGATGCCGAGCGCGACGAGATCGCGCGCCCGCGCGTGACCCAGATCGGCATCGCCGCGTGCGAGATAGCGTGGACTGGCGCCTTCGATGTCCTTGTCCTGACCATCGCAAGCGAGCCCGAGATCGATGACGTGCACACGCCCGTCGCTGTCGACGACGAGGTTATCCGGCTTGATATCGCCGTGCGCCAGCCCTACCGCGTGCAGATCGGAGAGCGCTTCGCCCACATCGCGCGCCGCGCGCAGCGCCAAATCATGGCGCTCGGTCGCACTCGCTTTCGATCCGAGCGCGCTGCGAATCGCTTCGCCTTCCACCCAGGTGAGCGCGATGCAGCACGTTCCTGCCGCGAGCGGCCCCTCGTCGACCATCCACGCCGACGCACCGTCCACACGCAGCCAACCGACGTCGACGAGCTCGGGAAGGAAAGGAGAAAGCGCGAGTGAAGCATGCGCCGCTTCGCGCGCGAGCCAGAGCCGCGAACGCTCGTCTCGACCCACTTTGAGCGCGACCAGCGCGCCGCTTCTCCGGTCGCGCGCCTTCCAGACTTCTGCAAAGCCTCCGCTGCCCGCGCGCTCGAGGATCTCGAACCTGGGTCCCGCCGACGACGAGTCCGGTAACCCCGTTGCAGCCACGATGCTTGACCATAGCGTGCGCTCGGCCCGCTTGCCAACCAGAGTTGGCGGCGACGTGCCAACCAATCACTACTAAGCAAGTAACTATCTATAATCCATCATCATAATTGAATGCTAGTTTGCCCGCGGGTGGTGCGGTGATGGCGAAACACTGCCAACTACCCGTCGCGCAGGGGAGATTCGATGTTGGGACCATGACGGTGGCGATCGCGCGGCCGCGGCGCTGTCACCAGCAGCGTTGGACGACGCTCCTGTCCGTGCTCATCGGTGCCTGCTTGCCGCTAGAGCGTGGTTCGCATTTGGGGATCGCCCAGATGCTCGATGACATTCCACGCGGAAAGCTCGAGCTGTCCACTCCGTGCGTGAAAGCGGCTCACCGAGGCGTTGAAAAGGCGCCGAAACAAGCACTCGCGTTCCGGCTCGGCTTCGCTCTTGGCGTATCCGGCCAGCCAACCGATGACGCCATTCGAAGTGACGACCGCGATGTGGCGTCCTTCCCCGCCGCTACGCAAAACATTGTCGAGCCCCGCCCGCACGCGCCGTCCGAACTCGGGCGCCGTCTCCACACCGGGCAATGTCACTTCGCCACTGAGCCAGAGTCTGACGGCGTGCGCCAGTATGGTTTCGAAGAATGCCGTATCACCGTTTCCGCGTTTTCCCGAAAAAAGCTCGCCCATCAGCGCGGTGAGCTCGGGGTCGGTGGCGAGGCGTTCGGTCATGCAATGTCGCGCCACCGCCTCGATGGGCGCTTCCGACAATTCGGCCATGATGACGGCAGGCGGCCACGCCGCACCGACGTCACCGGCTGCGTCGCGCATATGGGCGAGCGTGTCCAACTGACGCGTGAGCGGACCGCAGTAAACCGCGTCGAAGTGCACTGCGTTTCGCTGCAGGTGTTGTCCGAGCAAACGCGACTGCGCCTCTCCCACCGTGTGCAGTCGGTCATACTGCTCGGCGCCTGCCATCGCTTTGCCGTGCCTGATCACGTGGAGCGTCGTCATCGCCGTCGGGCCTCTTTAGCACGCGTGCGAGCACGTGCGCGCCCAAGGCATCGTCACGCGGGAGGCACCCGAAAGTGCCTTCATGCGAGCCCCTCCGGCGCAGGGCGCGTCAGGCGATTGCCGTTATCGCGGGCGAAAGGCCGCGCGGCCTTCGTGCCAGGCCGTCAGGGCGCGCGGGAGATCGAAAGCGCCGGCGTCTTGCAGCCACAGCAGACATCCCGCGATGTCCCGCGATCCGAAAGAGCGCATGGTGGCCTGGGGCACCACCCAGCTGAACGCAACGATGGCCCCGCGCAAGAGGGGATTGTCGGCGATGACCCCCAGTCGAGCGATCATGGGCACGTCATTCTGCTCGAGAAACGCGGTCGTCTGGCGCCGCTGGGCGGCGTTCGGGTACGCGTGTGCGAACGATGCGAGGATCACCTTTGGCTTTCGCCCGAGCAGGCGTCCCAGGCGCAGCGAGCTTTCGAGAAGGTCACTCCACTCTTGCTCGACGATGACCTTGGCGACGCAGATGTTCATGGAAAGCTCGTCGATCTGACGGTAGTAGTGATCGCCGTTCAGATAAAAGTGCGGCCCCGTATCGCTCACATACATGCGGTGTTCGAACGCGATTTACGACGCGCGACCCGAGGAAGACGATAGCGCGGTGGGCGGGACAGTGGCGCCGGCGCGAAGCTGCGAGAGCGCCGACAAGAGGAGTTGTCGGTACTTCGGCACCGACTCCCCCACCGTCTCGATGACCCAGTCCACGCCCTCGCCTTCCTGACGAACGACTTTGCGGGGGCGGTTGGCGAAGTTGAGCGACCAGATTGTCGTCATGACGCCCCGCATGGCACTCGCCCAAAAGCCATCGCCGAGAACGATGAGCGCGTGCGCGAGCGTTTTGGGGCCGGTCGTGCGCGTGATTTCGAGTGCAACCCGGCGCGTCGCCTCCGACGGGAAATTTGCCGTCGGGTCGACCGCGACGATGGAGCCGCCTCCCTCCTGGCGGTACGCGATCAGCGCCTCGTGGCCGAGCAGCGTGGCCCGAATATCCTCGGGGGTGACGTTACCGAAGCAACGCATGATGAAAAACGCGTCGAGCGTCGCGATGGCGACCCCCGGGGATCGGTGATGCACGACGAGTTTGCCGGCTGGCCGTGACATTGGACGATTGTACATGAGCGAGGATCGACCGCCATAGACGGCGCAGGCCGTCCGTCAGGTCGGAGAACGTGGGCGCATCTGCGATGCGGGTTGCGCCATCCGGCGAAGGAACGGCCGGTGACACGGGTGCCTACCACGGTGCCATCGCCACGGAAAAGGTACTTAGCCCTAGAATTGGCGGCGTAACCGAGTGTCAACTTGCCATACGGCGCGATCGGCCTCGTCGCTGGCGCGGGGGGGTACGCTTCATCTTCGCGAGGCCTCGTGCTAAGAGCGACCGGTGGGCGCGCAAGCGACAATCCTCCGGTCGAGCTCGCGTCGGCGCTATGCGGTCGTCGGAGCCGCAGGCGCAGCTTGGCTCACCGCGGTCGGCATCGGTCCTGCGCGCGCAACGGATGACGTGGGTAGCGCGTTGGCCCCCGTAGGCGAGCCGACCGACACCGTCGAGAGCACGCCGCCCGTCGAGGATGGAGCCGCCACCGCGGTGCTCCCGCTGACGGCGGCGCCTTTTGCGGACGATCGCAAAGCGCAAGTGCGCGCCACCAGTCTTTTCGACGACGCGCGCAAGCGGACCATCTCCGAAGCGCGCGCCGATATGCGGTTGTTCGGCCCGCTATCGCTGCACGGCGGCGCCTTCACGGCCATGGGAAACGGCTACGTCAGCCCCCTCGTCGGGGCGCAGGTTCGCGCGCTCTCCCAAGATCGTCACTTCGTCGACGGCGCATTTTCGGTGAGCTACCTCGGTGAGGGTTTCAACCTCGTTCGCGCCGCGGAGCTGCGAGCGCTGGTCGGCCGGCACTTCGGCGACACTTCGCTCTATATGAACGCCGGGTACACACAGGGGCTCGAGCGCAACGAGCGCTACATCGACCTACGCGTGTCGGCACAACAACGTTTTTGGGATCGCCGGCTCTTCGTCGGCCTCGACTCACGATTGCGCGTCGATGCCGAGCGCGACGCCGACGAGCCCGAGCACGAGCCGGAGACGGATCTTTTGGCGGGGCCGGTCGTCGGACTCACGCTCGGCAACGTCGCGCTGTCGGGCTTCGGCGGCGTTTCCGCGGTCCGCTACCGCGACCAGAGTCCCAGTCGCGCGGGCGCTTTCGCCGGCATCGGCATCGGAGCCGTGCTTTTCTAAATCAGGGTCCGCCGTACTGCGTGATGAGCGCGTCGGAGAGCACGTGCGAGCGGGCAATGGAGTCGTAGACGCCCACGGTTTTACGCGCGACGCGCAGCTTCAGGGGATCGTCCTTGCTGACCGCATAGAGGCCCATACGGATGTCCATGCCGTGGTTCCATTCGACATTGTCCATGAGCGTCCAATAGAAATAGCCGCGAACGTCGGCGCCGGCGTTCATCGCATCCGCGGTCGCTTTCAAGTTTCGCACGAGGCACCTCGGGCCAGAGCCGTCGTCGGCAGGATCGCCCGTGCCATTCTCGGTGATCATCACGAAGCGGCCGAGGTCCTTGTTGACGTATTGCAAAAACGCCGCAAGTTTGTCGGGCTGGTTGTCGGTCTCCACCATGGTCAGCGGATTGACGGTGAAGAGCGGCGACAGATCGGGCAAGAAAGAGACGGGCCACCCCGTCACCTTGAGCCCGCCGTACCAATTCACCCCCACGTAATCCATGCGGTTGGCCAGATCGGGGCGTAGCACGGTGGTCCCGTCGAGGTTCTCGTCGTAGTGGCCGATGGCGACCGCGTTGAGGTAAGCGCGGTTCCAGAGGTAATCGAGGTTCTTGGCGCCCTGGGTATCGAGCGGTCCCGCCGGCTCGATGGGGACGAGCGGATAGACCACGCCCACCCAGCTCGCGGTGCCGTCGCTGTCGGCATCGACGGGGTCGTTTTGCTTCACGGCGTCGTACATGCGCGCGTGCGCGTCGATGAGCGCATGGAACACGATCTTGGCGTCCTTTTGCTGGAGCAGGACGGCGGGCGGATGCGATCGCGCCGCGGTCGGCTCGAGATAACCGAAGACCATGTTTTGCAGCGGTTCATTGACGGTGGCCCACCAATCGATCTCGCCGCCGAACTCGCGCGCGCAGAAGGCCGCGTATTTGGCGATCTCGCGCACGGCGCGCTCTTGATCGACCCATCCTTTGGGCGTGCAATTGGCGTAATCGACGTGACATCCCTTGGCGTCGTGGATCCAAGTCGGTAGCGCATAGTGATAGAGCGTTACGAGCGGGCGAATGCTGCGCTTTTTCAGCTCGGCAAAGATGGCGTGGTAGCGCGCGATGGCCGCGGGGTTGGCAATGGCTTTGAGCGCGTCGTAGCCGTCGATGCCATCGGTCGGCGTGGGGAAGATGCGGCTCCATTCCAAGCTCAAGCGCATGGCTTGGTGATGCAGCTCTTCTTGGACGCGCCGAATATCGTCGGGATAAAGCTCCCAAAAGCCGGGACCGACGACGCCCGGGTCTTGTCCACTCAAGTGGGCGTTGGGATCGCCGACGGTCTCCGGCGCCGTACTGAACACGTACCAATCGGAATTGGGGTCGTCGCATGCAGCGCGTCCGATCGTCGGGCATCCCATGTCCGCTTGAAATCCAGCGATCGCGGTGCCGAAGACAAACATGTCTGGAAAGCGCACGCCGGTGGGAGCTCCGTCGCCGGGCGCGTCACCCACTCCGTCGGTAGAGCGACCGTCGACCGTCGCGCTCTCGCTCTCACCCACGTCGCTGGCGCGCGCGTCGGCATCGATGGGTCCATCGGGCACGGTGCGCGCATCGCCGTCGCTTGCGACGCTGACATCTTCACGGTCCGCCGTCGCCACGTCCACGGTGCCCGCATCGGTGGCGTCACGAGCTGCGTCGAGGGAGATGTCGACGAGTGAACCTCGGTCGGCGGCAACGTCCGCCGGCGGTGTCGACCCGTCGGCGGGGCCCGCCATCTCTTCATTGCCGGCGCAGGCGGCGAGGCACAGTGCCGTCACCCATGTCGCATGGCGAAGAAAGACGGCCATTGCACTTCCCGGCGGAAGGACGAAAACTGACGTTACCGCCATGTCCACATCCTCTACTGGCGCGGGCTAGCGAACGCAAAGGCGATAGACGAATGGCCGTGTAACCGCTTACCAGCCGCCCGTCGTCGTTCCGCCGCCCC
>DATHEQ010000247.1:0-30136 GCA_035318505.1 Polyangiaceae bacterium | reverse complement strand
GATTTGTGTCACGAGAGGCTGCGAGGTCGCGGCCATGCCATTGACCGCGAGCACGGCCGATCGCGACGCCCAAGGCGCACCCGAATAGCGATCGCCCTGGTCTTTCAGCATAGGGCCAGGCGGCGCCGCGGCAATGCCCAGCATCGCGATGGCGATCAAACTCAAATGACGCATGACTCTTTTCATCGCTGGCCTTCCCCCCCGAACCTGAGTCGTTCGCCTCGGGTCAACAGCATTTGCACACGTGCCGCCCGCCGTCATGGATCGCGTAGATATCGACTCTGCTGCGATCTCGTCATTAAGGGGGTCGCGAGTGCCGACAGCCGCTCGACAATCTGCATGAATTCTTCGATGCTCATATCGACATGCCCGATCACACGACCGTAGAGCATCGCCGCGCGAACGCCGCGGCCTTTGCGTTCGCGTTCCGCCTGGCGCAGCGCCCAGAGGACGACGCGCTCTTTGCGGGTCAGACCATCGCGTGCATCGGGGATATCGTCGAACACAAGCGCCAGTCTAGCCCATCTGAGGTGAGATGACGGCCGAACCGCGGGCGTGTCGTCTCGGCAGACCGCTGCTACACAGGTCCCAGAGCCATGCGAATCGGTCTCGGGTGCATGCGGTTATCGACGGAGCTCGCGGGCGACGAGCCGACCGCACTGGCGACGCTCGCGACGGCGCTCGACGCCGGCGTCGCACTTTTCGACACCGCGCGGGCCTACGCGCCCGGCGAAGCCGACCTCGGGCACAACGAACGGCTCATCGCGAAAGCGTGGCAGGCGCGCGCGACGGTTCCCACGGCGCGGGTCGTGACCAAGTGCGGGATGCGGCGCGACGGGGGCGCGTGGATTCCGGACGGCCGCGCGAAACGCATTGCGGAGGACGTTGCCGCCAGCTTGGAGGCGCTCGGCGCCGTTCCCATCGACATTCTTCTTTTGCACGCGCCGGACCCACGGGTGCCCGTCGCCACCGCAGGCCGCGCGCTGGCGCGGGCGTACGACGACGGGATCGTTCGCGCCGTCGGCGTCTCCAACGTATCGCGCAAACAGCTCGAAGAGCTCGCGGCGCACGCCCCCATCTCCGCGGTCGAGATCGCACTGGGCGCATACGACGATCTCGCGATCCGAAGCGGTGTTGTCGCGTATTGCCTGGAGCATGGAATCGAAGTGTTGGCCCACGCCCCGCTGGGCGGACCGGAGCGCGCAGCGAAGCTCGCCAAGGATCCGGTGCTCACCAGCGTAGCGAGCCGCTTCGTTGAAGCACGCGCGGTGGACGTGTTTCTGACTTATTTGCTGACATTACGGCCAGGCATCGTTCCGATTGTAGGCGCTCGTCGACCACAAACGATCGCCCGGTTTCGCATCGCGAGCGCGCTCGATCTTGGGGAAGAAGACCTCGTCGCGATCGATGCCCGCTTTCCCCGGCTCGGTGAGCTTCGCCGCCCGCGCGTCGCTGCCGCGCACGACGTTGCTACGCGCAACGCCGAAGTCGTCATCCTCATGGGGGTGCCCGGCGCGGGAAAATCACGCGCCGCCGAAGGCTTTGTCGCGCGCGGGTACGAGCGTTTGAACCGTGACGTGGCGGGCGGCTCGCTCCGTGCGATCGCGCAAACGCTCGACAAGCGTCTTCGAGCGGGCGCCGATCGCCTGGCGCTCGACAACACGTACGTGACGCGAGCCGCCCGCAGCGACGTCGTACGGATTGCGTCGTCCTACGGGGCGCGCGTGCGGTGCGTGTACCTCGAAACACCGTTGTCCGACGCGCAGGTCAATGTCGTGGTTCGCATGCTCGAGCGGTTCGGGCGCGTGGTGGAGCCAGAGCAAATGACGGAGCTTGCGCGCAGCGATCCTGCCGCCCTCGCGCCTCATGCACTTTCCCGCATGATGCGCGATCTGGAGCCGCCAACGGCGGACGAAGGATTTGCGGACATCGAGGTGGTGCCCTTCGTTCGCGATCGTTCGCCGGATGGCGTCCCCGGCATCGCGATAGCGATCGATCCGCTCGAAGGGGCCAGCAACGACGGCCCGGGCGAACTCGCCATGACTCGTCTGCTCGACGATGTACCGCTCGTCACCCCTTGCCTCCTCTACGCATGGAGGCCCGGCGTGGACGCAGCGTCGCTCGCTGCTGAAAGCGCATTCGCAAAGAGCCTCCGCGCCACGGGGCGCCCGATCGAGATCGCGGTGTGCCCTCATCCTGCCGGCCCGCCAATCTGCTGGTGTCGCCCTCCCCTTCCCGCCATGTTCCTAGCGTTTGCGAAGCGTCATCACGTCAGCCTCGGCGCGAGCACGTTGTTCGGTCGAAGCCCAACCGATAGACGGGTCGCGCGTGCGCTCGGGATGGCGTTCGTCGACCTTGCAGATAGCGGCCTCTCGATTTCCAGAATTTAACCCTCGATTAATTCGTTCTCGACGCATTCCGCGGCAGTTACGCCCCAGAAGACCTAGATGCAGCGCAGTACGTCAAGAGACCGCTTGAAGCTCTGGCCCCCGCAGTTCAGGGTTGCACACCCAGCAAGCGACGCCCCCCATCCGCGCCGCCTGCATAACCCTCAACCTGGTTACGACGACCTAGTACTACGCGGCACGCGTGCTCCTTAGAAACATTCTCCTCGGCGATAGCGCCAGCCACGGCCAACCGGCGTCGCACATCACGCGTCCCGGAATCCCCGCGTCTTGCCTATCGACACGTGCCGCAGACTAGTCGTCTCTTTTTCATGATCGATGGGGGGTTCTGAAAGGACCATGCGATGAATAGTCTTATTCTGGCCGCGATTCTCGCGCTGGCGCCATCTCTCGCGCCGGAAACTGCAGAAAGATATGCGAGCGATATTGCCATCGCGGCCGACGGGGACTTGGAAATGGCGGCCGCGCTGGTCGCGACTGCCGAAGCAGAGTCGAACTTCAGGGCGGCGATCGAGCAATGCGAATGCCAGCAATGGGAGTGCGACCGAGGTGCAGACCGCAAAATCCGTGCGCTTGGCCTCTTCCAGTTGCAATACTACTGGTGGTCGAACCATGAGCCGGCAGAGATATGCGGTGACAGCGCGCTTGCCGCTATTCTTACAGCAAAGGAGCTCGGTTATCTCCAGAAGCGCTACGGTTGGGTGAGGGCACTTCGCTATCACATCGGAGGCAAAGCAACGGATGAACAGGTTCGCCCGCGGATTCGTCGTTTCGAGCAGTTGACACGCGAATGGAAGACGGCAGCATGAGTCGCGGCATCAACCGATGATCGAAGAAGCGGGCCGCGCATTGCGGCGGCGGCCGACGTTCCACGCTACACCGCCAGCGACCGCGAGCAACACGAGCTGCGCAACGGACGTGAACGTCAACCGGGCGTGCTCGAAGCCGGGTACGGCGATGCGCGAGGGGAGCACGGGCCATAACACTAAAAACCCGACCGCGAGCGCAGCGCGCCGACTGCGGCGAGCAGGGCCGGCGAGCGCGAGCAACCAAAGAGAGGCAACAGCGGCGTACGCATCCGGTAAGAACGGCGCGGCCATCGAGGCGAGTCCGAGAAACGCGAGCCAAGCTTGCGCCGAGCGAAGGCGCTCTTCGTCGCCGCGGCTGTGCCTCGCCTCTGCGGCGGCCTCGCCGGGCTTGTCCTTCGCATGCATGACACCCGCGGCCAGCGCGCCGATCGATAGCGTCACTGCGTATACCCAGCCCATAACGGACGCGGCGACTGGCCCTATCGGGACGCCGACGGCACGAATCTTCAAAGCAAGCCCGAGGATGCTGGAATTGACGGTGCCGAAAAGACCGGGCGCTTCCCAGGGGGCGGGGTCGCCGTGGAACAGCTGTGGCAGCTGAAACGCGATGAAGCTCTTCAGCGGAGCGACGCCAAAGAGAACGAGCGTCCCGGCCGTTTCGGCGACAAGCCATCCCAATGTCCACAAGATAGGCGTTGGCTTTCGACGACCGGCGAGCACGATCAACAAGATTGCCGGGAAGAGCTTGGCTCCAATCGCCACAGAGATGCAGAATCCTCCCCAACGGGGGTGCTCCTCTTCGACCGCCACCATGCCGAGCATCGCCAGAGCGATTGCGGCAAGGTGGAAATTTCCCATCTGCAATCCGAGCAGAACTGGCAAAGCCGTCATGACCACCGGCAGCCATAAGAGACAGCGCGCCCCTGGTCGTCCGCCCACCCACGCCGCGACCGCACCAAAAGCCCAGATGAAAAGTCCGAGCTCTACGACGAACCATCCGACGCGAGCCACTCGGAAGTTGTCCGTCAGGAGCGCGGCAGCCGTCGGCCAGAGTAAGAACGGCGGCGGGTAGAGGTACGCATCGATCCCGAATCCGTCGACCGTGTGGTGCTCGTACAACGCCGCATCGTAGAGATTGATCGCACCGTCTCGTGCGAGCGCTGCCGCCTGCCAATAGGCCGTGAGGCAAGAATGGGTCCGATAAAACGCGTCCCCGGGAAGCGCCGCACCGAACGCGAACCGCGCGTCGACCATGAACGCACCGACGAGAAGGAGCCGCACGAGCGCAGCCGCCGCGATGAGCCGCCAACACCACCGTAGGAACGGTGCCCCCGCCCATCGAACGTTCGCCTCGCGAAACACGGTTATCCATGGCTTCGCGCCGGGCACCGTCCCACTTTAGGTGCGGCGGCAACCGTCGGACAGGGGAAACCACGACGATTTTTGCCTGTTGCCGTCGATGGGGTGCGAACGCGCGCAGAACGCGCATGATCACGGGATCAGAAGATGATCATCTGCACCTTGGCGTAATAGAAACCACCGTTCCAACCGAATTGAGTCACGTTCCGATTGTAGATGAAACGGCCCAAGCTGATGTTCGCGTCCTTCGTGTTTTGATCAGGGAAGGTGTTGAAAATGTTGTCGGCCCCGACCGAGAGGCGAAGATTCTGCGTCAGCTGGTATCCAGCTTCGACGTCGAAAAGAGTCTTCGCGCCGAACGTTTCGTCGTTGACTGGCAGGTCGGGCTTGTAGCGTACGCTGCCGTAGTGGTTCGCGCGCACCAAGCCGCTGATAGGCCCGAGGGTATAACGTACCGCCGCGATGCCTCTCACGTGGGGCACCGAGTCTTCGACACGGTTTCGCGCCAGTCGTCCGAAGTAGAAGGTTTCGAGTGCGCCCGGTTCCGTGCCCGCGAACGCAGCCACGAGCGATGCCGGAATGTTGACGTTGGCCACCTTGGTCGTGTTGAAATTGGCCGAGGCCATCAAATTGAGAGTCCCTTCGCCGACCGCCATGGCGTAGTCAGCAACCACGTCGAGGCCACGCGTTTCCGTATCGATCGCATTGGCGAAGAACTGGGCCGCCGTGACTTGGGGAAAGGGCTGCAAAAGCTGGGCAACGGCTGCGGTGGCCGCGGGAGCGGACATCGCGTTGGCCGTCGTCGAGAACTGGCTGGTGAGAACGATTCGATCCTTGATTGTCACGTAGTAAGCGTCGGCGGTGACGGAGAGATTACTCAATGGGCGCACCACGAGACCGCCGCTCACGTTGATCGATTTCTCTTCCTTGAGCGGCGGGATCCCGAACGCCTTGGTCACCGGGCTCGCGTTGTTGCTAGTGAGCACTTGTGAGGGTTGCAGCGCGCCCGTCGCGTCCGGCACGAATTGGGTGGACACGTTGCTGAACCACTGCTGCGCGAGAGAAGGAGCGCGAAAGCCCGTACTTCCGGCACCGCGCAGCGCAACACCGTCGAAGAGCTCTTTGCGCGCCGCCACTTTGCCGATCACCGAGCTTCCGAAGTCGCTGTAGTTTTCGAAACGGCCGCCAACATCGACGTTGAATCCCTTGTTGATCTCGCTCTCCAGCCCAGCGTACGCACCAATGTTGCTGCGCGAACGGTTGACTTCGTTGCTCGGCTGAAACCCGGGGAACACCTGAGCGCCAGGGATCTTGGGCCTGGGAGGGCTGCCGTACGTTGCACCACCGTTCACCCACGACGCGATGTCGCCGGCCTGGATCTGGTAGTTTTCGACGCGAAATTCGCTGCCGACCACGAACGCCAACGACTTGAATACGCCGGTGTCAATCTTGCGCAGCAGATCGAGATCGCCGACCGTTTCTGCGGACCTCAATCTGCCGGCGTTGAATGTCGTCGGACTGGCGGTGCCGAGAGACGCATTGACGGAATTCTCGACGTTGAATCGGAACGAGTTGAAGCCATGCTTCAAACTCACGTCATAATTCCATCCTGCCTTTTGACCGCGCACGCCGGCGGCAACCGAAGCGTCGTCGATGGTCGTATCGATTCGCGGCAAAAACCCGTTGGGGTAGTACTCGGGAACGTTCTGAGCCGTATCCTTCGGGTAACGATAGAACGCGGTGGCCTTGCCGTAGCGGTGCGTGAGATCGCCAAAGCTGTAAAATGTGGCGTTGTCTCCGGCGGGGAGCTGCATGTTGTACGACGCGGTGCCCACCGTGGCAGACGATTCGCCGATCCTCATCTTGAAATCTGCGCGGGTCAGACCGCGGGCGGCGAGCATTTGATCGTCGGTGGGTCGGTCGTTGTCGAACACGGCTCCCGTGTACGTGCCGGAGCGATCGGTCGGCTCTCGTTGCAAGAACCCAAAAGTGAAATTGATGAACCCCTTCTCTCCGAGCTTGAGACCAGAATTCACCGAAGCTCGGAACTGCGCACCGTCACCCTTGCCCGTAATGCCGGTGGCGGCGTTGACGTCGACGACATCGGTCGTGTCTTTGGTGACGATGTTGATCACGCCGGCGATGGCGTCGGAGCCGTATTGCGACGCGGCGCCGTCGCGCAGCACCTCGATGCGCTTGATGGAAGCGGCGGGGATGGCGTTGAGATCGGTACCCACGGTGCCACGACCGAACGTGCCGTTGACGTGGAGCAAGGCACTGTGGTGCCGGCGTTTGCCGTTGACGAGCACCAGCACCTGATCGGGCCCGAGACCGCGCAAACTGGCAGGGTCGACGTGGTCGCTGCCATCGGCAATCGTTTGCGGCGTGGAGATGTAGGAAGGCGCCTGCGCGGAGAGCATGCGACCGGTCTCGCTCGCGCCAGTCTGGCTGAGCTGCTCGGCACTCACCACGTCGACGGGCACCGGCGTCTCGCCCTCGGAACGCGGGGTGCGCGCACCCACGACGACGACGACGTCGGAGAGCATCGCGTCGAACGCGAGCGGAATCCTGAGCGCCGTCTTCTCATCGAGCGTAACCTTGATGCTTCGCTGCTCTGCGCGAAAGCCACTCGATTCGACGCGAAGCGCGTACTTGCCGGGCGGCGCTTGCAGCGTGAAGCGGCCCTCGGAATCGGTTTGCGTCGAGAGCTGCGTCCCCATCAGCGTCACGGTGGCTCCAGCGACAGGGGCCTCGCCTTCCTGCATCAGTACGACGCCTTCGACGGCCCCCGCGGCAGGCTTGGCGGCGGGGGGCGCGGTCTTCCCCTCTGTGCTTTCCTGCACCGGCGCGGCAGTCGGAGAATCAGGGGCACTCTCGTTCGGCGCGGGCGCGCCGGCCGGAGGCACTTGCTGCGCGCGCGCGATCTTTTCATGAAGAGAGAGCGGTGCGCCAACGCACAACAGCATTAACGACAGACGAGCGGCATTCCTCCGCGCGGTCACGCTCGCCTCCGCATCGAATGCAGTTCAATGATTGCGGGCCTCGTCGTGTATTCGCAACCGTTGTCACCTGGTGACACCAATCGGCAATGAAACAGATAGTTAATCATTGCAGCATCCTCCTCGCTCCACCGAAATGAAACGGCGGGGGGAACCTACCAGCGAAGAAACTCCAAAGCAACGGCTCCTGCATGCTTTTGACGCGCAGAATGAACGAGTGCGATCGGCATCAACCCGTAGAAAAAAAAAGTGCGCGAGCATGGCGTGAATCGGACCTGAAATCCGATCATGATGATGTGCCGTGTAGAGGTCAGGCCCATCGATCTCGTCATCGACGCGAGCGGCGTGCGCGCTCGGCCAGGCTGCGCGTTACCCGAACCTCGAGAGAAAAGTCGACGGCCGTCTCGCGTCGTCGGCGGTCGGCTGCACGGCACACTTGGGGCCGACCTCTCGCGCGCGGTCTGCCGGAAAAAATCATACGGGGCGGGTGTCCTCTTTGGTCGTTCTGCCTGGGGAGGGTTCAAGGGCGTGGAGTGCGGGTCGAGCCGCGTCATGCCACGGTGAAAGCAGTCCGCGCCTGGCGGCGCCGTGCTGGAGCCGGTTTCCGGGCCGCTGACGGCAAGGCGACGGTGTCGGCGGTCGACCCCGTTGGTGCGCTACGGCCGTCACTTCATTGATTCGATGACGCGTTGGCCGCAGAATGTACGTCATCGATGGCCGCACTGCGCTGGATCGACACCTCGCACCCCCGCAAGTGGATCTGCATCCTCCCCGCGAACTTCACTTTCGACGAGTTCACGCAGGAGTTCACCAACGCGATCGAAGAGCTTCGGCGTCTGCCCAATACACGTCGGGTCATCGTGCTGACCGACATGGACCAGATGACGCATTCCGAAGCACGGCGAAGACAGCGCTCCGCCCAATTCATCAAAGAACATAAAGAGGTGTTCCGGCGGCATATCATCGCGTGGGGATTCGTGACCACGAAGGGCGTCATTCGCGGCGCTCTCACGGCCATCGCGTGGCTTCGCGCCTTTCCCGTGCCGATGAACGTCTTCAGCACGCGACGTGAATGCGAGGCGTGGTTGGAAGAACGGCTTGCCGCCGACAGCGCGAGTTCGATGTCGCGCGGGCGCGGCGCCTGATCGAATTGTTCTCGTCCTATCGATAGACGCTCGAGCGAACGAAGCAAAGCGGCGACGACGCGCTCCCCGCGATTCACCATTCGAACGGCAAACTTCGGAGACGTCAGTGAAATCCATCGCGCAGGATCGGGAGCGTCCCGGGCGGCCATTGTTGTCATCGCCATAAAATTCTCGCATTGCGCAGAGCCTTGCGTACACGTTTATACTCATGATGGGCTTGCTTTCGCATATCGTCCCGTGATGAAGTCGGGGCACGCCGCAACGCGAGGCCCGTTGCGCACCCAGCATTTCACTATCAACTAGCCCCGCGTCAGCGGGCACGGAACCCATTGCGTGCGGGTGCGATTTATCGCGGACCGCGGGCGCGATGGCGACAGGCCCGATTCGCCGACGGCCATCGTGACTGCACGTCGGGGCGTTCACGTCCGGTAAGCGAGATAACGCCGCGAGCCGAGGCATTTTGCAACGGGAGAACGGATTTCCCTGAACCGTAGATCGCATGTTTTCGTACATTCGTGGAGAGCTCTTTCTGTGCTGGCCTGCGGGCTCGCCCCGGTCGTGACCGGCTGCGGAGCCGCTCCCGCGTCTGCCGATAGCGAGGAGCATGGGCGCGTCAGCGACGAGAATGCGGCGATCCAGGCCAAGTACCCGGCCACATGGTCGGTCGTGCAATCGTTCCTGCGCGCGGAGCGCGCGCAGGAACGGCGATCCGTCGCGAGCACGACGGAGCTTTATCGACCCGATGTCGAAGGCCCTGCCTACCTGGAGTTCGCGCTACAGAAGGGGCAAGACGATGCTGGCCACATCATCGCCTCGACAGGAGGACACGATTTTCCGATCGTTGCATGGTCCGATCGCGGTCCAAGCGTGGTGCGTTCGCTTGAGAAGCAACATCAGCGCGAGTTCGGCGGCGCGCGGCTCTTCATGACAGGCCCCGGCTCTTTCGTAGCGGAGTCCGCCGACGGCTCGGTCGCGTCCAGTGCTGCCGCGATGAAGCCCGAGCGCTGGGGTTTGGCCAAGGAACAGTTCGTACGCGCACGAAGCGCGGGGAAGATCGAATCCGCCAATCGGGCCGCGCAGGCGTGGCGCCGCGTCGCAAAGGTCAGCGGCGCCGTTCTCCCGTCCGACGTAACCGCGATGCCTTCCCTGTCGGGATGCGTCGGTGACGCGTGCCCACCTGAGGGCGCGAATGGTGCCGATTGTCTCAATTGTCAGGCCGACGCGGAGGAGCTCGTGCGAGGCTCCGATATTCTCTGGCCACCGAACTATCCGCAGTTTTCCACGAGCCCGGTGAGTGGGTCAGCAAGGGGTCGCTCCTCAGCGCTCTCACGTCCGGCTTTTCGCATAGGTTGGACGGTAGTGGCATCGTCATTTTTGGACCGCAGAACTTGTCGCGTGACTACGGTCCCATCACCCCGGCGCCGGGAGCGGCTTTTGCCTCGACGTGGTGAAAGCCGGCACGGACGTCGGCGCCGTCATAGGACAGTTCACCTGTCACGGAGGCGACAACCAACTCTGGTATCTCGATCGAGGCGACGCCGAGACGACGGGGTGGCAGGTCCGCAGCAGGAGCAGCGGCCAATGCATGGCGCCGCTGTCCTGGGCTTCGTTCAACGGTGCGCAAGTCGTGCAAACGACGTGCGACAAAGCCGACCTCAATACGTTTTGGAAGATCGAGAAACACGGCGGGGTGGTCGCGCTGAGACACGCCGCGTCCGGCAGATGCCTCGATCTCGACGACGCCGGCGGGCTCGGGGGAAATGGCAAGAAAATTCAAACGTGGGATTGTACCGGCGCACTCAACCAGCGCTTCGATTTTGGGCGCTGAACGCAACTTGACCGCGGGCGAATGTGGTGCACAGCTGGGCGGAGTCCCCGCCGTGCAAAGGAATTGCCGTGCCATCTTCAGCGCCTCGCGCCTTCGTTCTCGTCGCTCTCAGCTCACTGGCTTGTTCGAAGCCCGCTTCTTCGAGGAACGATCCTTCCCCGCACGCCAGCAGCTCCGGCGCCGCGCCCTTCAACGCAGTCTCCGCCGCTGGGATGCACCAGGCAGCGCCCCCCTCCCCCGTGCTCCACGCTGCGACGCCCATCGAGCACGCCGTCGACGCGTTTCACGCGATCACCGATTACCACCAGGTGGCCATTTCACCGGACGCGAGTCACGTCGCCTGGGTCGCTTCCGCGCTCGACAACGGGCAGCCCTCTCGCAACAGCATCATCCAGATCATCGACCGCACCAAGCGCGGCGACGAACCGCGGCGCTTCACGGCTCGCTCGGATTCCTCCGCGGGCACGGCCGGATGGGAACGCGGACTCACCTGGTCCCCCGATAGCCAGACGCTCGCATTTCTCTCGGACGCGGTCGAGCCGAAGCAACTGCAACTTTATACAACCAGTCGCCAAGGGGGCACCGTCACCCGGCTCACGCAATTGCGTGGGTATTTGAAGGACCCGGTGTTCTCTCCTGATGGGCGATACATCGCCGTTCTTTTCACCGAGAACGCGTCGCGGCCGACGGGAGCGCTGGAAGCAATGCCGCTTCCGACGGGTCTCGTCGACAACAAGCTCGAGGAGCAGCGTATCGCTATCGTCGACGTCGCATCACATGCCGTCCGCATCGCTTCGCCTCCGGACATGTACGTTTACGAGCACAGCTGGTCACCTGACGGAAAACGGATGGCGGCGATCGCCGCGCGCGGGCATGGCGAGAGTCAATGGTGGGTGGCCGAGCTGCACGTGCTCGACGTGGCAAGCGGCGAGTTGCGCGTTCTTTACAAGCCGCCTCGCCAAATCGCGGTGCCGAGGTTCTCGCCCGACGGCGCGCACATCGCCGTGATCGGCGGATTGATGAGCGACGAAGGGCAGCACGGCGGCGATATCTTCCTCGTATCCAGCCAAACGGGACAAGCGCGCAACGTCACCGCCGAACGAAAATCGACGCCGACGTGGATGACCTGGCTGGCCGGCGAGAACCGGCTGCTGTTTACCGAAATCGTGGAAGGGCGCGCTGCGATCGCGTCACTCGATCCGGCATCTGGACGAGCAGAGACGCTCTACACGGCGGACGACTCATTGTCGGCGCGTCACGGGAGCTTGAGTCTTTCCGTGGCGTCGGATGGGAAGACAGTGGCCGCGGTGCGGGAGAATTTTTCCCGAGCGGAGGACGTCGTCGCGGGCCCCATCGGCGCATGGGAAGCCGTCACGCACACGGGCGACGCGGTAAAGCCTTGGTGGGGGCGTGCCGAGTCGCTCCACTGGACGAGCGACGGTCGCAAGATCCAGGGCTGGCTCGTCTACCCGCGCGAGTTCGACGGCGGAAAGAAGTATCCGATGGTCGTGAATGTGCACGGTGGGCCCGCCAGCGCGGTGCTGCCCGGCTTCAAAGAGGCCGCCCTGCTTGGCTCGGAGGGGTATTTCGTTTTCTTTCCCAACCCGCGCGGCAGCTATGGCCAAGGCGCTGCCTTCACCGCGGCGAACGTCAAGGACTTCGGGCACGGCGACTTGCGCGACATCCTCGCCGGGGTGGACGAGGCCCTCAAAGTAGCGCCGATCGACAAGGAACGACTGGCGATCACCGGTTGGAGTTATGGCGGCTTCATGACGATGTGGGCAATCACGCAGACGAAACGTTTCCACGCGGCGACAGCGGGCGCCGGGATCTCGAACTGGCAAAGTTATTATGGCCAGAATGAGATTCGCGAATGGATGATTCCCTATTTCGGGGCATCCGTGTACGACGACCCCGCGATTTATGCGAAGAGCTCGCCGATTGAATACATCAAGAAAGCGTCGACGCCCACGCTGGTGCTCGTCGGGGATAGCGACGGTGAGTGCCCCGCCGCGCAATCGTTCGAGTTCTTCCGCGCACTGAAGGCGCTGGGCGTGGACACCGAGTTGATGGTTTATCCGCGTGAAGGGCATCGCCTGATGAATCCGGAGCACCGCCGGGATCGGATGCTGCGCACGGTGCAGTGGTTCAACGCGAAGTTGAAGCCTTCTTCCGGGGTGCCATCGTCCGATAGGTGAGGCTTCGCGGGCGCAGCGCTGAACGACGCCGCTCGTTACCGCACATGCCCCGCTGCCCAGAGGCAAAACGCCACGGTGATCAAGATGAAAACTGGCGGCAGCAGCAGCGTGGCAAACACCCGTCGCGCTTCGGGATGACCGAAGTTGAGCGACGACCCGAGCGGCGTCGCGACCCAGAGTCGCTCGTCTTTAGGGTCGTTGTAGAAAAGTCCTTGCCGGCCGGCCGGCATCGCGGCATCGGCTCGTGAACGCGGCGCGCGGGCACGCTCGGCATGAGACTGGCCGTACCCAGCAACCGTCGCGTGCGAACGCGTTGCTGATCGTCGCGAACACGACGAGCGATGAGCGGCGCGCTAGCCTCGAAGACCAACCACACGGCCGCTCCCCAGAACAAAGGCCAGAATGCGCTCGAAACGCTTTTTTGCGCGAAGGCATCGGGCTGGCCGTCCACGCCCCAACGGGTAACCCACCGATCCGGAACTCGATCCCACAACGCGCCAAGCGTCCCGGCTGCGGCGACCAAGATGACTGGCGGCAGCCACTCTACCAGGCCCGTCTTATCGGCAGAGATGTGATTCGTCATTTGGCTTTGCGTTCAGTAAATCGCGGCGCCGGTACTCGTCAAGCGTTTCCGTCACCCAATTGCTAGCGCTTCCAACTCTCACAACAAGTCCGCCCCGCTCAGCTTAACACTTGACACTTAACGTTTGGCGCCACGAAAGACCCACACATACGGTGTGGATATTTGGTCGCTTGAAAGCGCGTGGGCAGCTGACCGAGCGCGCTCTTGCGAGTCACACGGCATTTAGAACACTGTTACATGAAATACACCGATCGTTAAGTGAACGATGTTGCCTCGGACGTCGCTCATTCACTGTCGTGGTGCGGGAGATCTCGGTTGTTCACAGCGCGCCACGCCGGAGCGTCACACATTCGATAGAAAAGCTCGTTTTGCTGACCGCCACGTTCGAAAAGGACCACCTTCACCTGTTCGGTACAACCCGATCCCCTGTAATGAATGGCGAAGTGATCGGAAGGGTCGAACGACGTCTTCGTTTTTGGCGACGAACGAGGCTGCTCGAAGACGTAGTCGACTTTGAAAACGTTGTCGATCAAAGCCGCTGGCAGCTCTACCCACATCCTTATGTCATAGAGCCAATGCATTCCCACCTTTTCGGTGGTCGGCGTGGCGGATAGCTGCACCTGTGCGGCCTCGACGAGCGGCAAGGCCGACGTACGGTGCCTTGCCGCTCGAGGCGCGCCGCGCGCTACCGTTTGCACCCGCGTCACGAGGGCTGGCGGACCTGATTCGGCGACGGCTCGCTGAATTTCGTCGAGACGCTCCGCTGCCCTCGTGAGCTCATCTGTTTTCGTCTTCATGTCAGCGTCGAGATCCTCGGCTTCGAGCTGCGCCAGTCTGCGCTTGCTCTCCGCTTCGGAAACCACTTTCTGCTCTGACTCGAGTTCGGTCCGCATGCCGCTCACCTCTTGCGCGATCAGCGTCACTTGCGTCGTCGCCCGGTGAAGTAGCCCGGTAGCGATTGCCACCGAGAGCGTTGCCACGCTGAGACCCATTCCCCCGAACATGGCCGAACGGCGGGATGCCTTCTCGAGTTCGACCATTTGCGAATCGATCGCGCTCTTCATTTCACCCTCTTCTCGGTTTGGAGGATGATGGCAACTGCCTTCTCCCACATGACGATGACCCGACTGCACGATGCGGCGATGATCCCCGACGCTCCGAAGGCGCCCCACAAGGTCGAGGCATGTTCCTCTTGCGTCAGCGCTACGACGAGGCAAACGAGCACCATGATGAATGCCGCGATGGCGAAGCACAGATAGGTGATTCGCTCGAGACGGTACAGCGCCGTAATTTCCTTGAGCGCGCGAACGCGACCCCGCAGGTTTTCGGATGCCTGCTGTGCGGATACTGAGTCGACAGACTCGCGCATATCCTGTGCTGGAGTATAGATGGCGCTCATGGTGGAACTCAGCGTCACGACGCTGCCTCATGGGATCAGTGATGTTGGAACCTCATTGCACGCAAGGAGCTGCAGTGATGGCTGCAGCGAATTTTCGACTCTTTCTAGGGAGGGGAGCTCTTGTACGGCGAGCATCCCAAAATCTCTTCGCGCGGCGCATCAATCCGGCGGGACCGGCGCCGCAAGCCGGTATCGTCGTACGACGGCCTCGCGGTCGTCGTCGGGTAGACCCTTGCTCGGTCGCGATGTGAATGGCGTAGCGGAGAGCGAAACTACTGGTTCGAACCTCGCCGGTCGGGGCATTCCAGCCACACGGTTGATTGTCGCGATTGGAGCCTCACAAGCGACGTTGTCCGGTATCTATCAGAGGCGACGAGGGCTTTTGAGGTCGTGGCGTGCTGCGCCGTTTTTGCGGCACCGTGGTCGTAGGAGAAGGGCAAGGGTTCCTGGTTCCTGCTGCCCCTCGCGTCGCCAACGAAGTGGTTCGAGGTCTACGCAACTAGCTGGCACCGCTGGGTGCTGAAAGGATCGTCCGATGGAACGCCGTCACGTCATCGCTGTTCTGGGAATTTCCGTACTCGCCTGCGTGGTCGGAGGTTGTGCAGCCGGTCAGCAGCACTGCTGGCGCCCACCCAATGGCGGCCCGATGGGACCCTGCGACGGTGCGAAGTGTGAATACGCGCAAATCTGCTTCGAGGGAAACCCACCAAGCGCGACTGGCGCGAACGACTGCCCCCGCAACGATGAACTACGACGCGCGCACCCTGATTGGTTCGGGCCGCGCGACAAATGCCAGCCGCCTCAGTGATACTCCCCACCGCGAGTGCGCCCAGCCCGCGCACCATCGGGTCGCCTCGCCTCGTGGACATATTCCTCCCACTCTGGTACCCAGCTTAGGAGCGTCGAGCTGCTGCGCTGGTGCCAGGGGGGAGCATGGGCGATCCCAAAGAAGACGAGATTTGCGGCCTCGCATCGTGCGGCAACCTTCAAGCCGCGGCGACGTTGGCGATTCGTACCTACGGCGCGGAGCTGTTCGGGTTTCTGATTTCACTCCACCGCAACGAGGCGGACGCCGACGACGTATTCGCTGCGGCGGCGGAACGGGTTTGGCAATCGCTCGGTGAATTTCGTTGGGAATGCTCTCTTCGCACCTGGATGTACGCGGTGTGCCGAAACGAGTCCCTTCGCTTCCACGACCGCCTCAAGCGACGTGAGGGAAAATGCGCGGCCGAATCCGCGGCCAGCGAAATCGCGGCGCAAGTGCGCACGGCGACGTTGCCCTATTTGAAAACGGCCGTTCGCACTGCCTTCACGGAGCTGCGAGAGACCTTGGACGCCGAGGACCGTACCATCCTCGTGCTTCGCTTGGATCGCGGCCTCGCTTGGGACGAGCTGGCCCGCGTGCTGGGGGACGAAAAGGAGAGCGCGAGTGAGGAAGTTCTCAAGCGAGAATCGGCGCGCTTGCGCAAGCGCTTCGAGGCCATCAAGCGTCGGCTGACGATCCTGGCGCGCGAGCGAGGTCTCCTCGAAACCCAGTAAGGGTGTGGACGATGACCGACGACAACCGCGGCTCCCCTCCGGATCAACGTACCCTCTGGACCAGTGAAGAATGGCTCCGAGCCGTCGCACGCGCTCCCGCCATGGATCCGGGTGACGGGAATCTGGAGCAGCACGCCCGACGCCGCATCGGCAGTGTGCTCAAATCGCGCTATCGGCTCGACGGCGTTCTCGGCATCGGGGGAATGGCGACGGTCTATGCCGCCACGCACCGCAACGAAGACAAAGTTGCGATCAAGATTTTGCATCCATTCCTCTCGGCGAACGAAGACATCTGCTCTCGATTCTTGCGAGAAGGGTACGTCGCCAACAAGGTCGCGCACCCGGGCGTGGTCCGTGTGCTCGACGACGATGTGGCCGACGACGGCTGCGCGTTCCTCGTCATGGATCTGCTGGACGGCGAATCGCTGCAGGCCCGCCTCCGGCGTTTGCATCGTCTCGATGTCGGCGACGTGCTCGTCATGGCGAAGGAGCTTCTCGACGTGCTCGTCACGGCGCACGCCAAGGGAATCGTTCACCGTGACCTGAAACCCGACAACTTGTTCATGACGCGCGACGGGCGTCTCAAGGTGCTCGACTTCGGTGTCGCGCGCGCACTCTTCGGCCCTGCTGAACTGGCGACGGAGTCGGGCCGCGTACTCGGCACGCCTGCATTCATGGCGCCCGAGCAGGCCCGCGGTCAAGCGGCTGAGATCGACGCGCAGACCGATCTATGGGCGTGCGGCGCCACGATGTTCACGCTGCTGTCCGGGCATTACGTGCACGAAGCGCCGAGCTCGGAGGAAATTGCGCGCCTTGCCGCTACGACGGCGGCGCGCTCGATAGGTATTGTTCTGCCGCATCTTCCGCCGAGCGTCACGGCGATCGTCGACCAAGCGCTGAAATTCTCGAAGGCGGAACGGTGCGCGAGCGCCACCGCGATGCGGGCAGCTGTCCTCGAAGCAACCCGCACGGTCCACGGCAGCGGTCCGATGCCCATCGGAGGTGACGTCATGCCGGCGACACCAACGCTGTTATCCAACTTCCCGGCCGCCAAACACGCTGTGGAAAGCACGAATCCGGTTGCCGTCGAGCATCAAAGTGCGCTTTCGGGTCGTCCTTCGCGCAGCTGGCTCCGACTGGGCGCTTCCGCGGCCATGGCCGTCGCGATCGGCTTAGTTGCGACGTACGCGTTTCGCAATGCGCCTTTCGTGGCGCGCCTCGCCGCCAAGTTGAATGCGCCGCAGGGCGCCCCGGAGCGGAGCATGATTCGTCTTGCCGGCGGCCCGGCGAACGTGGGTCGCTCTGCAGAAGAGCGCCAAGAAGAATGCGCCTTGCAGGGTTATTTCTGCCGCACCGACGTCGTCGAACGCGAGCAACCCGAGCACAGGGTGACGCTTTCGCCTTTCTTCATCGACGTACGCGAGGTCACGAACGAAGAATTCGTTCGATGGCTTCGCATGATCCCTACCGACGAAAACTATCTTCAGATTCGCAACCCGGCGACGCAAGAAATCATGGTCGATCTCAACAGCGTGGCGTGCCAGATCGGATTTCAGAACGGTTCGTTTTTCGTCAAAGAGGGACACCAGCGCGAGCCTGTCGTCGAAGTCAGTTGGGATGCAGCCAGAATGTATTGCGAGTCGAATCACAAGCGCCTTCCCACCGAGGCGGAATGGGAGTTCGCTGCACGCGGCAATGACTCGGCCGACCGGCGGTTTCCTTGGGGCAACGACGCTCCGCGATGCGACGGCGTTGCTTATGGCCGAGGTAAAGACGGCAAGGGGAATCCTTTACCGTGCGGTTTCGGGAGGGGGCCGGAGGAGGTCTTTCGCTCCTCGCAGGATGTGACGCCGGAGGGTGTTCACGACATGGGAGGCAACGTTTCTGAGTGGGTTGCCGATGCGTACATCCCCAAATACCCCGATTGCGGCGCTTGCATCAATCCCGTCACGAACGTCGCAGACGGCGCTAAGGAAGACGAACGCGTTTTTCGCGGTGCATCCTACAGCACCTTCGCCTTCCTCTTTTCGAGCAGCCGCGGACGCTTCGGTCGGAACAAGACGAGCGGCAGCATCGGAATTCGCTGCGCCGCCGACGCCAAATAGCGATCGATCGAACACCACCGGCGCTCGCGGGGGTTCGCGGGCTATCCGCGAGGGGACGCCTCACATTTTCGCCCCTCCGCGGTCCATCATTCGGGGATCGGGAGCCGATCGATGGATGAGCATCACGCCGAGGTGACGAGACTGGCAGCAGCAACGAGCGTGCTCGACTCCGAGTTTCGCGGCGAGATCTTTGCGCGCGCGAGGGACCGCTTTCATGCCACTGCCCTCGAGTTTGGTTTCGATTTCGGCCTCGTCCTCAGAGTCGCGCTCGAAGTCGATCGACGCCAGGCTGGCTACGACGTCATCAACTCCGCCTTCATCGTCGCCGGCGCAATTGCCTTTGCGGTTGCCCCTCCCGTTAGTTTCTTGATCGGGTTGGCCGTTCTGACCGTCAATATTTACAAGCGGTACGAGGAGCGACTCATCATCGCGGCACAATTTCGACAGGACCGCTACGATCCCGTCGCGGTGAACGCGCAATTCGACATGCACGTTCCCCCAGAGCTGATGGTCGGGTTGCCGACCCCTCTACAGAATGTCGCAATCTACGCCGGTTATTCGCCGTTCGACGGGAGCGGCACCTCGATTGGGAACTGGACGATTGCCATCGACACCAGCCGACCGAAACAAGCGGCGGGTGCGCCAGCGCAGCTGTACACGCTCGAAGTCGACAGTGTGGAGCAGGCCCTTACCGAAGCATTGGCGAGGTCGGATTTACCGAACCTCGAAGTGAAGGACTGTCTCTTCGTGAACGGGGTCGACGCTGCGCAGATCACCCAGGATCCCTTGCATCGCCCGGCGCAGTCCATCGATCCCTCGCAGTTGCACGCCTATGAGGATCATTACCCACAAATTGCGCGTCGCTACCGATGGTTTCGCAGTGCTTCTTGGAATGGCGAACTCGTGTTCTCTGCTTTTGTTCGTTGTTCGAAGAGCGGGTCACAGCTCATTCTCGAGTGCGTCCATTGCCTCTTGTCACCGGTGGACGACCGCTACCGGACCGTCGATCGATTGCCGAACGAGAATGCGCGCATGGTGTGCCGAGAAATCCTGGCGGCGATGTTCCTCGCACCGTTTGCCATCGCGGCGAGCCCATTTTTGCTGGTTGGGCGAGCCTGGGCTGCTCTCCATCGATGGTTCGGGACGGACGCCACCGCTGTCCGTCGCGGGATCAGCGATCGAGTCGGCTTCAACTACGGCGCGACATCGAGTCTGCGGGCAGCGATGTCGGGAAGCGAGTACCGACACTATTTTCAAGCGCGCGACGCGGAGACATACCATCGGATCGCCGACCAGAGAATCACGGCGGCCTTGCTCGATTGTCTGGACCTGCACGGTGTCGACACGTCCAAGATGAAGGAGCAAACGGGTGTCATTCTGAATCACGGCATCATCGTTCGAGACGGCAAGGTGGATTGGCAAAGTCTCGCGGTAGGCACAGGCGCGCAGGCCTCCGGTGTATTCTCTCGTGACAAGGGGCAGCCAGCCACGATGGCAAAAGCCCGCGGAACGAACGGATGAGTCGATACCCTTCGGCTATTCACCGCCACGAGGGATGCTGGCATGGGCCGCCGCACACTCCTCGCAGTCTTCCGTGCGAGCGCAGAGCATGATCAATGGATTGGCCGTGAGGCGCTCGACGGCGATGCCGACGAGTTCGCGGGACCCGCATAGACGCGCCTGTGCGCTGCCGATCCTTCCTTCCTGCTGAAGGCCGCGGGCGCGCAGCCATTCGTCGGCCTTGCGAAAACCTCGACAGCAGTGATCGGTCTCGGCCACCATGATGGTGCGCACGACCCCATCTTGCTCGACGACGCAGGGATGCGAAACGAAGTACGGCACTTTCGCGACCGCTTCTGCCAGATGCAGGGTGGTGTTCTCGCTATGCGTCACGCCGAGGAGCAGCACCTGCCCATCGAGGTCGTGCACGCGACCGACGGGACTGTCCGGACCGTGCGGCGGTGAGAGGGGCTGAGGCGCACAGATCTGCGCCGCCAGCGGGCCGTCGGCCGCGAACGAGCCGCCGGGGTGCGTACTTCGCATAACGCCCGGTTGTCGCCAGAACAGCTCGGCGATGATTCCCATCCCGTCGGTCGGTGTGACGCGCGGATCGAACACGCTGGCGCCGTCCGTCATCGTCGGCATCACGAGCGTGCCGCGCGGGCCAAGCGCCGCACGCAGGGCATCAATCACGCCTAGCGCACCGCCCTCGACCGGTCGAACGGCGCGGAAGGACGCATGAACGAGCAGTACGCCACCACGCCGCACACCAAGTTTCGTCAGTTGCTCGATCAGATTCGGCGCTGTCACTCGACCGTTGTGGCAGCAATCTTCGGGTGGATCTACGGCAGTGTGCTCCAAACGGACCAGATCGCCGTTTTGAAAGCGCCGCCACCATCGGTGTGGCCCTGGCCCGGCGGGCGACAGCGGATCACGGGAAACGCGGCTGGGCAGCCGTTGTACTTCACGCAACCGCAGCCGGCGCAGGTCGGCCATTCGGTCGTATCCGTGCCCTTGCATCCGTTGATCGAAAGAATGAGATCGCGCGCGGCGTCCGACCCCGTCGGGCCCGTGGCCGGGTTCGCGGTGTCGTCGGCGCCCGTCAAAAGCAAGGCGGCGATGGGCTGCTTCGAGTCCGGCGGACGACTCGCCTCGGGGTGCAGGCCGCCCGCGGCGGGCGAGATGCCACGGATGATGCCGCCGCGCGCGAGGCCGAGCATGTACGAAAGCCAGGCGCCGCTGCTGTAACCGCCGGCGAAAACCTTGCCGCGATCGACGCAATAGTTGGTCTCGATCTCTTTGAGCACCGAATCGAAGTACGGCAGGTCGGGGTTGTTGGCGCCGTTCTCGTAGAAGCAAGCGCCGCCGCCCTCGGGCCACACGTAGCTGAGACCAATCTGGATCGCCTGCTGATTGTTCGCGGGGAGAACGGGAAGTCCGCCGTTGTCGCCGTTCGTCGTGAGCGCGCCACCGCACCCGGAACCGCCAAAGATGAGCGGGTACGCCGTGGAAGGATTGTAGCCCGTGGGAAGATCGAGGTAGTAGACGCGGCTCGTCCAGCTGCCGCCCGCCGTAGCCGGCTTGACGGCCGGGTCGACGCCCGTGACGGTGATGGTGCGCTTGACGAAACGACCGGGCGTATCGCCGGCCGCCGGTGGTTTGCCGCAGCCCGTGCTCATGCCCTTCGGCGCGTCGCTTGCTGCATCGGTGCCGGGCGTGCCCGCATCGGGTGTTCCGCTCGGCCCGCCGACGTCGGTCGCGACGTCAGGCTTCCCTGCCGCGTCAGGTGTTCCGCTCGACCGCGCGTCGCTCGCGACGTCTAAGCTAGTGGGCGCGTCGGGGGTTACGCTGGGTGGGGCCTCGGCCGCGACGTCAATGCTCCCGGCGCCGTCGCGTGTTTCGCCCGGTCCACCGCTGTCCACCGCGGGCGCTCCGGCGCCGCCCGCCATCCCGTCGCCCGCATCGCGGTGTGCGGTGGTCTCGATGGAACCGCAGGACGCCGCCAACATCACGACGGCGATGGACGCGCTGAAGAAAAGAAACGGAACGCACCTCGTCTTCATCGGCGATCTCCTCGTGCACAAATACGGGCGTCGAGCTAGAGGCCCGACGTCGTGTTGGGAAGGCCGTCCGTCGCGTTGTTCTTGCTGTAGTCGAGATCCTCGCGGTGCGTCGCGTCGTTGAGACACGCGGGGGTCGGCGTGCAGGGATAGAACGGCTCCTGATCCGACTGGTAGAAGTGCACGTAGTCGACCTGCATCGTCATCGGGTACTGGTTATTGGCCGGATCGCCGCCGCCGAGCGCACTCGAGGTGAAAAGCCAAAAATTCATCATGATCTTGGCCGACTTGTTGGGGATGGGAAGCTTCGAGCCCATGGCGTACACGCGCACCGGCGTCGGATTCGTCGCGCGGTCGATGTAGAAGTTCACGACGTTGGGTTCCCAGTCGAAACCGTAGGTGTGAAAGTCGGCCTGCGTGTCGAAGCTCGCCATGGCGTCAATCGCGTCGGAAATGGCTGCGCTCCACGCGGCCTGGTTCTCGCCGACGATCACGTTGGTCGGAACGACCTTCGACTTGTTGGCCGCCTGGAGCTCGATGTCGAGCTCGCGCCAGTTCTGCCATTTGGGCGTGCGGAACGTGAACGCCGCGGCGATGAAGTTGCCGGTCGTATTGACCGGGGGCTTGATGCGAAACTCGTAGTACCCGTATTTGAAGTTGTTGTACTTGCTGCGAAGCTCGCCGCTCGTATGAGGCGCGGCCGTGTTGAACGGCGCAGGAAAGGCCGCCGCCGTGCATTCGGCGTAGGTAGGCCCAGCGGGTGCACCGCCCGCGGGCTTGTTCATCGTGATCTGCGCCGACCCGCTGGCGAAGGTGATGGCGCTCTTGATGAACCGAGCTTGCGACTGATCGCTGAATCCGTCGGAATACGTCCAGATCTCGTCCGTATCGAGATCGAGCGGCGCGTCGAAATCTTCGACGAGCCTCAGCTTGACGCCCGGATAGGTCGGGATCTTGTCGCACGGCTGGGTGGGATGTCCGAGGATGCCCTGGCAACTGGGTCCCGCCTCGGCGTCGGTACCGGTTGCTGCATCGGCAATTCCGGCGCTTCCGCCCGTTCCCGCATCGATTCCACCCGTGCCCGCAGAGCCGCTCGCGCCGCCCGTCGAACCTCCGCTCGATCCTCCCGCGCCGCCCGTGACACTGCCGTCCGGCGCCGTCGTCCCGCCGGCACCTCCCGTTGTCGAGCCGCCGTTGCCGCCCGTGGTGCCGGAACCGCCCGCACCTCCGCTGCCGCTCGAACCGCCGCCCGCGCCACCCGTAGCAGCGGAACCGCCCGCACCTCCGCTGCCGCTCGAACCGCCGCCCGTGCCGGCGCTGCCTCCCTCGCCTGTCGTACTGCCCGCCGATCCGGCGTTGTTTCCGCCTGTGGCAGGCTCGAGATCCGAGCAAGCAAATGCCATCGTTGCGACAGCGGCAAGAGTCGATAGTCCGCGCCAACGCCCCCCGAACACCGCAGGTTCCGCCATGCTCGGTTAGTGTCCTACCCGACACGATTCCGTTGCGCCGACGCTCTCGTCGCCACCTCTTGATGACTTGCTGGGCTCGAGAGCAGCGCGCGCAGTCCGTTTTCGTTCGTCAATCCCGTGCGTCGGGCGATCTCTTGGCCGGCCGAGAAGACCACCACGGTCGGCAACCCGCGAATGCGGTACCTGCTACCGAGCTCGGGGCATGCATCGACGTCGACCGACCCCACAAAAACGCGTCCCCCTGTCTCGCCGGCGATTCGGGCGACAACGGGCGACAGCGCCCTGCATGGGGGGCACCACTGCGCCGTAAAGTCGACTAAAACGAGCCCCGATGCGCGTAGGACCAGAGATTCGAAATTCAGCTCGTTCAGCTCGTGGACGTTCGCGGATGTCATGGGCTGCACCTCTTCCTTCATGAGAAGGTTTTGAAGGTGACCCTCATTACGGCTCGTCCCGTGTAATCTTGGGGCGGCCCACCACCTTTCTCCGTGGGAGAGCGCCCATGCCACCACAACCCCATGAGGACGTGCTCGATCGACTGTCCCATGTCGCCCAGACGCAGCGCGGCCCGCTGGCGGCACTCGCACGAAACGAGGGGCTGACGCCGGAGGACGCCGTCGACTGTGTCCAGGAAGGGCTTTGCACGCTGCTCGATTTGGTTCAGACCGGTCAGCTCGAACCCACCGTCGACCTTGGCCCCGTTCTCGCGACGATTGTCCGCAATGCCGCCCGTAACCACCGGCGGCGACACTTTCACGCTCGTCCACATGATCCCATCGACGTGCACGACCAACAGGATCATCACCTCCCGGCTCAAGACGATCTCGTTGCGCGCGCCGAGGAAACGGTCCGCCTGCGCGCCTGCGTCGCCGAGCTTTGCGAAATTCAGCGGGCCGTGGTCACCCTGCGCATGCTCGACGAACGGCCAGGTGAAGACGTCGCGCAGCTTTTGGGCATCACCCAGGGCCACGCTGCCGTGCTCCTCCACCGGGCCAAGTCTTCTCTGCGAGCTTGCATGACCGCATGAATGAACTTCGTCGAGTTCACCGTTCACGACGCGAGGGTTCATGGCGACGTCATCTGTGCCCAAAGGGTCGCGCGTTCTCTGCCGGCATGGAAACGCTCGATTGAATAGGTCGACGGACGGCGAGAAGGCGCCGCCTCCGGCACATCCGCGATTGGACAGCGACCTTGCGCCATGCGAAGAAGCGGCAGAACGTGCGGGCTGCGCAGAAATCGCCAAATGAAAATCCTCTTGCTACGTCACGCCGAGACAGTCTGGAGTCTCAGCGGGCAACACACCGGTAAGACCGACATCGAGCTCACGCCGGCCGGAAAGGAACAAGCACGCGCCACCGCCGCGCTTTTTCCGCGGCTGCTGAACGGCGGGGCGCTCGACGCCGTCTACTCGAGTCCACGAAGGCGCGCGCTCCAAACAGCCGAGCTCGCGCTTGGCTCTCATGGCGCCCCCATCACGACGGACCTTCTCGCGGAGTTCGACTACGGAGACTACGAAGGTCTCACCGCGGCGGAGATTCAGAAACGTTCGCCGGGGTGGAATTTTTGGACCGATGGTTGCCCGGGCGGCGAAACGATGACGGAAGCGGCATCGCGCGCCGATCGGTTCATCGAGCAGCTGCGCGCCCGCCATCGCGATCACACGGTGTGCGCCATCTCACACGGGCACATGATACGCATTCTCGCGGCTCGCCTCCTCGCGCTCGAGCCGCGTCAGGGCAGTCTCTTCGACATCAAGACCGCCTCCATCGCCGAGCTCATCGCGAAGAACGGCGCCTTCGTCGTCTCGCTCTGGAATTTGACGGCCTGATCGCCGGAGCTCCGGTCAGCGCACAACCAGCCCGCGCAAGAACGCCGACATCGCTTCGAGCGTACGGTCAGGCTGATCCCGGTGCGGAGAATGACCGCAGTCGAGGAGGCGCGCCGTCGTCACGGCGGCGTTGACACGCCGTTCGATCGCGGTGACTTGCGCCCACGTCCCATATTCGTCCTCTTCGCCCTGCACAATGAGCGTCGGCACCGTGACCGCGGGTAAGACGTCCTCGATGTTCCAAGAGGCGAAGTCGGGGTGCAGCCAGATGTCGTTCCATCCCCAGAATACGTGGGAGACGGCAAGCTCGTGATAGCGCTGCAGGCGCGTGGCGAAGTCGGTCGTCTGGAAGATGTCGCGCGCTTTGGCAATACTCTCGATGCCGAGTGGCTCGACGAACACGTGCGGGGCCTCGAGCAGCAGGGCCGAGGGCCGAGGTTTCATTTCGCTCGCCGCGTAGATGATCGCAATGGACGCGCCATCGCTGTGGCCAACGAGCACTGGCTCGGAGATCGCCGCCGCTTCGAACAGCGCGGGAAGGAGCGCTGCGTCTTCGTGCATGTAGGTGGTCCGCCTCGGAAGGACGGCAGGACTCGACGCACCGTAGCCGGGTCGACTGAAGACGAAGGCTCCCCATCCCGTCTTTTCGGCAAGTGCTGCGGGAAAGTCGCGCCACATGGCAAGCGATCCCAGTCCCTCGTGCAGAAAGACGAGCGTGGGCTTTTCGCGAGGGGGCGGGCCGAAGGCGTGCGCCTCGATGGACGCGCCGCTGACGGCGACCTTGCCCCGAAAAGGCCACGGGATGGTCACGTCTTTGGAACGGGCCCGCGCAGCTTGAACCGCTGGATTTTTCCGGTGGCCGTTTTGGGCAGCGCGGCCACGAACTCGACCCAGCGCGGGTATTTGTGAGGCGCCAAGCGCGTTTTCACCCACGTTTTCAGCTCGAGCTCGAGCTCGCGCGATCCGGTGATGCCCTCGCGCAGCACGACGAACGCCTTGGGCTTCACGAGCCGATCGCCATCTTCACAAGCCACGACGGCCGCCTCGAGTACGTCGGCGTGAGCGATGAGACACGATTCGACTTCAAAGGGCGAGACCCAGATGCCGCTCACCTTGAGCATGTCGTCAGCTCTGCCGGCGTAGTGAAAATAGCCATCCTCATCGACGAAGTATTTGTCGCCCGTGCGCGTCCAGGGGCCATGGAACGTGGCCAAGGTGCGCTGCCTCTGATTCCAATACCCAGCGGCGGCAGAGGGGCCGTTGACGAGCAGCTCGCCGAGATCACCGGCGCGCACGTCGTGCCCTGCATCGTCGACGACGCGAACCTCGTATCCGGGAACCGGTTTGCCCGAGGTTCCGAAGCGAACATCGTCGAAGCGGTTGCTGAGGAAGATGTGGAGCATCTCCGTCGACCCGAGGCCATCGAGGATATCCACCCCGAACCGTGCTCTCCAGCGCTCGCCGATATCGGCAGGGAGCGCTTCTCCGGCCGAAATGCAAGCGCGCAGGCGATTGCCTTCCGCGGAGGGATCCAGGGCAGGGTCGGCAAGGATCGCCGCGAAGAGCGTAGGGACGCCGCCAAAGAGCGTCGGCGTGTGCTCGCGCAGTACGGCGCGCACAGAAGCGGGCGTCGGTCGATCGGCGAGGAGAACGGTCGTCGCGCCCACGTGCATGGGAAAAGTCATTCCGTTTCCGAGGCCGTACGCGAAGAAAAGCTTGGCCGCGGAGAAAATGACGTCGCTCTCCTCGATTGCCAAGATGCCGCGTCCGTAAAGCGCCGCGGTGTGCACCAAGCTCGATTGAAGGTGCATCGTGCCTTTGGGGGCGCCGGTGGAGCCGGAAGAGTAAAGCCAGAATGCGATGTCATCGCACGTCGTTTGGGCCGCTAGGAGATGAACGGATTGCTCCGCGAGCGCGTCGTCGAGACGCGCATGCCCATGCGCGTCGCCCGCACCGGCGACGAGCACCGCGTCGAGACCCGTGAGCCCCTCCAGTGCCGGCGCAATCTTCGGGTAAAGATCGGCGCTGACGACGAGCGCGCGTGCGCGGCTATCGTGCAGCATGTACGCATACTCCTGCGGCGTGAGGAGCGTGTTCAAGGGCACCGGGATCGCGCCGATTTTGACCGCTCCCCAGAAGACGATCGGAAAATCGATGGTATCCGTGAGGCAGAGCGCCACGCGCGTCTCTTGCCGAACGCCGCGGGCGCGGAGCGCATGACCCGCACGAGCGACTTGCGCGGCAAGCTCACCGTACGTCGTCCGGCCCCGATCGTGGATGAAGGCCACCTTCGCGCCGCGCCCTTCGAGGACGTGCCGATCGACGAAATCGAGGGCCGCATTGTAGTGCCGCGGGATCGCGACGGTTGGAGGCGAACAGGAAGGGTCAACGAGCGCAAACGGAGGAGCGTCGGTCATCGTTCGGTATCATCGACTTTGTCAGAAGCCGCGCCAGGCGTCGACGTCCCCTTCGTATGTAGTGGCCGGATCTTGCTCCGATTTGTAGAAATTGCCTGCTAGACCGACTTTTTTCCGATGGCGTGTCGTTCCGTCGCAGCTTCGCTCGTCGCTGGGTTAAAAACTCCGGGGCGATCCGCTCACCCGCCGACAGCAAAGGATAGCCATGTCCAAGCTACGAGTGAACTGCTTCACGATGTCCATCGACGGGTGCGGCGCTGGGCCCCATCAGAGCCTCACCGATCCGCTCGGCGTCGGCGGCGCAGCGTTGCACCCTTGGATGTCGACGACGCGTACATTCAAACGCATGTTCGGCGAAGAAGGGGGAGAAACAGGAATCGACGACGATTTCGCGGCGCGCGGCGTCGCGAACATCGGCGCATGGATCCTCGGACGCAACATGTTCGGGCCGGTGCGCGATCGCTGGCCTGACGACGAATGGAAAGGGTGGTGGGGTGACGATCCGCCTTACCACACCCAGGTCTTCGTGCTCACGCACCATCCGCGGGCGTCCATCGCCATGAAGGGCGGCACCACGTTCCACTTCGTCACTGACGGCATTCACGCCGCCCTGAAACGGGCCACCGAAGCCGCCGAAGGCAAAGACGTTCGCCTGGGAGGCGGCGTAGCCACCATTCAACAATACCTTCGCGCTGGCCTCATCGACGAGATGCACGTCGCGATTTCCCCCGTGTTGCTCGGTAAGGGCGAGTACGTTTTCGCCGGTCTCGACGTCCCGGCGTTGGGCTACCGGTGCACGGAGCACGTGCCGACCGCCAAAGCCACGCACGTTGTCCTTTCTCGCAGCCGTTGAAGCGTCGTCGCGACCGGGCCGGGTTCCACGGCCCCTGGTGACGGACATTACGAATGGCGATGGTGTTCTGCTTTTGCGGAGGATACGGCTGTGCTTCCCGGTTGATGACGCGCGATGATTTGCGGCCAGACGGACGCAAACGCGCATTTGGCACGAAGCATCTTCGATCCGGACGCCGTCACGGTTGTCGCGAAACGTCGAGAACGCTAGCGTACCCGCGCTGGGCAGGGTCCCTCCCTGCTCGAGCGACGCGGTCAAGGAGAATGATGAGACGCTTCGTCCTGGTCGTCGCAACGGCCATCGTCGGCTGCACTCCCAAAGGCGGTGAGCCCCTCGCCAGCACGGAGTCGCCAAAACGGGCCGGCAATGTGACCATTGTCCGCGACGACTGGGGCATCCCCCACGTCCGCGGCAAGACCGACGCGGATGCCGTGTTCGGGTTGATCTATGCCCAGGCGGAAGACGACTTCAACCGCATCGAGACGAACTACCTGAACGCGATGGGGCGCCTGGCCGAAGCAGAGGGTGAGTCGGCGGTCTTTCGCGATCTGCGAATGAAGCTCTTCATCGATCCGGCGGACCTCCAGTCGAAATATCAGGACAGTCCACCTTGGCTGAAAGCACTGATGAACGCGTGGGCCGATGGCCTCAACTACTTCCTCGCCAAGAATTCGCGAATTTCACCCCGCGTCATCAAGCACTTCGAGCCGTGGATGGCGCTGAGCTTCAGCGAAGGAAGCATCGGCGGTGACATCGAGCGGATCTCGCTGACGGACCTCGAGGCATTTTATGGGAAGGGCCCCCCGAAGCTGCCGGAGATGGACAAGGTTTTCGTGCCCGAAGCAGGTGGGTCGAATGGCTTTGCCATTGGTCCGTCGAAAAGCGCCAGCGGTCACTCTTTGCTGCTGATCAACCCGCACACGTCGTTTTTTTTCCGCGCCGAGGTGCAGGTTCGGAGCGATGAAGGTCTCAATGCTTACGGCGCCGTGACCTGGGGTCAGTTCTTCGTGTACCAAGGTTTCAACGAGCGCGCGGGCTGGATGCACACGTCGAGCGGCGTGGACGCCGTGGACGAGTATACGGAGTCGGTCGTCCAAAAAAACGACGGCGTTTATTACCAATACGACAATGAAGAACGCAAAGTCACGGCCAAGACCATTACCGTACCTTTCAAGACCGACGCCGGGATGGCGACCAAAGCCTTCACCGTCTACCGCACCCATCATGGCCCCGTCGTCCGAGCCGCGGCTCAAAAGTGGATCACCATTCGCTTGATGGAAGAACCCGTCAAGGCGTTGATGCAATCCTACTCCCGTACCAAGGCCAAAAATTACTACGAGTTCCGGGAAATCATGGGGCTTCACACGAACTCGTCGAACAATACCGTCTTCGCGGATGCGGAGGGGAACATCGCCTATTTCCACGCCAACTTCATTCCCAACCGCGACACGACGTTCGACTGGAGCAAGCCCGTCGACGGCAGCACGAGCGCGACGGAGTGGCGGTCGGTTCTCTCCGTCGAGGCAAGCCCTCACGTTCACAATCCATTCGCCGGCTGGATCCAAAACACCAATAATTGGCCGTTCTCGGCGGCCGGCCCCGAAAGCCCGAAGCAAACAGACTATCCTCGCTATGTCGAT
>DATHEQ010000246.1:0-25748 GCA_035318505.1 Polyangiaceae bacterium | reverse complement strand
ATAGCGGTGGCACGGGTGGTAGCGGTACGGGGGGCGGCGGCGGCACCGGCGGAAGTACGGGGGGCGGCGGCGGTACGGGCGGCAGTACCGGTGGCAGCGGCGGCACCGGCGGTGCCACGGGCGGGACAGGTGGAACGGGTGGCGGTACGAGCGGCACGGGCGGGACCGGTGCTCGCGGCCCGCGTGACGGTGGTCGCGGATAATCGCGCCGCGCGTCTGGAACGGGACCAGCGGTCGGACACTGGAACACAGGACGGCCCACCGGATCTTTAGCGCCGCATGCGATAACGCGGCGCCAGGAGCGATGCTGCGTCGACCTTAGGGCGCCCAGTCGACGCGCGCCGAAGCGGGCAGCAGTCCCGCGTCGCGCCCGCGCTGAAAAAGCACGTCCACGGCGCGGCGGGCGTCCTCCGGATAGCCGAGTGTATCCGCGTTCGCGTACATGGCGAGATACCGATCGAGCAGCGCGCGCTCGAGTCCGACTTTGTCGCGCGTCTCCGCGCGAAGCAGCTCGTCGATGAGCTCGTCGCGGTGGGTCAACGAATAGCCGATACCGGCGCGAAGCAAGTCCGACACTTCGGCGATGACCGGCGCACCGAGCCCGCGCCGGATCGCATTGCCGCCCAGGGGAAGCGGAAGTCCGCCCGTCAGGTCGCTCCATGCTTCGCCGATGTCGGTCACGCGGGCGAATCCTTCGCGTTCGTAGGTCAGGCGACCCTCGTGGATCAAGAGCGCGGCATCCACTTCGCCGTCGCGCAGCGCGCGAAACACGCGATCGTACGGTTCGATGGGAACGAAGATGGGCCGAAACTCGGGAAGAAGCAGGCGCAGAACGAGATAGGCGGTCGTTCCGGCGCCCGGCACTGCGATCGCTTTGCCGCGCAGCGCGGTGAGCGTCGTCGCTTCCCGCGCGACCACCACCGGTCCGTATCCGCGCCCCACGGACCCGCCATGCGGCAAGAGCAGGTAGTCTTTGGCCACCGAGGGGTAAGCGGCGATGCTGATCGCGGCAATGTCGAGATCGCCGGCCTGCGCTCGTCGATTGAGCGACTCGGTGTCGGCACGCACGTGCTCGAACGTGTATCCCTTGGTGTCGATTCGGCCGCTCAGGACGGGCCAGAACATGAAAAGGTCGTCGGAGTCTGGGCTGAAGGCGAGCCGGAGGAGCATGGCGCGTCAGAACCTAGCACTGAGCGGCGGCCGCCGGCGACCTTGCCCCGGGCGCCGGTCGGCGGGGTGGAACATCGCGGGCTTCGTGGTGGCCCGCGATCTGCACGAGGGTCGACGTGGTCGACATCGCGATCTTGCTCGGGGTGGCGCTGCTTTCGGGAGGCATTCTCACCATCTGCCCGGCGCCAACCGCCGCGGCGGCGGTGGTCTCCCTGCTCATCATGCGGCAAAGGGTCACGGGCGCGGGGTACGTGCTGACCATGGGTGCCCTGGCTTTCGGCGCGCTGCGCGCGGGGCGAGCCGTCGCGCAGCTCGACCGCGAGCGAGCGGAAGTGCGAATGGCGCTGCATGGACCCGTGCGGTGCGCCGCCGACGCCGAGGTCGTGTCATCGCCGGTGCTGATGCATAGCTCGGCCACGCTTCTGCCCGGTGCGGCGCCCGGCTCCGAACGGCGCGACGGCCCGCGCGCTCTCGTCGCCGGTTGGGACGCGGAGCTCAGCAACGTGGAATGCGAGGGGCGCGGTCTTGAAATTGGCTTTCGCGCCCGCCTTTACGGCGGACCCGAAAATCTCGCTCGCGGCGATCGCGTGCAGATCATCGCGGGGCTCGCGCCGTTGCAACTCTTCCACAATGAGGACCTCGGCGATCCGCGTCCGTCGGCTATTCGCCGCGGAACGCTGGCGAGCGGCGGTACGGAGGACGTGCGGGTGGTCGCACGGCGATGGGGCATCCGCTCCGCGATCGATCGTTTACGCGCCCACGTGCGTAGACGCATCGAGGCCACCTTTGCCCCCGAAGCGGCACCGATGGCGCGCGCGCTCGTGCTCGGTGAGTCCGACCTCGATCCAGCCGACAACCAAGCCTTCCGAGCGAGTGGTCTGGCGCATTTGCTCGCCGTTTCCGGCACCCACTTGGTCCTCGTCGTGGCCGGCGCCGTGAGCGCCTGCTCCGCTATCCTGCGCCGGTTGCCCGCGCTCTCGGGCCGCTTCGACGTGGGGCGCTTCGCCGCGGCCTTCGGCGTGCTCTTCTCGTGGGCATACGCTGATTTTGCGGGCGGCTCCGGTTCGGCGCGCCGCGCGGCAGCCATGCTTTCGTTCGCGCTCGGTGCACGCGCCTTCGGGCGCCGTCCCGACGGCCCGCGCGCATTCGGCCTGTCGCTGGTGGGCGCTTCCCTCCTCGACCCGCTCATTGCGTTCGATCTCTCGTTCCTCCTTTCAGCCGCGGCCACGGCGGGGCTCATGGTCATGCAGCGCCCTATCGCGGCGTCTCTCGCGTCGTGGTTGTCCGCTGGGGCGGCGCTGCGCCTTTTCGCGAGCGATGAGGGCGCGCCGCTCCGGGGCGAACCGATGCGCCCCGACCCATCGCGTGTTCTCGCGTCGATCTCCGGTGCTGTCGCAACGACGCTGTCGGCAACGATCGGGTGCGCGCCGCTCATCGCATTTCTCGCTCCGTCACTCCCTATCGGGGGTGTGCCCGCCAACCTGCTGGCCGTGCCCCTCGGCGAATTGCTGGCGTTGCCGCTCTGTTTGGTGCACGTCGTTCTCGCGTGGTTTCCCATCGCCGAGCGCGGCGATGCGCTCGTCGCCTCGGGCAGCCTGCTCGTCGTCCGCGCCATCGCGCGCGTCACCGAGCAAATCAGCTGGCTCGCGCTTCCCGTTCCGCCCCCCTCGGCGTGGCAATGCGCGACGCTGTGGTGCGCTGCCCTTGCCGTCGGCTGGGGACCGAAGAGGGCGCGCCTCTCCGCAACGCTCGTGACAGGCGCAGTTCTGCTGCTCTGCGAAGTGACCCTTCGGCGGCAAGGCGCACCTCGCGGCAAACTGCGCGTAACGGTGCTCGACGTCGGGCAGGGGGATGCGTCAATTGTCGATTTCCCCGATGGTCGGGCGCTGCTCGTCGACGCGGGGGGCATGGTGGGCAGCCCGATCGACACGGGCCAGGCCGTCATCGATCCGGTGCTGCGCGCGCGGCGTCGCTCCGCGGTTGCCGCGGTCGTGCTCTCGCACCCCCATCCCGACCACTTCGGTGGCATTGCTTCGGCGGTTGCCAACAGCGCGGTAGGGGAATTCTGGGACAGCGGTCAAGGTGAGCAAGAAGGCGCCGGCCCTGTCTACGCTGCACTCTTGCGAACATTCCGCGCGCGCGGCGTCGCGGTCGTACGTCCGGCGGACCTCTGCGGTCGGCCGCGCGCGTTCGGCGGCGCGAAAGTCGAGCTCCTCGCGCCCTGTCCTTCGCCGATCCCATTCGTCAACGCCAACGACAATTCGCTGGTCTTGCGCGTCTCGTTTGGCGACCGCGCCGCCCTCCTCGTCGGCGACGCCGAGCACGAGGAAGAAGAGGGACTCTTGACCAAGTCCGCAGCATCGCTGCACGCCGATTTTCTCAAAGTCGGCCACCATGGCAGCCGCACGTCGTCCTCGCCGGCTTTCCTACGCGCCGTCGCGCCGAGGGACGTAGCCATCTCCTGCGGCGTGCGCAATCGTTTCGGTCACCCCCATCCCATCACGCTGCGTAATCTCAACGAGGTGGCCCGTATGTTCCGCACCGATCGCGATGGTTCGATCCGCTGGGAGACCGACGGCAAAACGGTGAGCGTCGTGACGGCAGGAGGCGACGCCTTCGCGGTTCCCTGACCTCCTGCGGCGGGTGGGGTCGCAGAGGATGCTTCGAGCCCAAGGGTCGTCGCGCGGCGTTATCTCGAGCGCCTCTGTCCTCCCTCGACTATAGTCTGCGCCCCATGGCGTCGCATAAGACACCGGCCGGAGACGCGCAAGGCGAGCCCATCGAAGGGATCACGCCGCTCCTGGCGAGCGAGGTCATCGCCGAGCGCGTCCGCGCCCTGGGCGCCGCGATCACGCGCGACTACGAAGGACATTCTCTGGTCCTCGTGTCGATTCTCAAGGGAAGCTTCATCTTCGCGGCCGATCTCGCGCGCGCCATCGCGCTGCCGGTGCGCATCGAGTTTCTCGGGGTACGCAGCTATGGGCAGGGGACGGCGTCGAGCGGCGTCGTGCAAATCACGCAAGATCTGAGCAACCCCATCGAAGGCGAGGACGTGCTTCTCGTCGAAGACATCGTCGACACGGGTCTCACCGTCGCCCATTTGCTCGAGCTGCTTCGCACGCGTTTGCCGCGCACCCTCAAAGTGTGCGCGCTCTTGCACAAGCCCGCGCGCCTGTGTACCCCGGTGCCCATCGAGTACCTCGGATTCACCATCGAAGATCACTTCGTGGTCGGCTATGGCCTCGATCGCGCAGAAGCCTATCGAAACCTACCCTACATCGGCGTTCTCGAGTGAGCAGGACCTCATGAGCAACAGCAAACGACTCGATTTTCTCCTCCAAGTGACCGCGGCCGACAAGGCCGACTCTTTCACGTGGTACGCGCTGGCGCTCGAGTACAAAGGGCTCGCTCGCATCGAAGACGCGCTCGCGACATTTCACCAGCTGCGCCAGCGCGACCCCGACTACGTCCCGATGTACCTCATGTGCGGAACGATGCTCATCGAGGCTGCCCGCCGCGACGATGCGAAAGAGTGGCTCGCCACGGGGCTCGTCGCCGCACGAAAAAAAGGCGACACGCACGCGGCCGGTGAAATCGAAGGCGCGCTCGCCGGATTGTGACGCTTTCACGCTAGCGACTGCGTCCCGTTTCAGCGTTCGCGGATCCGCGCCAAGCGTTCTTTGATGGCCTTTTCCAATCCTTCGTCGGAAGGTTCGTAAAACCGCGTCCCGCTCAGCGCGTCCGGCAGGTAGGTTTCGCCGGGTGCTACGTGGTCTTCGAAGTCATGCGCATAGCGGTATCCTTGGCCGTAGCCTTCGCGGCGCATGAGACCGGTGACGGCATTGCGTAATTTCATGGGCACGGGGAGCGCGCCGTGCGCGCTGATGGCCTCCGATGTCTTGCCGATCGCCTTCTTGACCCCGTCGGATTTGGGCGCGGCCGCGAGATAAAGGCACGCATGCGCCATGGGGAAGATCCCCTCCGGCATGCCCATTCGTCGAAAGGCTTCGTCGGCCGCGGTGGCGAGGGAGAGCGCGCGCGGATCGGCATTGCCGATATCTTCGCTGGCGAAGATGAGCATGCGGCGCAAGATGAAGAGCGGATCGTCGCCCGACTCGACCATTCGCATCATGTAGTAGAGCGCCGCGTCGGGGTCGGACCCGCGCATCGATTTGATGAACGCGCTGGTGACGTTGTAGTGCTCTTCGCCCGACTTGTCGTAAAGGAGCGTGTTCGCTTCGTTGGCGGCGGCGAGATCGGCGGAGGTGATGTGGCGCCGGTTTCCTGCGCGCACGTGGGACGCCGTCATTTCCAGCATCGACAGTGCGCGCCGCGCGTCGCCGCGCGCCGAGGTCGCCATGGCGGCGATCGCGTCGTCGTCGATGGTCATGTGCTCGGCGCCGAGCCCGCGCGTCTCGTCGGCGAGAGCTCGCCGGAGCAGCAGCGCCAAATCGACGTCGGTCAGGGGCTCGAGCCGAAAGACGCGACAGCGCGAAAGGAGCGCGGCGTTGACGGCAAAGGACGGGTTTTCCGTGGTGGCGCCGATGAGCGTCACCGTGCCCTGCTCGACGTGCGGCAAAAAGGCGTCTTGCTGCGCCTTGTTGAAGCGATGGATCTCGTCGATGAAAAGAATGGTGCGCGCACCCTCGTAGGCGCGGGCACGCTTGGCTTCTTCGAGAATGACGCGAAGCTCGGGAATTCCGCCGAGGACCGCGCTGAAGGGCACGAATTTGATGGGCGCCTGGAAGGCTTTGGCCTCGCTGGCTGTCGTGCCGTCGCTCGGTACAGCGGGTCGCGGCGCATGGGCAGTTTCGGCGACGATCCGCGCGATGGTCGTTTTTCCGCTCCCAGGTGGCCCCCACAGAATCATGGAAGGGGTGCGCTGCTCGGCGATGGCCTGACCGAGTAGCTTTCCTTGGCCGACGAGGTGAGCCTGTCCGACGAGCTCGTCGAGCGTTCGCGGGCGCATTCGATCGGCGAGCGGCGTGGTTTCGGCCGCGTTCGGGTCGCGACGCAGCGCCGAGGTAAAGAGCGTTTCGTCTTGCGCGCCGCCGCTTTTCGGTATTTTCGCGCGCGGCATCTCAACCTACCTCGCGCTCGCCGAAGATGGCGGTCCCAACGCGCACGATGGTGGCGCCTTCGGCGATGGCTGTTTCCAAGTCGTGCGACATGCCCATCGAGAGCTCGGGAAGGGCCCGGACGCCACCATGACGTCCTTGAAGCTCGCGCAGCTGCGCGAAGAAGGGGCGCGAAGCGTCAGGGTCCTCGCTATAGGGGGGCATCGTCATCAGTCCACGCAGCTCGAGACTTCCCGCGGCGCGGACCGCGTCGATGATGGGCGTCACGTCGTCCGGCGCGCAGCCGGTTTTGGCAGGGTCTTTGGCAACGTTCACTTCGATGAGCACGCCGATCACGCGTCCCGTCTTTGCCGCTCGTTTGCCGAGCTCGACGGCGAGGTGTGCCGAGTCGATGGTGTGGACCGCCGTGACCACGGGAGCAACGAGGCGCGCTTTGTTGGTCTGCAGGTGGCCGATCATGTGCCATTCGATGTCGGCGAGGGGGCCCACGTCGGCCACCTTGGCGACGAGCTCCTGCGCGTAATTCTCGCCGAACGCGCGGAGCCCGAGCGAATATCCTTCGCGAACGATCGCGGCAGGGTGCCGTTTGGTGACGGCGAGGAGCCGCACGGTTTCGACCGATCGGCCCGCCCGTGCCGCGGCGCCTGCGATGCGCTCCCGTACTTCGGCCACTCGGTCGGAAAGAGGGCTCACGGTGCTTCCCCGCGCACGATCTCGTCGGCAGTGCGGGGCGGCGCCCCGTTGTGATCGCGCGCGAAACGCCCCGCGGTGGCAGCGGCGACGGGCACGAGGTCCGGCCCCATCGGGCCGACCACGTCGGACCCCGTCACGAAACGTAGCTCTGCGACTGGTCTCAATTCTTGCGAATAGTACTCGCGAAACCGTGCCTCGTTGACGCGTGCCGCCGCCTTCCGCCACGCCGCGATGGCGCAGCTCGGCGTGTCGAACGCCCCTTGCTTGCCGTCGATGGTCACGTAACTCACCCAGGGTGAAGCCGCGTCGATCTTCATACCGCAGGTGGCGCACCGCTGGCCACCGCGGCACGCGCCGACGAGCATGAGAGCCCCGATCAAAAGGAGCACCCCTCGCCCGAGCGCCGGCCCGGTGCTCATCGAAAAAGCGACGCCCCGGGGGACGACACCGCGTAAACGAGAACCGGCAGGGCACCGATCGTCAACGCCACCGCCCAAGCCGACGCCTCTCGAATCATGCGCGAGCGAGCAAACGAAGGAAATGCATGACGACTGTGCTCGCCCCCGGCGAGAATGGCGGCGACCGCGCCCCCGACACCCCATACCGCGGCCAAAAAGAGCGCGCCAAAGAGTGGATATCCAATGAAATAGGCGTCCGCTTTGAAAAGACAGAAGGGGCAAAGGTGTTCCGGTACTTCGTACACGTGTGGAGCGACCTCGAGAATGACGGCACCTACCGCAAACGGAACGGCCCCGAGCGCCGTCGCGCCGGCCAGCGTCACGATACTGCGCGCCGGCGAGCGAAACGCCCACAGCGCCGTTGCGATCGCCAAGGCTCCGCCGATCACCGCACCCCATGTCGCCAAGAGGCGCGGCCCCTGCCAAAAGACGGCACCCTCGCGGCGCCCTTCCCCGAGGGTCGTCGAGCAACACGAGGCGACCACCGAGAAGTCGAGGCTGCCGAGCCACGCCGAGGACAGGATCGTATCCAAAAGAGCGAAGGGAGCGATGCCGATGCAGAGCCAGGCGAGAGGTCGCATCAGATCGAGCCCGCGCACGCCGCGGTCGAGAGCCAAGAGCTGCAGGAGCACACCCGCGCCCAGGCTGACGAGAACGGTCGTTCCGAGCGACAACCATCCCCACCGATTTTGGTGAACCACGCCGTAGCCGCACATCGCGCCTTGAATCGCGCCGGACAGGCGGTCCGCCGCCAATACCGATAGCGTCAGGGCGAAGAGCTGAGCGACGGCGCCGAACCGAACGAGGTTGCCCGCGAGCTCGAAATGTCGCTCGAGCAAGAGCTGCCCTTCCGTCGCCGCTTCGAGGCGCGAATGGCGAAGGACACGCGCGCTCACCACCGCACCGTAGGCAAAGAGCGATGCCGTCACCATGGCGGCTACGATTCGCACGAGCACCCAGGGCTCGAGCCAATTCATACGAGCAGCCCATCCCGGAGATCGAGGCGGCGGTCGACGCGCGCCGCGTGGTCGACGCGCGCATCGTGCGAAGCAACGAGGACAGCCGCACCTTCGTCGCAGAGCCGCGCCAAATCGGCCATCAGGTCCTCGGCGCGAGCGGTGTCGAGGTGGGCCGTGGGCTCATCGAGGAGGAGGACCTCAGGCCCAGCGATGCGCGCGCGCGCCAACGCGACCCGCTGTCGCTCACCTCCCGAAAGCCTCGTCACGTTCGCGGGCGCGAGGGCGCCAATCCCGAGCGCATCGAGCAAAGCCATCGCCCGCGCCGTGACGGCGTTTTTGCCGTTTCCCGGTGGAACGAGCGGCAGAAGCACATTGTCGAGCACGGTCATGCCCTCGATGAGCCCAAAATCCTGGAAGACGAAACCTACCTTGGCGCGCCTCACTTCTGCGCGCTGATGGTCTCGGAGCCGCGAAATGGCTTCGCCCCCGAGGCATACCTCGCCCGAGGTCGGGAGGAGCATGCCGCCCAGAATGGCCAAAAGCGTCGTTTTTCCGCTGCCACTCGGGCCCCGCACGAGCAGCATCTCGCCCCGATGCAGGTCCAGCGAAATGTCCTTCAGAACCTCGCGTCGCGAGCGGCCGTCGCTTACCCGTTTGGAGACGTCTTTCGCAGAAAGTGCCGGCACTTGCGTCATAGCCGCGGCTCAGCGTTAGGACCGTTCGGCCCTTCGTGCAAGCGGACCATCGGGAGGTGCCAGCGGTGCGACCCGCGGCAGGCAGGGCGCGAGCCGTCCCAGTGCGAGGCAGCTGTTAACTTCCCTCGCGGGAGGGGCAGCTGCGCCCGTGGTACCTTGCAGGTTGGATGAGACGTGCCGTGGTCAAGCGTCATGCCAGCGTAGCGATCTTCTTAGGGTTGGCCGCTAGCGTCCAGTTCTGCTTTTTGAACCCGCAACCGGAGCCACCGGCCGATAGGGGGACGAGTTGTCCGACTTGCACGACGGCGGGCGGCTCGGGCGGAGCAACGGGGGGTGGCTCGGGGGGCTCTGGAGGTGGCGGGCCGCCGATCAATCCCGGAGCGGACGGCGGCATCGTCGGCGTCGCGGACGCCGGTCGCACGGCTGACAGCGGCGCAGCAAGCGATGCACCCACTGACGCAGGTGCAGCGGACGGGAGCGACGGTGACCCCGGCGGGTCGGACGGCAGCAATGAAGACGTCGATGGCGGCGCGTTCGACGGAGCTTCCGACGACGCCGCGGCCGATCGCGCCGCCGGAGACACGACCGGCGATGGCATTGACGACAGTGTCGCTGACGTCGATGCCGCGCGCGAGGGCGCGGCTCACCCGTAACCGATGTGCTGATTGCCGACGCGGCCGATGAAATCGGCCACGAGCTCGTCGACGAGGCGAAGGCGTCGCGCGAGCTCACGCGTCACGTTCAAGACGAGGAGCGTGTACGATTTGAGGTCGCGACGATAGAGCGCGTCGAGATCGCGCGCGGTCACGACGAGAAACCGGCACGGCACCAGGGTGCGCACGCTCGCGGAGCGACGGTGTACATCGAAGACCGACATCTCGCCGAACCAGTGCCCGGGGCTCAAGGTCGCGATCCGCGCTTCGGTCCCCGTCTTCAAGATCTTGAAGATTTCGATCTCGCCCCGAAGCAGCACGTAAAATTCACGCGCCTCCGCCCCCTCCGAGAAGATGAGCTCATCGGTGCCGCGATTCATGATCCGCAAGCTGGCGGCGAGGTGTTGCAACGTGCCGTCGTCGAGCCCGCCGAACAGCCCGATGTCACGGAGCTCGGCGGGGGTGATGGCGTCCGAGGGCGGCATCGGGGTAAAGCGTGGTTCCATGCTGCACTTCAGTTCTTTTTGCCGTGATTCCCTGGTTCGAACTGCTTCGAAAAGACGATGCGGGGCCGTCCGGGCCCGGCATAGTCCTCGATCTCGCTCATGTCCCATCCCATGACTTGATGAAAGACCTGTGAGCCTTCGTTGCCGAGCGTGGTGATCGCTTTCATCCGCATAACGCTCGCTTTCCGGCAGTCTTGCTCGAATGCGTCGTAAAGCAGTCGCGCCACGCCGCGGCGCCGGTGATCGGGGTGGATACCGACCAAGTGAACGTACCCGACGTCGCCATCGCGGCTCGATCGTGCGATGAAGCCAAGCAAGAAGCCGACGACGACGCCGTCGTCCTCGACGATGCGGGCCATCTCGCCGAGCTCATAGAAGAAGATCGGATGCGCAAGGGCGCTCGTAGGGCCGCCCCACCAGCGATCGATGACCTGCACGATGAGGTCGTAGTCTCGTTTCTCGAGGGGGCGGCTCCGCATCTCGGGGGCTACACTACTCCGCTCGTCTCGTCCCTGCCAGCACGCGTACGCAAGAACGCATGGCGGCGCGGAGCGCCTCCCTGCGGCCGTAAGGCCCTACAACGACTCCCGTCGATCGCCTTGCGCCGACAGCGACGTCCCCTTCGGGGGCTCGTGCCGTCGCCGCTTCGCTTCTCGACGCTCGCACGTCGTCGCGGGCGATTGCGGGCTGGTGTCCGCTCAGTACAGCACGATGCCCGCCGCACAGTTCGCCGGCAGATTGAGCTTCGCCCCGGCGTTACCGTCGAAATGGGCCAAATAGGGCGCCGCGCCGTCGATGGGGAAGGGTCCGCCGCCCCCCTCGGGCCCGGCGACCCCGTTCCAACGTACTTGTTTGGCGTTGAGGTTGCTGCCGTCGAGCACCCACCCGACGGCGGTACCCTTCAACCCGATGCCGCTGACGTCGGCGCTCAGCGTGATGGGCTCACTCTGCTCATTGATGATCACCATGCCTACTTCGCCGCCTCCGAAGCGGCTCGCGTAGACTTTGACGCGCGGCTCGCTGCTCGAAGCCTCGATCATGCGGTGACCGAATGCCCGCTCGTAAAGCGCGTAGGCAAAGAAGGTCGGCCGGGGCGTCGACTCGGGGACGGCGCTGTCGCCCGTGGCCAACATGCCGTGATCGCCGCCGAGCTTCGGATCGAAACCGTTCTTCCAGTCCCACAAATGGGTGCCGAGATAACCGGCCTTGATGGACTCGCCCAACACTTCGGCCGCGAAGAGCCCGCTGATCAGCTGAATGGTCTGAGGGGCGGTGGCATTGACGACATTGAATTCGGTCAACATCACCGGCATGGGCGAGCCGCGGTGCGCGTACTTCTGCACCATGCCGTCGATATCGGTTTTGGCTTTGGCGACCTTGCTCAGGTTGGCGAAGAGCTTGTCATTGGCGGGGTTCACGAATTTCTCGCCCTCGAATGGCCAATGAAAATAGTTGTGCGAAACGAGAAAGTCGGCAGACTCCCCTAAAATCGGGAGCATCTCGCGCATCCACCAGCGATAGCCGACCCAATCGTCACCGCTATCGGCATCGACCGCGACGGCACCGATGCGAACGTCGGCGTCGACGGCGCGCATGGCTTGGGCGATGACGTTGAAGTCCTTGGCGTAGATGTCGCCCGACAGTGGCGGTTTGCCGGGCACCTTGTTGCCTTCTTCCCACGCGCCGTAAACCTCGTTGCCGATTTCCCAGTAGCGGACTTTGAATCCCTTCTCGACGTTCAAGTAGCGCACCCACCGCGCCGCCAGCTCCGCGGCCTTTTGCACGCCGCCATACCGGGCCAACCCGTAGTTGACCGTCACGATCGCGTCCGACTGCGTGGCTCGGCAAAATTCGATGAGGTCGTCGGTGGACGCAGCCCACGGCTCGTTCATTTTGGCGGTATCGCGACCCTCGTGGTCCTTGGTATGCGCGCCGTAGCTGCCGTCCCAATGGTAGTTGTCGGCCGAGCTTCCGCCGGGCCAACGCCAGAAACGAATCCCAGTTTGGATCGCCTTCTCGATGATCCCTGAGCTCTTCAGCCACGCTTTGCTGTCGTACCAAGCGAGGTTGTTGCCAAAGTGCCGCGGCGTGACCTGGGCCAGCTCGGTTTTCGCCTGAAGCTTGATCTCGACCTGCGCTCCGTTCGGGAAGGACCATGGCTTGGAGTCCTTCGGGAGGAGTGGCGCGGTCTTCGCTCCCGGGATGGACGCGGCAAGGACGGGCTTAACCGGCTGCGGCGCGGGAGGTGCCGCGTGAGGCGTCGGCGCTCGACGTGCACAGGAAGCCGAAGCCACGACCAAAGCCGAGATCACGAGAGCGAGTCGCATGGGATTCGTTCGGCAGGCCCGAGGGGCAACACGTCCGCCCGATGGCGACCATCGGCAGGGCCGAGTATGGCAGCCTGTCCCGTGGCGAGGCAACTAGGCCCCGTCCGCTGCGCACCGGTCACATGTCCGAGGAGTGTCCGGTGTCCGGCGTCTTAGCTTCCGCGAAGGGTCGTGGTAGGTGAACCTTGCCATGTCCCCTTCCGGCTCGTCGATCAAGATCGCGCCTTCCATTCTCTCAGCTGATTTTGGCAAGCTCGCCCAGGAGGTCGCTGCCGTTGAGCGCGCTGGGGCGGATTGGGTCCACGTCGACGTGATGGACGGCCGGTTCGTCCCCAACATCACCATTGGCCCGGTCGTCGTGCGTGCGGTTCGCAAAGCGACGCGGCTTCCGATCGACGTCCATCTGATGATCGTGGAGCCCGAGCGCTATGTCGACGATTTTGCGGCTGCGGGCGCCGACATCATCAGTGTTCACGTCGAGCCGTCGTACCACTTGTCGCGGACGCTGCAGCACATCCGGTCACTCGGAAAGAAGGCCGGCGTCGTGCTGAACCCGCACACGCCGCCCGATGCCGTCACGTACGTGCTCGAGAACGTCGACCTCGTTCTCGTCATGAGCGTCAATCCCGGGTTCGGCGGGCAAGCTTTCATGCCGGAAGTGCTCCCCAAGCTGCGCGAGATTCGCAAAATGATCGACGCCCGCGGCCTCGATGTGGCGCTCGAGGTCGACGGCGGTGTCGCTCCAGGGACGGCGCGCAGGGTCGTCGAGGCGGGGGCGCGCGTGCTCGTTGCGGGATCCGCCGTTTACGGGCATGCCGACTACGCGGCTGCCATCGCGGCATTGCGAACGGATGCGGCGACGGGCCTCGAGGGGCTGCCGGTCACGTGAGAAGTGTGGTGTGGGCGGTGGGCGCAGCCCTTTGCGCCGGTGCCGTGTGCTGCGCGCGATCCGCGTCGCCCCCGCCGGCGCGCGCGAGCCACGGGCCGGCCGCGAACGTGCCCGGGGTGCCGCCCGACGCCGCTCCTCCCGGCGACGGCGGGGATGCGCAGCGCAAGATCGCGGAATTTCTAGCGAGAGTCGCCGAGGTTCGTCATCTTCAACCGCGGGCCGCCGTCGAAGGCCAGGAGCTCGATCGCGCCGCGCTGATAGCGGGGGTGCGCGCGCACGTCGCGCGGGAGGTGCCTCCCGACGTCATTCGCAATCAGGGCGAGCTCTTGGTGGGACTCGGTCTGGTGCCGCGCGATTTCGACTACGAAGAGGGGACTTTTCGTTTGCTCGAAACACAGCTTGCCGGCTTTTACGAGTACCGCGACAAGAAGATGTACCTCGCCTCGGATCTCGACGAAGCGTCGGCCGACCTCACCCTCGCTCACGAGCTCGTGCACGCGCTGCAGGACCAGCACTACGGCCTCGCTTCGCGGATGGCTTACCAACCGGAGGGCAACGATCGTGAGAGCGCGTTTCAAGCGCTCGCAGAGGGCGACGCAACCAGCGCCATGATGGACGTCATGGCGCCGGAGCACCGGCTGGCGGTCGAGATGTCCGACAACCTGTTCGTCGCCGGTATCGAAGGCTCGATGAGCGCCTTCACCGTCAACGATGCGGCCCCCAAGGTGCTGCGTGCATCGCTCATCGCTCCCTACATCGATGGCGTGCTTTTCGTCCATGCGCTGCGGCGGCGCGGCATCGCCCGCGGCGGAGCCGATCCGACGGGCTGGAGCGAGGTGGACCGGGTGTGGAAGTCGCCCCCCGAGACCACCGAACAACTTCTCCACATGGACAAATTCGATGCGCGCGAGCCTGCGGAGAAGGTTCTACCGGTGACGCCCCCGACCGAAAGCGGGTGGTCCGTCTTTTATGAAGACGTGTTCGGCGAGCAGGGGCTGCGCATCTCCGCCGAACAATGGCTGCCCAAGAAGACCGCGGCACTCGTCGCCGAAGGCTGGGGCGGCGATCGTCTCGCTGTGTTCCGGCGCGCGCCGGCGCCGGACGTCGCGCGGTCGGGTGACGGCCCGATGGCGCCTGGCGCGCGTGTGCCATCCGGTAGCTACGCGGTCGCCTGGCACATCCGGTTCGACGCTGGACGCCAGGACGTCGACATGGAGGCACGCGAGGCTTTCAAAGCGTTGGCTGACGCGCTGCGCCCCCGTCGCGAGCCGACGGGCAACACAGTGTGTGTCGAAAGAGGCGCACTCGGACCTTTCGCCATCGCCCGGTCGGGCCGCGATATCGCATTGGCCGCAGGCCCCTACGAACGCGGTGAGGCCCGAGTAGGCGCTGGTGCTGTTTGTACGCAAACCGTCCGCTGGGCGTCCGATATCCTGCGCAAGAGCAAGCCGTAACCGACGAGGAACCATCGGGGGAAGCGGGTGTCTTCTCCTGGTGGGCCAGCAAGTCGAACGACGCTCCGAGCACTGCATCGAGCAGCTATCAGGACATGGCACGGGCGTTGCTTATTCTCCGGCTGAGACGCCGAAGCGGAAACAAATTGACCCACCCAAAGGTTGAGCCGCAGATGAGAGCGAACGAAAAATCGAGTAGGCCGGCTACGAAGCGACGTGTCGTCGCCGAGTCGGCATCGTGGCTCGCCCTCGTCGCCGCAACATCGCTCGGCATTCCCCACGCCGAGACCGTACGAGCGGAAATCAAGCTTCCCCCCGAGGCCCTCGAGAGCGGCGGGCGTTACCGTTTGATCGTGCAGTCGTATGACACCCTAGGTCGCGCGAGCCTCATCCCCTCGGGCCGGCCCCGCGCCTCGACGCAACGCACCATAACACCCGCTGACTTGGTTGACGGTGTCCGAATCAACCTCATCGAGCTCGGGGACGAAGAAGCATCGCGCAGCCAGAGGCGCGTCATCGCGTGGGTCGAGCCGGGTGAAGCTAACCTCGAGTTCGATGCGCGGCGGGCCAAGCCGATGCCCGGAAGCTTTTACGGCGTTGCCCCCTCCGGTGACGAGACGAACGACTCCGTCGAGATCGTTCTCGATCGCCGCGTCCGGTCGGTCTAATTCGTCACGATGCGGTGGCCGCGCGCGGAGGCGGGCGCACGGTGCGCACTTTTCTGACGCGACCCTCGAAGTCGCGCCGATCTTTTTCCGTGACGGCCAAGCCGCCAAAGCGCGCTCCCAAATAAAGGTGCGTCAAGTCGAGAACTTCTTCGGCGAGAGGGTGCCCCATTCGCTGGAGCGAAAGCGCATGGCGCAGCGGAGGCGTGCTCGGTCCGCGAGGAATGCCCTGCGCGTTCATGGCCGTCTCGAGAAGCTCGTACATCGAGGTCGCGATCATGCGCTCGCGGGTGACGCGGTCGATCACCGTCGTACGGCTTTGACGCCGCCCTTTGCGGCGTCGCCACACTACGTAACCGGCGGTGCCCGCCACGGCGACGATCAAGACGATACCGAGGGGTTTGGCGCGCGCGATTGCGGGCGTCACGTGCAGCGAACTGTACCTGGAAATCGAATGGAAGAGGTACACCTGCTGGCGCAGATCGTAACCGACGACGTAGCGGTCCCAGCGCTGGCCGGTGGCCTCGATGACGTCGCGAATGAAAGCGAGGACGCCCGAGAGCTCGCTGCGCGGCGCGGCCTCCGAGGGAGGTGTCGGATCGAACGTCTGCCAACCTCGCTCGGGAACGAAGACTTCGACCCAGGAATGGGCATCCCCCTGACGAACGGCGTAGTAGTGGCCGAAACGGTTGTACGACCCTCCGATGAATCCGGTGACATTGCGCGCCGCGACGTGCTGCTCGCGCAAAAGGACCACCATGGCGGTCGAGTAGAATTCGCAATGGCCGCGGTGAGAGACGAACAGGAAGTCGTCGAGCGGATCGGGCGATTTGCCGGACGGTGATCCGAGGTCGTACGTGAAAGAGCTGCGCAGATACGATTCGATCGCCCGCGCTTTTTCGAGCGGAGTGGCGCCGTCGCGCACGACCTGATGAGCGAGCCGGCGCACGCGCTCGGTGACCCCCTTGGGCAGCGCCATGTAGCGCTCTTCGTCGTGGTGCGAGAGGTTGTCACGTACGCCCTCGGCGTCGCTCCCGACGTAGACTTCGTAGCGCACGCCCCGCTCGTCGGACCCGCCGTAACGGAAGGTCCATTCCGGTTCCGAAGAGATTTCGAGCCGCGAGCTCACGACCGGGTCGCCGCGCTGGCGCACCCGCATCGCCACCGCATTGAGGGGCGCGAACAGCACCGGGGGGTCGATGGGCTCGAGGTCCATCCGCCAAACACGATCGCGATGGGGATCGGGGGGGCGCCGAATCCAGAGGTTGCCCCCCTCGCGGGTAGCCGTATCGCGCTGGCCGAGGCTGCGCGACCAGCTGCGCCCGTCATAGGTGTCGAAGGCCGCACCGCGCAGGTGCATGGCCAAGCGAGGGGGCGGAGGGTTGGGAAGGTCGGGGATCTCGACGCGCAGCACGATGGTCGGGTCGGTGCGTAGGGTGCCGACGGCGCCGAGGTCGACGTGCTCCGAGAAGCCCACCATCCGCCCGGTGTGCGGTTTGCTGAGCAAAAGAAAAGAGAGCCCCACGCGCGGAAAAAGAACGAAGAGACCTGCCGTAAACCAGAAGATGGGGATGGACAAAAGGCACGTCGCAACGAGAAAGGTGCGGTCGACGACGCGGCGGCTTCTCAAGATGCGCGGCACGTCGACGGGGAGCCCTGTGCGATCGCGCGCTCCTTGTCGGTAATTGCCTTCGACCTCGCGACGGAGGTGGCTCAAGACGAGGGCCCCCGGCGCCATGATGAGAAAGCCGATGAAGCAAAGCCCGTAGCCGAGCCCGCCACCGATCACGGTACCGGCAATGAGATGAAGCAAGGCGAGCACGATGACCTGCTGGTCATGGGCAGCGCCGCGGCGCGTCGCCAGGCGAATGATCTGCAAGGCGGCGGCGAATTCGACCGCGAGCTCGAGGACATTGGCTCCGCCGAACAAGCGAGCGACTTGCAAAAGGAGCAGCGTGAGGGGCCCAATCGTCGACAGCCGGCGCATCCACGTCCGGGTCTGCCAGTTTTCGGGAATGGCGAGCGCACCGGCCAAACCCACGACGATCGCGGCGCTCACCCACCGTTCGAGCTCGCCGCTCGTCACGAGCGCCAGAATGCCGAGCGCGGCGATGGCGTCCGTCATCAGGCGATGGATGAGCCCGAATCTCATGACTTGACCAATGCTCCCGAGGGGGTGCGGAGCCCGCTGGGGGGACCGCTCGGCGGGCCGACGTCCGTCGTGGCGATGGACGGCGTTGCGCCGCTGACCGGCGCGCCCGAAGGAGGCGCCGGCGTGGGCGGGCCATCTGCGGGGGGAAACGTCACCGCCGAAACGACGTTGCTGACGGGCGCGTCCACGGCTTCCACCAGCGCCAGAAAGCGCAGCAGGCGATCGGCGCCCACACTGCGGTCCGCACGTACGCGGTCTCCCGACGTAGCGGAGATCGTCACGCCGTCGCCGCGCTTCAGATGCGCGACCGCTCGCGAAGCGACTTCGCGGATGCGGCGTTCGAACTGCACCGGCCACTCGTCTCCGCCGTCGGCGGGTCGCCGCACTTCGAGCACCAGCTCGATATCGGGCCTCGTTTCACGCGCCCGCTCGCGCAAGACCAGCTGATCGAGGAGCGTGCTCTTGCGCCAATAAATGTCTCGGGGGTCGTCCCCTTCGCGCATCGGACGAAGACCGAAAATTTCGTCGCCCGAACCGCGCCCGGAAAAGCCGGTTCCGCCAAGTCGCCGCCCTCCTTCGTCGGAGCGAAGACGCAAGGAATCCACGGCCGGATAAATGATGAGCTCCCCCTCGCAAGGAACTTCGCGCGACTTTTCGAACAAGCCGAAGGGAAATCGCGTGGCGATGCGAAAGCCCACGTGGCAGTCGCGGCCGCGCCGCTGCGGCGAGCGTCGGTAGGCTGCCACCTGCGCGCTGTTGGGGCTGATCTTGAGAAAGAAGCACCGCTTGTCCGCGGGCTGCCCGGCGCGAAGATCCTCGACTTCGATGGCGTAGGAGGGGATTCGTTTTTTGCGATTGAAGACCTCGATTTCGACGAGATGGGCGCGCCCCACTTGGGCCCTGGTCGGTAGCCGCCGCACGACGTTGAGATCGCGCAGCGACAGCTCACTCATCACTCCGGAGAGGACGATGAGTGAGAGCAGCATCCCGAGCAACAAATAGAGGAGGTTATTGCCGGTGTTGATGGCCGCGAAGCCGACGCCCAGCGTGATCCCGAGGAAGTACTTTCCTTCGCGGGTGAACTTCAGCCGGCGCGGCGGGCGGAGTCGCCGGAGCAGCCTTTCCCAGCGGTTTTTGGGCTCGGGGCGACGCAGTGAGCTGTAGTCGCTCGCGCGGCCGCGCGAGGCAGCGCGGCGCGAGGACCGGCGCGCCGATTTTTGTTGCCCGCGCGGTAGAGGTTCGACCGCCAACCTGCGCCTCGACGGTCAGAGCGGTACGGGGACACGCGCGATGACCTCGCGCACTGCCCCTTCGGTTTCGTCGCGCGACGGCACGTACCCCTCGGCATGAGCAGACAGGCGCACGCGGTGCGCGAGCACGGGAACCGCGAGCTCGTGGATGTCGTCGGCGATGCAGTAAAGACGGCCGCGCAGGAGAGCGCGTGCGCGGGCAGCGCGCGATAGGTTCATGCCCGCCCGCGTCGAGGCACCAAGGGAGAGCGCAGGCGACGTCCGCGTGGCGACCAGGATGGCTTGGAGATAGGTGGCAAGCGCAATATCGACCGTCACGCGATCGACGTCGCGCTGGATGGTCACGAGCTCTGCCGGGTAAAGAACGGCCTCGACGTTTTTGGCGTGGTCGCTGACGCCGTCGAGGAGCAGTCGCATCTCGACCTGGGGCGGGGGGTAGCCGATCCGAATGCGCACCATGAACCTGTCGAGCTGCGATTCGGGCAGCGGGAACGTCCCGGCGAAGTCCTGCGGATTCTGCGTGGCGAGCACGAAGAACGGGTCGGGAAGAGGGATGGTCTGTCCGTCGAGGGAGACTTGCCCTTCGTTCATCGCTTCGAGGAGCGCGGATTGCGTGCGTGGGCTGGCGCGGTTGATTTCGTCGGCCAGGAGGATGTTGGCGAAGATAGGCCCCTGGCGAAGCACGAAGTCGCCGCGGCGCTGGTCGTAGACCGAGACGCCGAGCACATCGCTCGGTAACAGATCGCTCGTGAACTGAACGCGGCGCAGCTCTCCGCCGACCGCTTTGGCGACGGCTCGCGCGAGGGTCGTCTTTCCCACCCCCGGAACATCCTCGATGAGCACGTGCCCCCGCGCCAGGAGCGCGATCAGGGCGAGCTCGACAGCCTCGGGTTTTCCCTCGAGGGCCTGTTCCACTGCGCTGCGCAGGCGCGCGATCGCCGGGGGCGGCTCGCGCGCGATGGCGACGGCGGATGTCATCGGCCACATCCTAGCACTAGTCTCGGTCACTTCTCGCCTCCCAAACGTGTCCGCTCGGTAAGCGAAGGCGCGGCGGCGTGTGGCATATTGTCTCCTTTTCGCGCCCAGCCTTTCGTACGGCGCTTCGCGCGCGGCGGCGCGTCGATCGGAAGCCCGGTCGAGCGCGGGGACGATGGTAGAGTCCGGAAAACGCGATGGGGCCGATCACAGAGGTGGTGATGCAGCGAGTGAGCCGCCATTTCGGTTCGACCGTCGCGCTCAAGGGCGTGGATGCATCGTTCGGAGCGGGCCAGATCACCAGTCTGGAAGGGCCCAACGGATCTGGAAAAAGTACATTACTTGGAATTCTTGGAACGATCCTCCTGCCGACGCGCGGCGAGGTCGTGTACGGGTCGAAGGGCGTCGATCCGAGCGAAGTGCGGGCCCAAATCGGCTGGCTTTCACATGAAACTCACTGCTACCCCGACCTCACGCCACGCGCGAACCTCCAGCTCGCAGCGTCGCTCTACGACGTCGAGGTCGCCGCTTGGGAGCCCGCCGCGCGTCGCTTCGGAGTCAGCGCCTTCGCCGAGCGAACGTTTCGTCGCCTCTCGCGAGGGCAGCGGCAGCGCGTAGCGCTCGCTCGGGCGATGATCCATGCGCCATCTTTGTTGCTGCTCGATGAGCCCACGAATGGGCTCGATGCGGACGGCGTAGAGCGTTTGGTTGTCGCGATCTCCGAGGAAGCGGGTCGCGGATGCATCGTCGTCCTGGTGACGCACGACGCTGCACTGGCCGAACGCGTCGCGGCCCGGCGCCTTTACCTGGACCGGGGACGTCTTCGCGATGCGCCAGCATGACGAAGCGACGCACGCCGTGAATTGATCAGCGCGAGCTCTGACGTCGACCGCGCTCCCGTTGGGCCGCTTCGTTGATCACACTCTCCATGTTCGCGTCGCGGGGTCGCAGTACCGCTCAATCCACGCGATCACCCGGCAAGCCGCCGCGACGGAGGCGGGCGCTCGAAGCGGTGCGCGTGGAAACACCGCGATGGGATGCGCAATGCCGAGCGCTTCAAGCTCCTGAGCGTTGCGTCCTGTCGACGCGTCCTTCTTAGAAGGTGCGGAGAGCACGACCCCGAGCGGAGGGCCCCCTCGGGTGGCAGCGAGGGCGAGTGTCGTGGTGAGGTCGTGAAGTACGCCCAGGCGATCGGATGCGACGACGACAACAGCACTCGGACGAAGCGCTTGCATCAGCTCGAAGTTGGTCGTCGTATGTCCGAGCGGGGAGAAGAGGCCTCCGGCCGTCTCAATGACGGTGATCGGCGCCTCGTGGTCATGCACCCAGCGTTCGATCAGGCCGAGGTCGATGCGCGTGCCGACTTGGCGGGCGGCCAGGTGAGGCGAAACCGGGTCGGGGAAAGCAAACAACGAGGACTGCGGAGGTGGGCGATGGGGTTGGAGTGCGGCGCGCTGCCGCCGGGCATGTTTCACGTGAAACGATCCCGACGACTCCGTGAGGCGCTCTTGATCCGTAGGCTCCGCTCCGACCACGCGCGCTCGGTCGGGCACGGTGCCCGCCCAGCGGGGAGGGGGAACCGCGCCGCGTGCTCGCTTCGCGACAGCTCCTCTCAACTCCGTGCTCGTGCTGTCGCCGGGACGCGCAGCTCCTCCCGTGGGTATGCCCGTCTCGACGGGCTTCAATCCCGCCACCTGCGCGCGCTCGGACCAAGAGGCAAGCAGCGCACAGGCGACGTGCGTCTTCCCCACGCCGGTCCCGGTTCCTACCAGTACAATGCGGAGCGCGGTGTCGCGCGCGGCTCCACGACCTACGCGAGTTTCACGGGCTGACCGCATTGTGTTGGAGACTTTCGAGCGCTGCGACCGCGACGTCGATCTCCTCATCGCGCAGGTCGGCTCGCACCGCAATACGGAGCCGCGACGTACCGTTCGGCACCGTCGGCGGACGAATCGCCTGAATTCGCACGCCGACCTCCGCGAGCCGGCGGCTCCAGGCCACGGCGCGCGACTCTTCGCCGAGCAGCAGCGGAAGTATCGGACCGTAAGACGGCGCGATCGGGACACCCGCCGCGGCGAGACCTGATCGCAGGCGCCCGCCGAGGGCCGCGAGCCGCTGCCGGCCTGCCCCATCGGCACGTGCCTCAGAGACCGCCCCCTGCGCCACCGCCGCCAGCAGCGGACTCAGTCCCGTCGAAAAAACGAAAGGTCGAGCGCGATTCCAGAGCCACCGACAGAGATCGTGAGAACCGGCGACGAACGCCCCCTGTGCGCCGAGAGCTTTGCCCAGCGTACCGACCAGCACATCGGGGCGAATGCCCGCAGCGCTCGCACACCCCCGGCCCTCGGGACCCAAGACGCCGATGGCGTGGGCGTCGTCCACGATCAGCGCCGCGTCCTCCTCATCGCACACGGCGCGGAGCGCGGCGAGGTCTGGCGTATCGCCTTCCATGCTGAAATAACCCTCGGTGACGACCCAGCGGCGGCGCGCGGGTGACGCGCGGAGGGCGCCGCGCACGGCTTCGACGGAGTTATGTGGAACGACGGCAATCTTGGCCCGGCTCAGCCGACAACCATCAATGATGGACGCGTGGTTCCAGGCGTCCGACACAATGAGATCCCCTTCGCTGGCCAGCGCCGACATCACCCCAAGATTTGCCGCATAACCACTTGAAAATACAATGGTTTCATCGACCTCCAGCCATCGGGCCAACGCCTGCTCGAGCGCTCGGTGTGCTCGATGCTCCCCGAGCACGAGCCGCGACGCGCCTGAGCCCGCCGGATGCTCGGCCGCGGCGCCCAAGGCGTAGCGCGTCAGGCGCCCCGTGGAACGGTAACCGAGATAATCGTTCGACCCCAGATAGATGATCCGGGGATCGATCCTTTCATCGACGGGCGCCGGTCGTATTCGGAGCAGACCACGTCGCTCGAGCTCTTCGAGATCCTGGGCAAGGTGCCGGAGAGGCCCCCTGACGGTCGCCGGTCCGCCGCTCACGGTGGAGGGGGGGCCAGAACCTGCGCTTCGTCGACGCCGCCCTCTTCCAGGACAGAGTCGATGCGCTCCACCAGGCGCGCCAGCGTCTCTTTCGCGCGCGTCTCGATTCGCTGGGAACGCGCTCGCTCCTCTTCGAGGTCATGCGCCAGTGCCAGCGTGGCCAAAAGGAGTGCCTGCGGATGTAGCGCCTTTCCGCGCGGCATGGCGCTCAGCTTTTCCTCGATGACCGAGACGAACCGCTTCAGCTCGGCGTCGCTCGCCGTCGTCACCACGCGGTAGGTCTGACCCGCGAGGCGAAGCTGCACGGTGCGCCGCTCCATGCCGCGACGGTACCACAGGTCGCGACGCCGCCGAACCGTGATCTGCCGCCGGCTCGTGCGGGAACGCACCGCGGTGGAACGTGCGGCGCGCGAAGCGAGAGCGCAGCACCAGCGGGGCTGTCCGACTACCGCGAAGGGTCGGACCCTCGAATGGCGCTCCAGAGAAAGATGAATGGAATGGCAATGATTTCGAGATCCAGTCGGCCTCCCGCGAGGAGTGTGACCTCTTTCGAATTGCCGAGCGCGTACCTCGCGCCCGCGAACATCCCGGCGCTGAGCGCGTAAAGTGAGTGGTAGTTGTAGCCGTGCGATCCCCAGAAGAGCTCGCCGGCCAGGCCGGGCTCCCATCCCCACGGATCGCGTCGCGATGCGTACCCACCCGCCGAGAGAACAATCGGCAGGTAGGGATGAATGGGAACGAGCACCGCGGCCCCGCCCCCCAGCTGGACGTCGGAAAAGCTAGCGGTCGTGAGCGCCTCCACATACGGCCCAACGCCGAACGATGCATCCTTGTCGCGCCCGAACAGCAGCTCGCCCCGCACACCCGCCGCCAGCTTCGTCGACGACCAGAGCGAGGTCCGGTCGCCGTGACCCGCGACGCCGACCGTGAGGGTCGTGGTCAGTTGGGGATCGGCTGCGGCGCGGTGCGGCGTAAAGAGCGCCGTCACCACCGGGAAGAGCCCAGCAAAACTCAGCAACGTGCGGCGGCGCCGCGAGAACAGAGCCCGTTTCAGCACGCGGCCGCAGCGGACTTCATCTGAGCCAACGAAGCAAGCGCTAATGTGACGCCGCCGGCCGCGCGACCCGAGCCCCTCTTCTCGACGCGCGTCAGGGTGACGGCTGACAAACCCAGGCGTCTTGCTGCCGAATCGCTGCCTTGCAGACCCGACAATCGACGGCGTCGTCTTGCCCCAAAGCGCATGGCGCGGCCACCGCGGTGCCTGTGCCCGCGGCGAGGTCGCAGTTCGGCTGGCGACCGGCCTTGCTGTCGCTGGCCTCGGGGGGAAACGATACGAGGCAGCCGTAACAGACGGTGAGCGGAAAGCGCCATTCGCCCGACTCGACCGCCGTCCCTCCCAGGGTCTTGCCGAGGATTTTGACGATGGACGTGAAACGCCGGACCCGGGAGCGTTGCGTCAGATCCCCGGCGAGGGCGTTGCCAAACGCGCTCCCGAGGAGGATGGCCTCCGTGAGACCGTAGGACGGCGTCGACCCCGTCGCCGGATCGATGAAGCCGGAGCCCGGCACCGTGAACGGACCCCAAACGGTGCTCGTTCCGTCCTCGAGTCGGACGACCGCGCCTTGGACCTCGACGCGCGACGTCTCGGTGCGAAGTTGAGAGCTGTTTCCGCGCGCGACGAGCTGGTTGCCGACGAGCAGCGCCGCCCTGTACTCGGTGCGGAAGGCGAGGTCGAGCGTGCCTTCCGTGATGAAAAGGCTGGAGGGGGAGCTGTCGACGGTGCAACCGTTGGCGCCGCTCGCGATGCGTGCCTGCGCCTGGCGCACGAACAAGATGCTCTCGCTATCGGCGCACCCCGCGCCAGCGAGCAGCGCGCTCCCCCCCGCAGCCGCCAAGCAAAGCCATCGCGCAACCCCGAGCTTCATCTCATGAGTTTACCGACGGACTTCCAATATCGCCAAGAATCCCGCCTATCGCGTTCCCTCGCCGGCGCTCGCGCGGCCAGACGCCGAGGGCGCGAGGACGATCGCGGCCCGGCCCGGATTCGCCCAGCCTATCGTTTGGCCAGCAATTCCGGCAGGTCCGCCGCGGCGACGCGCGCGATCTCCACCTCGCCAGGCGCGCGTACGAGAACCATGCGGAGCGTGCCGGCCTCCCGTTTCTTGTCGTAGGCGACCCATCGCAGGGCTTGGGCGAGCGGCTCGGCGTCGAGATCCGTGGGAAGCCCGAGCCGCGCCAAGAGCCGCTCGACTTCCGCTGCCAGGTCGCGGTGCGTCACACCGAGCGCAACGCCCACGCGGAGCGCGGCCACGAGACCGAGGGAGACGGCCTCGCCGTGCGTGAGCCGCTCGAAGCCGCCTTCCGCCTCGAGCGCGTGACCGATGGTGTGACCGAGATTCAAATGGGCTCTCTCACCGGCCTCGCGCTCGTCTCGGCCGACGACGCCCGCTTTGACGACGATCGAGGACCGAATGGCGTCAGTCGTCGCTTGGGCATCGCGCTGTTTCACGAGGCGCTCCGCGGCTTCGGGGGTAGCAAGCTTCGCGAAGAAAGCCGGGTCGCCAATGAGCGCCGTCTTCACCACCTCCGCCAAACCGCTCGAAAATGCGCGATCGCTTTCACTGCGCGACAAAGAGGGATCGACGATCACCCGGGACGGCTGGTGAAACGCGCCCACGGCGTTTTTGGCGGCGCCGAGATCGACCGCGGTTTTGCCACCGACCGATGCGTCGACCATCGCGAGTACCGTCGTGGGAACGGCGATCCAGCGAAGACCACGAAGCGCGAGTGAAGCTGCGAGGCCGGCGATATCCGTAACGACGCCGCCGCC
>DATHEQ010000245.1:0-8940 GCA_035318505.1 Polyangiaceae bacterium | reverse complement strand
AACAGAAACGAGCCGGTCAGCTTGTCCACGGTTTCCTGGCGCAGAAAGAGCTCGCGCCGCGTGTAGTCCTCGAATGAGTCGTAGCCCCAGCGCCGGAAACCGCCGCGGCGGCGGCTCTCGGTCAGCGCCTCGGCGAGCTCGATCCAGCTCGCTTTGAATTGCCGCGTTCGTCGCAGCAGATCGACACGCTCGGGATCGTCGGCGTGCGCCATTTCGGCCGCGGCGAGAGCAGTTTCGACCTTCGTCTTGGGCATGGATCTCGTCTCCTTACGTGTGCTGGCGTGCGGCGGCAAGGCAGGGAAGGCGGAGCACGATGCCTACATCCGAACTGTGGGGAACCCCTATGGACATATGAAATCCCGCCGTTGAATAGGGGGAATGAGGAATCCGCTGGCACCGTTCCCTAGGGCCGTCGCCCTTGCCGGTCTGTTGTTCGGAATGACGCTCGCGCGCGGTGGTGCACGAGCCGATCAATTGCCGCCGCCCGCGAGCGCGGACAAGCACTCCGATCGCACTGACAACGGCAATCAGGCAGAGACCGCACCGACCCCTGCCGATCGCAATGTCAAACCTGCGCTCTGGCCTTTGCGCGTTTCTTATGTGAATACCGGGCTCGCGACTTCGATTCGCCTCTACGACGCGGGCGGCAAGATCGACGGCCAGGCAGCGGCTCAGCTCGACGACCTACTTTGCGACGTACGCGATCCTGCGCATCCGCGTACCACGATGCTCGATCGGCGCACGCTGCAGCTCCTCGTTCGCGCCGCATACCACTTTCGCTCGCGCGAAATCATCGTCGTCTCCGGCTACCGCAAACCAGGGCGACGGCCGGAAGGCAAGCACGGCGAAGGACGCGCGGTCGACTTCCGGTTACCGAAAGTGCGAGCGGCCACCTTGGCCGCTTACCTGCGCACGCTCCCCCGCGTCGGCGTGGGCCTCTATACTCACCGGGCGACGCAGTTCGTGCACCTCGACTCGCGCGACAGGAGCTACCACTGGCTCGACCCCTCGCCGCCTGGCGTGTCTCTACCGGAGCGTCCTCTCGCCGGCAGTGATCTCGCCAAGCGCGACGCGACCTATGCACCGACGGACGACATGCCGGAAGCCGGCGTTCCCGAGCCTCCCGCGGAAGCGCCGTCGACCGAGACGGCAGCGCCGGCCCCCGTCGTCGCGGCGCCGCTCGAGCAGCGCTCGAACACGGCGCTACTCGTCGCCCAGGCACTGGGCGTGCGCTAATCAGACCCGGAAAAGACCGCCGAATCGGCGGCCGAGGGCGGAGCGGGCGAACGCGACGGCTGCGCCCAAAAAGATCATGGCCCACGCTCCGAGCGCGGCGGCGACCCAGCGTCCATCGCCGAGCAACTGCGACAGCTCGTAGATCGCTTTGGTTACGGGATACGTCGTCTGTCGCTGGGCAAGAATGAGGGAATCCGACACTTCCAGCATCGAGAGCGCGAACGCGAACACGCCCCCGGCGACGAGATGCGGACCAAGGAGCGGGAAGGTGACGCGCCAGAACACGCGCCAATCGGACGCTCCCAGATTTTCCGCCGCTTCCTCGAGCGTCACGCTGACCTGCTGTAGACCAGCTGCTGCGGCGCGGACCACGAACGGCAGCCGCCGAATCGCGTATGCGACGACGAGCAAGACGGTGGGATCGCGCGACGGATTGAGAAAGGACAAAGGGCGCCCTTCGCGAGCGATGGCCAGGTAGCCGAACGCGAGCACCAAGCCGGGAACGGCGAGAGGGAGCATCGCCGCCGCATCGAGCAAATAGCCGAGGCGCATGCGACTCCTCACCGCGATGTGCGCGATGCCGACGCCGAGCACGATGTCGAAAGCCGTCGACATCGTGACGTAGCGAAGGCTATTGGCGATGGAAGGGACGACGAGACCGTGCCCGAGCGCGGTCTCTACGTGCGCGAGCGTGAAGCTCGAAGGCAAGATCGTCCCGTACCAATCGCCCGAAACGGCGAGCAGCAACACCGCGACGTTGGGGAGCGCGGCCGAGAAAACGAGGCAGCCGATGAGCATCGCGCAAACACCCCCCGCCAGGGGGCCAAGCTCCTTGCTCGTGCGGCGCGCGCTCGATTTGGTGGCGACGGCATGCGCGGTTTTCCCGAACGTGACTTTTGCGAAAATGTAGAGGGCTGTGGTGATGGACAGCAGGGTGACGACGAGGGCATAGACGAGGGGACTGCGCCCGATGTCGTTCGCGCCGCTGAAGATCTGCACCGATGTGATGCGCGTGTAGTCGCACATGAGCGGCACGCCGAGCTCGGTGAGCGCCCAGATGAACACGATCGTGATCGCCGCAAAGAGACTCGGCAAAATGAGAGGTAGCGTAATTTTGAAGATCCGCCGGAGCCCGGTGGTGCCGAGGTTCTCGGCGGCCTCTTCCATCTCCGGGTTGACCTGCGTGAGCGCCGCCGAGACGTTGAAGTAAACGACGGGATAGAGGTAGAGCGCCGTCAGGAGCACGACCGTCAGAAAGCGTGCTTGTCGAAGCCAGTCGATGGGATGCGCGGCGTCTACCGCTCCAACCGCGATGAGCAGCGCATTGAGCGCGCCCGTCTGCCCCAGCACTTGTTTGACGCCGAGCGCACCGACGAAGGGGGGCACGATGAGGGGAAGCGGCACCAGTGCCGAGAGCAGCGCTTTGCCCGGGAACGTCCAGCGATCGAGCGCGATGGCCAGGGACGTGCCGACCACCGATGCCACGATCGTGGCGGCTGCCGCGACCGCGAGCGCATTGCGGAACCCTTCGACGTACGTTGGGTTGTCGAGCAAGAGGGCGAAATAGGCGAGCGTGAATTCACCGCTCGGCGTCAGAAACGCGCCCCGCAGGCTCTCGAAGAGCGGCCAAAAGAAAAAGCATCCGAGGAGCGCGGCCACCACCGCGAACACGACAAATGCCCAAGGGCTCCGCCGTGCCATCGGTCACTCACCGGCGCGCGCCAAGGCGGCCACCTGGCGGTATTGCGCCGTCATCGCATCGACCAGCCGATTGCAGACAGCTGCTTCATCGACCGGATTGCCCGTTACTGCTCCTTGAATGGGCCCCTGGGCCGCCGCGTAGTCGATCTGCTTGACGTCGTCGAACAGCGAAGTCGCCCGCGGCGGAAACCCCGCGCGGAAGAGGGCGCGGTACGCTTCTGCCAGCTCGGCATGAGCGTCGAGACATGTCACCCGAATGATGAACGCGATCGTGCGCGCCAGCGGTCCCGTCCACGCCGGGTGGTACGTGAACGCACGCGCTTCGTCGTACGGATTTTCACCGGGGTCCGAACGATAGGCATCGAAAGCGGGGAGATAGAGCGCCGGCAAGATGGGGAGGCGCCGCAATGCATAGCGGTGAGGGCCGCCCGGCGTTCCGACGCGGAAGTTCCATACCTTCTGTCCCTCCGTGGAAAGGACGAATTCCATGAAAGCGACGCCGAGCTCGCGGTGCGGCGCGCCTCGAAAAAGGCCGATGGGATCGGTGTCCACGGCCGTACCCCCGTGCGGTGTGACGAACGCGAGCCGCCCCGCGCCTCCTCCCGGAGTCTCGCTCTGAAAGCGACCATAAAAGTCGATGCACATGCCGGCGGCGGCGTCGCCCATGGCGATGTCGAGCGTGGGCTGCGTTCCCAGGCTGGCGAAATAACGAGCGTTGGCCGTGATGCGTCGGACGAGTCGCATCGCGCGTTCCCATCCTTCGCGCTGGGCGCGCGTTTCGATGTCCGCCGCGGTCGCGCCCCCCTCGGCGCGGAGCTCCTCGGCGCGCAAATTCATCTGCTGGTGAATCACCATTTCGAAAGCGGAGGCTGCGGCGCCGCTCTTGCTCGGATCGGCGATGGCGAGTTGACCGAAGTACGCCGGGCTGGCGAGATCGCTCCACTGCTCTGGCGCTTTGGCGATCCCGAGCCGCGACAGCGAATCGCGGTTGTGGCAGATGCCGAAGCGGGTCAAGCAGGTTCCAGCCCACCGTCCTTCCTTGTCCCACAAGACTTTGCCCCCGGCGCTTTGCGGTATACCGCTCTCGCCGAAGAGGTCGGGCCGCGAGCGGACCAAACCGGCATCGACCAGCCTTCCGGCGCTCGCCTGGGCGGCGCCTTCCGTAGCGCCAGTGCCGAAAAGCAGATCGATACCGATGCCCACGTCCGATTCCAGGAAGACGCGGCGCGCCTCTGCCGCTTCGTCTCGCGGTTCGGCGCCGCTCATCTTCACGTCCGGGTTGGCAAAGGCTGCCGCGACGCCCCCTGACCACGGTCGGTGCAGGCGATTCGTCCAGTAGCTCGCGAAAGACGTCTCGAATTCGGAGGCGATGAATCGCGCGATCTCACGCGAGCTACCGGGCGTCCTCCAGTCGACCCACACCGAGCGCCCCTTTTTTCGCATGTGCTCGCGAAAGGCGCGCGCGAACTCGTGACGCGTGGGCTCGCTGTGCGGCGTAAGGACGACGATGCTCTCGCCCGATTCGTCGAACAAGTTGTCGCGCGGTCTCAAGAGAAAAGGGATGGCGAGCACCGCTGCAAGCGCGAAAAGACCTTTCAGGGAGGAGGCCCATCCTCCGGATTCGTTCCTTGCCATGCGGGGTCTAGCGGTCGTCATCGACCGGCACCAGCACCACGTCGGCGGGCGCGATCACCGCGATCTTGCTCCCGTCGGCGGGTCGCGTGGCGCGGGGATTGAGCTCGTGGATGCGGAGCAGCTCGCCGCCTGCGCGAAAACGATGCTCCGCGATTTGTCCGAGGTAGGCGGTGCTCTCGAGCTCCCCGGCGGTAGCGTTGGCGAGTGAAGCGTCGTCCATCGTCGTGAGCAAGAGGCACTCTGGGCGCAGGGACACCCACACGGGCGTCCCTACGTCTACGGAAAGATCGGGCCGTCCCAGCGCCACGAACTCGCCGATGCTCGTGCGCACCCGGACTTCGTCCGATCGCGCGGAAAGCACGGTACCCGAGAGCAGGTTCGTTTCTCCCATGAATGCGGCCACCGCGCGGGAGCGGGGGCGTCGATACACCTCGAGCGGTGCATCGATCTGCAAAACGCGTCCCCCTTTCATCACCGCGATGCGATCGCCGACGGCGAGCGCCTCTTGTTGATCGTGGGTCACGTAAACTGCAGTAAGGCGAAACTCCTTGCATACGCGACGGATCTCGTCGCGCATCGAGTGTCGCAGCGACGCATCGAGATTCGAGAGCGGCTCGTCGAGCAAGAGACATCGGGGGCGAATGACGAGCGCCCGCGCCAGCGCCACGCGCTGCTGCTCGCCCCCTGAAAGCTGGTCGATGCGGCGGGCGGTGTACTCCCCCATGCGCACGGCTTCGAGCGACTCTTGCACCCGCTGCGTGATCTCGCGCTTCTCGACCTTGCGTTCGCGCAGCCCGAACGCGACGTTCTCGCCCACCGACAAATGGGGCCAAAGCGCGAAGCTCTGGAACACCATGCCGGTGTTGCGCTTGTGCGGCGGTAGGCGGGTCACGTCCTCCTCACCGAATTCGATCGTGCCCCGATCGGGCACTACGAAACCCGCGATGGTCCGAAGAAGCGTGCTTTTTCCGCATCCGCTCGGACCGAGAAGGAGCAGAAGCTCACCTGCACGTACCTCGAGGTCGATGCGATCGAGCGCAACGACGTCGCCGAACCGAACGACCAGTCCGCGGAGGGTGACGGCGATCATGGGCGCGAATCTGCGCCCGTATGTTAGAACATTTGGACGCCACGCCTCGCCTAGAGCCGCAAGCTGCTTGACTTGACCCCGTAGTCGTCAACCCTCGGGTTTCTGGACCATTCATGCAAGAGGTGGATTTCTACGAGCTTTCGCGCGCCGTCCAGGAAAGGTTCGTCGCTTGTGTGGGGGGGCAGGGACAACCGGCGCCGGTGCTTCAAGCGACCGCGGGACAACCACGCGGGATGCTGGCGTCGCTCGGTATCGCAGCGGCAAGCGTCGCGCTGCTCCTCGGTCTTTATCAGGTTGGACTCGGAAATCTGGACAGCGGTCTCGCTCTTCACAGCACGGCGTTCATCGCCGGCTACGGCTTTTTGCTGGCGGCCATCCTGGTCGCGTTCCTGCAGGTATTCTCGCGTTTGAAGGCGCGTCAGTCGCTCCCCTTCGTCGCAGGGATCTACCTTTTCCCGAGCGGCGTGATCGACGCGCGCAGTTACAAACTGCGCGTCTTTCCTTTCACGTCGAAGGTTCCGCCGGTCGTCTCCGGTGAAAACCTCGTTCTCGCGTTTCCCGAGGCGACGTTCACGTTCCCTGTGGCGGCAGGCCATCTCGAACAGGCCAAGGGCGTCGTCGAAGAAGCGGAGAGCCGAGTCGAGAGGGCGGCCGCCGAGGATGACAAGAAGACCCTCGGGCTTCTCGACCCGCTCGTCGACGTGGGTGTCGCCAACCCTTTCGCCCCCAAAACGCGGATGGTGCGCCAGGTGCCGGTCTGGGCACGGCACGGCATCCTCATCGGCATTGCCATGGGGGCGGCGCTCGCGCCCGGCGTGTGGTGGCTGCGCAACCGAGCAAGTGACGAAGGCATGCTGAGCGTGGCCCACCGCCAGCGTTCGGTGGCCGGATACCAAGCGTATCTCGCGCGCGGCGGGCGCCGGGATGAGGTGCGCGACGTTTTTCTTCCGCGCATCGAGCTGCGCGACGCCGTCAAGGAAGGAACGGTCGAAGCGGTGGAGCGCTACATCGCCGCCCATCCCAACTCGGGTATCCAAACGGAAGTCACGGCGGCGCTCCGTCAGGCGATGTTGATCGCGCTCGAGAGCGTGAAAAAGACGGGCACAGTCTCGGCCCTCGCGGAATTCGGCAAAAAGCACCCCCACAAGCTCATCGACACCGAGCTGCGCCAGGCGATTCACGCCGTGTACCAGGGGGCGCTCGCCAAGTACCGTAAAGAGGCGAGCGCCAGAGATCCGACGGTGGTCGCCTTCGTCGAGCGCCTGCTCGCGGTCGCCGAAAAGAGCGGGCCCAAGGTCGACATTCGTTTCCGCCGCAAGGTGACGCGCACGATGGAGATGGCGGACAATCAGATCAAGCGCAGCCCCTTCTACATGGGTGTCGTATCGCTGCCGTCCCAATACTTCGATGACGCGCACGCGCGCGGCCGCGAAGAAGCGGCCGCCAAAGCGATCGCCGCTCGTTTCGCCGCCTCATTTCCGCCCGATATCCTAACGCTCGAGATGGGGGCCCCCTTGGCTGATCCCGACGCGCCTCTTCCAGCCACGACGACGATCCCCACGGTGTTCATCGAGCACATCTCGCAGGTCTCCGGGCCGTCGTACTTGACCGCCAGGCCGCGGGGCGTGTTCGTCGGATTGGCGCTCATCTTCGAAGCGACGTTCCGTCTGCCCGACGACACCAAGCCGCTGCATTTCAAGCTTCCCACGTGGCGCAATCCCGACGCCAAAGTCGAGAAGGGCGACGGCGCACTCGAGCCGGCGGTCTACGAGGCCATGACGAGCGCCGCCTTCGCGCAGTTCACGAACAAGTACCTGGCCACTTTTTTCAACAAACCAGAGGTGCCCACGGCAGCTGGCGACACCAAACCAGCCAGTGTGCCACCCGATACGAAGCCCGCCGCGGCGCCGCCCGACGCTAAACCGAGCGAGTAGTCGACGGACTATGTTTGCCACTCGGCGAGCGTCGCTTCGATGCGATGCAGCGCGCGGGCGAGCGTTTCCTCGTCGGGCAAGAAGGTCATGCGAAAGCGATTGGTGTAGTCGACGTTGAACGAGCTCCCCGGCACGACGAGCACGTGCTGGCGCTCGAGGAGCCTCATGGCGAACTCCGCGTCATCGAAATCGCCGAGGCCCTCGGTACGCACGCCGATGAATGCGTAAAGGGCACCTTTTGGTTTTTCGGCGGTCAAAAAGCGCGATTGCGCGAGCATGTCCATGACCGCACGGCGCTGCCGACCGAGGCGTCCGTCGGGCGAGGTGAGCTCGTAGATGCTCTGCACGCCGCCGAGTGCCGTTTGCACCGCCCATTGCCCAGGCACGTTCGCGCAGAGGCGCAGGGACGCCAAGAGCTCGAGACACTGGAGGTACTCGGTGGCGTGATCTTTTTTCCCGCTGAAGTAGACCCAGCCGGTGCGAAACCCGCAGGCGCGGTAGACTTTGGATAACCCGCTGAACGTGGCGCACAGCGTGTCGCGACAAAGCCTGGCGACCGGTACGTGCTCGGCCCCGTCGTAGAGGACCTTATTGTAGATCTCGTCGGAAAAAAGCACGATCTGCTTTTCTTCGGCGATGCGCACGAGCTTCTCCACCACCTCGCGCGGATAAACGGCACCGGTGGGATTATTGGGATTGATGATGACGATCGCCTTGCAGCGTGGCGTCACCAGACGCAGAACCTCTTCCGGGTCGGGTACGAAGCCAGCTTCGGGCCGACACGGGTAGTACACCGGTTTGCCGCCAGTGATGACGACCGCTGCGGTCCAGAGCGGATAGTCGGGGGCGGGCAAGAGCACTTCGTCCCCCGGCTCGAGGAGGGCTTCCGTCGTCATCAGGATGAGCTCCGATACGCCGTTGCCCATGAAGACGTCGTCGGCGGTCACGCCGGCAATGCCCTGCGTTTGCGTGTCCATCACCACCGCTTCGCGCGCAGGAAAGATGCCTTTCTGATGACAGTAGCCCTCGGCATGAGCAAGGTTCTCGATGGCGGCGATGCGCATCGTCTCGGGCGTGCGAAACCCGAAGGCGGCGAGGTTGCCGATGTTCAGCTTGATGACTTCGTGGCCCTCGCGTTCGAGCTCATCGGCGCGGCGTGCGAGCGGACCCCGGATTTCGTACCGCACGTGATGGAGATGGCGCGCCGCGCGCAGGGCAGGGGAGCTCGGAGGGGGTGTCATGGGAGCGGCAGTTATGTAGCATGCCGCCATGCCAACCGACGCCCTGGTCTCCAGCTTGATCGCGGCGAGTCTTGCGATCGTTGTCGCCGCCTGTGACAGCCCA
>DATHEQ010000244.1:0-7429 GCA_035318505.1 Polyangiaceae bacterium | reverse complement strand
GATGACCGGGGGGAGCGCTAGACGCGGTTGCTCAAGCGCGTGACGAACTTCAGCGCGGACCAAATCTCGTCGACGGCGCATACCTTGATGTCGACCCAGCCGCGATTGAGGCCGACAGCGCGCACGACGTTCTCATCGAGACCGGACGACACGCTCGACGTCTTCTTGGGCCACGAAATCCAAAAGCTGCCGGCGGGCGCGACCACTTTCGCGACCTCGTCGAAGCGGCGTTCGAGCGACTTCTTGCTGTTCGTAAAGAGCAACACGATGTCGTGCGATCCGCGCAACGTAGTCGTTTTGGTGACACCTTCCGGCAGCGTCCCCAGCGTTGTCTCGAATCCGGGGGGCGCGTCGAACACGCCGAGCCGCGAACCGGGCTTGATACCGAGCTTCAAAATCAGCGGTTTTCCGGAGTATCCAACCAAGACGCGCTTCTTATTCTTACGTCGAACGGCCGGTCGCAGCAACCTGCCGCCCTCTTGACACGGCGACCGTGAGCGCTAGGCGTGAGCTCGTCACCGGATGAAGAACCAATGACCTTCGACACGATCACGCGCGAGGAGCTCGAAAAAGACGTGCAGTCGCATCGCGAGGCGCGCCTCGCGCGTCTCCAAGGCGAGCGCGGGTGGCTCACTTTGATCGGCAAGGTGTGGCTCGCGCAAGGGCGCCATTCGCTCGGCGCCGCCGTCGGGTCGGACATCCCGCTGCCCGAGGGGCGCGCGCCGGCGAAGCTCGCTACGGTCACCGTTACGGCTGGCGGCGTGCGCCTCGATGTGGAGGGGGACGCCGAGGTGTTCGCGCGCGGTCAACGTGTGCGTTCGGTCGAGCTTCGCTCGAATGTGCTCGGAGCGCCCGACGAGGTGACCTTCGGGACGCTGACGTTTCAGCTCGTGCAGCGCGGCGCATCGTTCGCCCTCCGCATTCGCGATGCGGAGAGCCCGGGCCGCAAGTCTTTCCCGGGTATTCCTGCTTACCCAATCGACGCGGACTGGCGCATCGTCGCGCGCCTCGAACCTTTTGCGAGTGCCAAGGAAATGGCAATCGAAGACGGCGACGGGGCAATGCAAACTTACCTCTGTCCCGGCGTCGCCCACTTCGAAAAAGATGGCCAGCGCGCGAGCCTCTTGCCGTTCTTCGAGAGTCGCGAAGAGCGGCTCTTCGTCCTCTTTCGAGATCGCACGAGCCGTGACGAAACGTATGGCGCGGGCCGCTTTCTTTACGCGCCGCCGGCGCAAGAGGGGCGTGTCCTCCTCGACTTCAACAAGGCGTTCAATCCGCCATGTGCGTTTACGCCCTATGCCGTATGCCCGCTGCCGCCGCCCGAGAACGAGCTCGCCCTGCGAATCGAAGCGGGCGAAAAACGCCCCATATCGCTTTGATTGCACGCATTGCGGTCAGCCAAGCTGACCCACGCCATCGTGCTTGCTCATCTGCTTTCCTCCCTCGATCGACCGCAGCACCTCTTCGTTTCACGTAGTTCGGGTGACGAAACACGACCGAAACAATGGCCGCAACATCCGGAACTGCGCCAGTTCAGGCGCTTTTGGGCATGTTGAGTTTCCGCTGGGGATGGTCCAGGATGACGCACGTGTTCGGATTGTGCCGAACCGAGTTTCGCTCGCTTTGAGGGCCGGGGCGAGGGCAGCGGTCCGCATAAGTTTCCCCGTAGTAAATTAAGGTGCGTCGACTTTGCGCCTCCTTCGAACCGGTCGTCGGAACCGGGTCCAGCAACTGGCATGGCTCGCGGTGCTCGCGGGGCCGCTAGCTTGCTCCATCTACGACGACGGGCTCTCCGATGTACACGAGGCAGGAGCGAAGGACGTTGCGAGCGGGAGCGGTGGACGTCGCGACTCGCCGAGCGGCGTGGGGGGAGCGGCCTCCAGCGACGGCAGCGGACCGGGCGAAACGGACGGCGGCACCGAAGAAGACGCGGGCGAGCTCGATGGCGACGGGTCCGGAGGCGAGGGCGGTACAGGCGGCAAAGCAGGCACCGATGCCAGCCTCGACGCCGATCGAAGCGACACCGGCGTGCGGAGCGACGCCGAAGCGGCCGCGCCGGACAGTCAGGTGCTCGACGCCAGCGTCGATCTCGGCGGAGGTGCGATCGACGTCGTCCCCGATCGCAGCGGTGTTCCTCCTGACGCCGATGGCGCAGTCGATTCCGATTCGTCCATCGATGGCCCGGTGGCGGACATCAATGCCGGCATCGATGCCGATCCCGATCGACGCGGCGCTACACCCGACGGAGGGCCAATCGTCGGCGTCTATTACAACATCATCGCTCAGCACAGCGGAAAATGCATGACCGTGCTCGGCAACCTCCCCTTCGACGGCACCAACATCGTCCAGTTTATCTGCGATGGCAGCACGTCGCAGCAGTTCCGTCTTCAGGCGGTGACGCCTACGAGCTACATCATCATCCATCCTGCGACCAACAAGTGCGTCGATGTAAAAGACTCGGGCACGTCCGACGGTACCAACGTCGCTCTTTACGCTTGCAACAACACCGTGGCGCAGATCTACGCGCTCAAACTTACCGACAGCGCCGGCTTTTACACGATGGTCAACCCCAACAGCGGAAAATGCGTCGATGTCGACTCGGCGCGCACCGCTGATCTCACCAACATCCAGATCTACACGTGCAACGGCGGGCTCAATCAAGCGTGGGAGTTCGTCGACATCACGCGCGAGAAGTAAAAGGCCGGGCGATCGTTAGGCGATGGCGGCGAGGGCGTTCTCGATGTCGGTTAGGATGTCCTTCGGATCTTCGATTCCGACCGAGAGGCGGACGAGGCTGTCTTCGATGCCGATGGCTGACCGTTCTTCGGGGGTCATTTCGAAGTAACTCATGATGGCGGGCTGCTCGATGAGCGTCTCGACGCCACCGAGCGAGGGCGCGATGCGCGCGAGCTTGCAACCGTCGACGAGGCGCCGGGCAGCGAGGCCACCGCCTTGCACGAGAAAGCTGACGACGCCGCCGAACCCGCGCATCTGCTGGCGCGCGACGGCGTGGTCGGGATGGCTAGAGAGTCCGGGATAAAAGACGCGCTGCACGCCCGGGTGGCGCTCGAGAGCACGGGCGATGGCGGCTGCCGTCACGTTCTGCCGCTCGATGCGCAGCGCCAAAGTCTTGAGCCCGCGCCCAACGAGAAAGGCCGCGTGGGGATCGCAAACCGCGCCGAGCACGTGGCGTAGGTCACGCACGAGAGAAACGAGGTGTTGCGGGCCGGCCACGACGCCGGCCAAAACGTCGTTGTGCCCGGCCAAGTACTTGGTCGCGCTGTGAACGACGAGATCGATGCCGAACGTCGCCGGACGGCAGTTCACCGGGGTCGCAAACGTTGCGTCGATGATCGACTTCACGCCGCGATGGGCTCGCACGATGCCGCTGAGAGCACTGAGATCGATGCAGGAGAGGTACGGATTGGTGGGCGATTCCGACAGGACGAGCTTCGTGTTCGAGGTCATGCTGCGTGACAGCTCGCCGAGGTCGCCCGGCGAGACGAGCGAGCTCGTGACGCCGAAGCGGCTCAACGTGCCGGCGACGAACTGGCGCGTGCGCCGGTAGCAATCGCGGAAGAGCACCACGTGGTCGCCGGCCTTGGTGAGCGCGAGGATGGCCGTCGTCACGGCGGCCATGCCGCTCGAAAAGAGCACGGCATCGTCGGTCCCCTCGAGTGCCGCCAGCCGGCGCTCGACCTCGCGCACGGTGGGGTTGCCGTAGCGGCCGTATTCCTCGCGCTCGGGGTCGATGTCCTCGCCGCGCATGTAGCGCTCGAGATCGCTCGAATCGTCGAAAGTATAGGTGGCCGTCTGCGCAATTCCCGCGGTGAGCGCATGGCTGGGACGGGAGCGAGATTCGCCGGCGTGAACGCAGTCGGTTTTGCTGGCGACGGCCAACGTTGGAGGAGGCGCGCTGCTCGGTCGTTCGGTGCTCATGCCGTGATCTCGGGCGCCAGAAAGCGCAGCACCACGCTTGCTACTTCGCGCCGGTAGCGAACGAAGAAATGATCGGCGCCGTCGATGAGGTGCACGGGGGCGCCCAGCTTCTGCGCGAGCTCCGTCGTTTCTTCCACGCTCGCGAACTCGTCGTTCGACGCCGCGATGATCTGGACCGGGCCGCTGTACTCCCCGATTTGATCGCGCATCATGCGCAGCGTCGGCGCGACCAAACAAATGCGATCAATGTTTCCGTCGCGAATTGCCGCACGGTAGGCGACCCCCGCGCCGAACGAATACCCCATGATCCCCACCTTGGTTCCCCGCGCCCGATGGCGAATCTCGCCGAACGCGCCGAGGACGTCCAGCACCTCGCGGGTGGCGGCATCGTATGTTCCTTCGCTGCGCCCGACGCTGCGGTAGTTCAGACGCAGCCACGCCACTTTCTCTGGCGCGCTTTCGAGCAGCCGTTTGGCGACGGACACGACGATGGCGTTGTTGAAGGTGCCCCCGTAGAGCGGATGTGGGTGACAGAGGACGACGGCGCGCTCGGCCGTCGCCGGGAAATAGCCGCGCGCCTCGATGAGCAGGCCGTCCTCGGTGCGAAAAGCCACCTCTTCTTCGCCGCGGATATGAACTTCGGGAGGGAGCTCGGGCTTCGCGGGCGGAGGCGGTAACTCGGCGGAAGGCGGCATGAAGGGCCGGATCCTAGCATGCGCCCCCCGCCCACGGTCCCCCACATGCGGCCTATTCTTTACTTGACAGGTCGGAAAAGGGGAGAATAATCGCGAAAGGATCCTGGCCGGGGTCGCGCCCCGGTCGCGCTGTCACGGAGGCAAACTTGGCCCACGAAAGAAGCCGGCTGCAGGACGAGGCCATTGCCCGTCTCGCGTCCAACATCGCGCGTTACCGCGCAGGGGAGCTCACTGCCGAGCAGTTTCGGCCACTCAGGCTGGGCATGGGCGTTTACGCCCAGCTCCCGCACGTGAAGCACATGCAGCGCATCAAGATCCCCGGCGGCGTTCTGACGGCGGATCAACTGGACGCCATCGCCGAGGTGACGGCGCGTTGGGGACGGGGAAGCGCGCACGTCACGGTGCGGCAGGACATCCAGGTCCACTACCTGGAGCTCGAGGATTCGGTCGAAACGGCGGCACTCCTGGCGCAGGCCGGCGTGACCACGGTGGGCGCGTGCGCCGACAGCGTTCGCAACGTCACCGCCTCACCCTACGGCGGCATTCTCGAAGACGAGGTATTCGACGTCACGCCGCACGCCCATGCCATCACGCAGCATTTTCTCTTCCACGAGATGAACCTGAAGCTGCCGCGAAAATTCAAAATAGGAATTTCCGGCAGCGTGCGCGACGAAGCGCAAGTCATGATCAACGACATCGGTCTCTTTGCACGCGTGACCGATCGTGGGCGCGGCTTCGCGCTCTACGTGGCGGGAGGCCTCGGTTCCACGCCCGAGATCGCGCACGCTTGGCTCGACTTCATTGCCGAAGCCGACTTGCTCGCCGCGTGCGAAGCGATCGTGCGGGTGTACTTTCGCGACGGCGAGCGCAAAAACCGCAAGAAGAATCGCATGAAGTTCCTGCTGCGCGCGCTCGGCGAGGCTGAGTTTTTGCGCCGTCTCGACGCCGAGCTGCAGGTTGTTCTCTGCGAACGGGGAGCCGCGCTGCGCGAGACGCAGGCCGGCTACATCAGCGAATACCGTGAACCAACGCCCCAACCTGCGGAGCCCGGCGAGCCCATCGGCGACGGCGCGTTCGCGCGCTGGAAGCGCACCAACGCGATGGCCCAGACGCAGCACGGCTATCACGCCGCGATCATCAAGCTGCCTCTCGGCGATGCGTCGGCCGAGCAGCTGCGTTCCATCGCTGCACTGTCGCGCGAATTCGGCAACGGAACCGTGCGCGCCACCAACCAGCAAAACTTGCTCCTGCGCTTCATCCCTTCGCGCCGGCTCTATGCGCTCTTTCGTGCGGTGGTGGCGATTGGGCTGGGCGAAGCGGATGCACTGCACATCACCGACGTCGTCAGCTGCCCAGGCACGGACTACTGCTCGCTCGCTATCACCAAGAGCATGGGCGTGGCGTCGCTCATTCGCGAGCACCTCGAGGAGGGGACGACGCGCCAAGAGGGCCAGGACGTGGTGGCCGAGGTAGGGCGTTTCGAGATCAAGATCTCGGGATGCCCCAACGCATGCGGCCAACATCAGGTCGGTGACATCGGCATGACCGGCCTCATGGTGACCGGCAAGGATGGCGTGGAGCGACCGCACTACTCGCTGCGCGTGGGCGGCGGGTGCGGAGAGGGAGCTCGCGTGGGGTCGCGCATCTCCGGACGTATCCCCGAGGAGCAAACGCCGGCCGTGGTGGCGGCGATCGCCCGGTTTTATCTGGGCGAACGCGGCAGCGGCGAATCGTTTCGGGATTTCGTGGCGCGCGTTGGCGCCGATGCGCTTGGGAAGGTGGGGCTCTCGGCGGCCCCCGGGGCAGTGTGATCTAGAGCGTGACGACCTTGTTGCGGTCGCCGGCCACGCCGCGCAGGGCATCGCGGGTATCGACGATGAGCGGAGCTTCGCGCAGCATGCGCTCGTAGTCGAACGCGCGGTGATGGGTGATGATGACGACGGCGTCGTAAGGGGCGAAGCTCGCGAAAGGCGAGACGCTGTGCAGCTTCGGCCCCGCTTCGTCGATCTCGGGTACGTGCGGATCCACGTACGCCACCTCACCGCCGAGCCGCAAGAGACCGGCGATCACGTCGAAGGCGGGGGACTCGCGCACGTCGGAGACGTCGGGCTTGTAGGCGACACCCGCCACGAGGATCTTGGCGCCCCGCACCGCCTTCTTCTGGTTATTGAGGGCGTCGGTCACGCGCGACACGACGTATTCGGGCATCGCGCTGTTGATGGCGTCGGCGAGCTCGATGAAGCGGGCTTGGAACTTCAGGGTGCGCAGTTTCCAAGAGAGGTAGAGCGGGTCGACCGGGATGCAATGTCCCCCCAAGCCGGGGCCCGGATAAAAGGGCATGAAGCCGAAGGGCTTGGTAGCCGCCGCGTGAATGACCTCCCAAGCGTCGATACCGAGGCGCCGCGACATCATGGCCACTTCGTTGACGAGCGCGATGTTGACGGCGCGGAACGTGTTCTCGAGCAGCTTGACCATCTCCGCGCTGTCGGTGCTCGTCACCGGTACGACGGTGTCGATGATGCGGGCGTAGAGCGCCTGGGCGACTTCGAGGCACGCCGGGGTGGTCCCGCCGATGACCTTGGGCGTATTGCGGGTGTGGTAGCGCGTATTGCCGGGGTCGACGCGTTCCGGTGAAAAGGCGACAAAGACGTCTTTGCCGATCTCGTAACCGCGGGTCAGCTTGGGGACGAGGACTTCGCGGGTGGTGCCCGGATAGGTCGTCGACTCGAGGACGATCAGCATTCCTTTGCGTTGGTGCGCCGCAATCTCTTCGGTGGCGGACACGATGAAACGCA
>DATHEQ010000243.1:0-18374 GCA_035318505.1 Polyangiaceae bacterium | reverse complement strand
CCACCCATCCGCGTCGAAATCGCGGGAGAAGAGGAAAAAGCAATCCGAGTAACCCTTGGGATCGAACGGCTGAGGCGCGTAGATCTCGTGCTCGACGGTGAACGAGGGCCCCTCGTACCAGCGCGGCCCGAAGGCGACGTCCATGTCGAGATCGCCGTCGAAGTCGGCATAGGTGGCGCCTTCGCAGACGAACTCGGTCGAAAGCTGAAGGCGGCGAAACACGTGGCGCGTTGTCGGCGCCGCGTCGGCGCCGGCCTCGGACGGCCCCGGGGCGCCGTCCTCTCCGGCGCCTCCTGTCCCGCGCGGGCCGTCCGTCGTGCCGGTGGAAGTGCAGGCGACATTCAGGTAGAGCGCCGCCGAGACCAGCTGGCGCGCGGCCCGAAGCCGTCGTTTGCATGCCGCCGAGACCGCGACGATCACGAAGGTCACGCTGGAGTACCCGCCCGCCCTCTAAAGTCCCTCGAGTACTTCGAGCGCCAGCTCGTATTTGCCGAGCGGCGGCATGAGATAGGCGCCCTGCACGCGATGGCGCACGGCAAACAGCATCTCCCGAGCGATGTTGACGCCTTCCTTGCGCGCTTCGGCGCCGGGCGCCACCTTGCGCATGCGCTCGCGGATGGGTTCGGGGATTTGCATCCCGGGCACCTCGTTGTGCAGAAACTCGGCGTTCTTGAAGCTCACGAGGGGGAGCACGCCGACCAGCACTGGCATGCCCAGGCGAGCGGTGTGCTCGAGCATCTTTTCCAAGAGCTCCACCTGGAAGACGGGTTGGGTCATCACGAAATCGGCGCCCGCGGCGCGCTTTTGCTCGAGTCGTTTGAGCTCCTTGTCGAAGTCCGCCGCGCCGGGCTCGAAGCCCGTCGCGCAGAGAAACGACGTCTTGCCGCTGCCGAGGCGCTTTCCGGCCGGATCGAGACCGCGGTTCATGCTCGATGCCATTTGCAATAGCCCGATGGAGTCGAGATCGTAAACGGCGGTGGCTTCGGGGTAGTCGCCGACCTTGGGCGGGTCACCGGTGATCACCACCAGGTTGCGAATGCCGATGGCATGAGCGCCGAGCAAATGCGCCATCTGGGCGAGCAGGTTCCGGTCGCGCCCGCACACGTGCATCATGGGCTCGATGCCGTAGTCGCGAAGCAGCAGAGAACAGAATGCCATGTTGGCCATACGCGCCATGGCGCGCGGCCCATCGGCGACGTTGACGATGTCGACACCATTGGCGAGCAGCATCTTCGACGCTTCGAGCGCCGGCTTGGGGTCGAGCCCTGGCGCCGGGTTCACCTCTACCGAGACCACGAATTTTCCCGCTGCGAGCTTGGCGGCGAAAGTGCTCCGCTCCGCGAGCGGCGTGGGCTCGATGCCGATCGGCCGCTCCGATAGCGCCACCACGCGTGGCGTCGGCGCGGGCTTGGCACCGCCGCCGAGCATGCGCGCGGATTTGGCCATCCAGCGGACGTGCTCCGGGGTCGTACCGCAACAACCACCGACCATGCGGGCACCGGCCTGGAAGATGCGCCGCGCGAAGACGTCGAAGTATTCCGGCGTCGCCATGTAGAGCTGTCGTCCGTCGACGGTTCGGGGAAGCCCCGCGTTGGGCTGGACGCAGAACGGAAGATCGCCGACGTGCATGCGCTCGGCCATCGCGAGCGCGAGCTGCGGGCCGTCGCCGTGGTTGATGCCCATGGCGTCGACGCGCATGCGGACCAATCGCTCGGCGACCTTTTCCGGGCCGGTGCCGTCGGCCACCGTTCCTCCCTCGTCGAACGTGACCATGGCAAGGATCGGCACTTCCGGCGCCGAGCGACGAGCGGCGGCGACCGCAATCGCCAGCTCGTCGAGGTGACGAAACGTTTCGAACACCAAGAGGTCCGAGCCCCCTTCGGCGAGCGCCGCCGCCTGCTCGGCAAAGGTGTCGGCCGCGGCCTTCTCGTCCCACTCCAGCGATACGCCAGGGACGAGGCCGGTCGGGCCGATGGAACCGGCGACGTACGCGCCGGCGCCAGCCACCTCGCGCGCCAGTCGTGCTCCCGCCACATTGTACGCGCGCACTTCACCGACCAGGCCGTGGCGCTCGAGGCAGAAGCGGTTTGCGCCGAAGGTGTTCGTCTGGATGACCTGCGCGCCTGCATCCAAGTAGTCGGCGTGAATCTTACGGACGACGTCGGGGCGCGTGACGTTCAGCTGCTCGAAGTTCTGGGTGACGAAAACCCCGCGCTCATAGAGGAGCGAACCCATGGCGCCGTCGAACACGAGGAGCGACTGCCGGACGGCGTCGAGAAAAGGTACGGAAGGTCGGGAAAAGGAGGGGGGCGACATCGCGGCACATAGTAGTACCAAGCTGGGCGCCCCGCCGCCGTTCTCGCCGTGGTGCTACGCCGGGCAGAACCGCCGTCTTCGTGAACGGCTGACCCGCCGCTACTCCTTCAGCGCTTCCGCCCCGCCGATGATCTCCATCAGCTCCTTGGTGATAGCCGCTTGCCGCGCGCGGTTGTACGCCAAGGTGAGCGAGTCGATCATCTCTTTTGCATTCTTAGTGGCGGAGTCCATGGCCGTCATGCGAGCGCCGAGCTCCGACGCGGTGGACTCGAGCAGCGCGCGCAAAATAGAGATCTCGACGTACATCGGGACCAGACGGTCGAGCAGCGCCCGCTTGTCGGGCTCGAAAATGTATTCGATGTGCGCCCCGCCGTTGCCGGCCGTTGCATTGGGCGCGGCCGGCGCGGCGTGTTCCGGGCGACGAAGCGGCAAGAGCCGCTCCACGACGACCCGCTGGGTCATCGCGCTCTTGAATTCGTTGTAGACGAGGTAGATGGAGTCGATCTCGCCTTTGACGAGAGGCGGCACCATGGTGCGCGAGATGAGCCTCGCTTTGTCGAGATTGAGCTCGCCGGCGAGCGGAAAATCGGCGGCACAGGGCGCCTGGCGGCGCTTCAGAAAATCGCGTCCCTTGCGTCCCACCGTGAAAAGCTGGACCTGTCGCCCCGCCGCGCTGTGCTCGCGCCAAGCTCGCTCTGCGGCCTTGTTGATGTTGGTGTTGAACGCGCCGCAGAGGCCGCGGTCACCGGTGAGGACGAGCAAGGCCACGTTCTGTTCGGGCCGGGCAGCGAGAAAGGGATGGTCGGGCTGTTTCTCGAGGGCCCCCTCCTCGGTCTCGTCGCCGCCGTGGGCGGCGAGTGCGGCCAGGATTTCTTGTGTCTTCAGCGCATAAGGGCGAAGCGCGACGATGCGCGCCTGTGCGCGAGCGAGCCGCGCCCCGGCCACCATCTTCATCGCGCGCGTGATCTTCTGCGTGGACTTGGTGGTCGAGATCCGCTTGCGAATAGCCTTGAGCGTCGCCATCCGGAGCTAGCCCTTCTTGACGGTGGACTCGAACTTTTCGTTGAACGCGGTGATGACTTTGGTGAGCCGCTGCTTCATGGCGTCGTCGAGTACCTTCTTCTTGGCGATGTCTTCGAGAAGAGCCTTGTCGGCGGTTTCGATGTACGTGTGAAGCTCGGTCTCGTAGCGGCCGAGTGATTCGACCGGCATCTTGTCGAGGAGCCCATTGGTGCCGGCGTAGATGATGACGATCTGACGCTCGACCTTCTGGGGCACGTATTGCCCCTGCTTCAAGATCTCGACCAAGCGCGCTCCGCGGGCCAGCTGCTGGCGCGACGTCGCGTCGAGATCGGAGGCAAACTGCGCGAACGCTTCCATGGCGCGGTATTGCGCGAGATCGAGGCGCAGCGTGCCGGCCACGCTCCTCATCGCTTTGACTTGCGCGCTGCCGCCTACGCGACTCACCGAAATACCGACGTTGATGGCCGGGCGAACGCCGGAGTAAAAAAGGTCGGCCTCGAGGAAGATCTGGCCGTCGGTGATGGAGATGACGTTGGTGGGGATGTACGCCGAGACGTCACCGGCCTGCGTTTCGATGATGGGCAGCGCCGTGAGCGAGCCGCCCGAGTTGGGGTCTTTGACGAGCTCGAGCTCGGCGGCATTCGGTTGCGCCTTCAGCGCCTTCTCGCCTTGATCGTGCGCTTCGAGGCCGCGGTACGTCTTGCCGTCGAGCCCGACGGGGCGGAAAGCTTCGCCCTTGCGCTGAATCGTGTAAATGTCGGCCATCTTGGCGGCGCGCTCGAGCAAGCGCGAGTGCAAGTAGAACACGTCGCCGGGGTACGCTTCGCGGCCCGGCGGGCGGCGAAGAAGGAGCGACAGCTGGCGGTAAGCCACGGCTTGCTTGGAAAGGTCGTCGTAAATGCAGAGCGCGTGGCGGCCGGTGTCGCGGAAATACTCGCCCATGGTCACGCCGGTATAAGGCGCGATGAAAAGGAGCGGCGCGGTCTCGCTGGCACCCGCGGTGACGACGGTCGTGTACTCCATGGCGCCGTGCTGAGCGAGCCTGTCGACGACCTGCGCGACCGTGGACTGCTTCTGCCCAATGGCGACATAGACGCAGAAAACGCCCTGTCCCTTTTGATTGATGATGGTGTCGATGGCGACGGCGGTCTTGCCCGTCTGCCGGTCGCCGATGATGAGCTCGCGCTGCCCGCGGCCGATCGGGATCATCGAGTCGATGGCCTTGATGCCGGTCTGCAGCGGCTCTTTGACGGACTGGCGCTGGATGATGCCGGGAGCCTTGATTTCGACGCGTCGGCGATGGGGCGACTCGATGGGCCCTTTGCCGTCGACCGGCTGCCCCAGCGAGTTGACGACGCGCCCCACGGTGGCCTCGCCGACGGGGACTTCCATGATGCGCCCCGTGCGCCGAACCGTGTCGCCTTCTTTGACGCCCGACGTATCGCCGAAGAGAGCGACGCCGACGTTGTCCTGCTCCAAGTTCAGAACCAGGCCGAAAAGGCTGCCCGGAAACTCGACGAGCTCACCGGCCATGGCGCCTTCCAAGCCGTAGACGCGGGCGATGCCGTCACCGGTGCTCAAGACCGTCCCCGTCTCGGTGACGAGGGTCGCCTTGTCGAAGTTCTGGATCTGCTTCTTGATGATCTGCGAAATCTCTTCGGCTCTCAGCTGCATGGCTTCCTCTGACGCGACTGTGGCTTAGGACTGCAAAAGATGCGCGGAGAGCTCGGCGAGCTTGGTGCGCGCCGAGCCGTCGATGACCTGATCACCGATGCGGATGATGAGCCCCGCCAGAAGCTCGGGGTCGTGACGCTGATCGAGCACGACGCGCTTGCCGGTCATGGTTTTCAGCTCGTCGGCGAGCTTGGCGGCAAAGCTTTCACTGAGCGGCTCGGCCGACACGACGGTGGCGCGCACGATGCCGGCGCGCTGGTCCGACAAGCGATCGAGCTCGTTGGCGATGCCGGTGAGCGCGTACATGCGCTTTCGTCGCGTGAGCAGGCCGGCCGCATTTTTGCCCAAATCGGTGAGCCCCAGACGCTCGGAGAGCTCGTTCACCGTGGCCAGGCGATCCGCCTCCGCTACGAGGGGGTTGTTCATGATTTTGCGCAGCTCTTCCGATTCCTCGTACATGTCGGAGAGGCGGCGAAAGTCTTCGATGAGCGCGGTGACGCCGCCCGTTTCGACACCGAGCTCGAAGATGGCTTGCGCGTAGCGTTCGGCGACGGTCTCGCTCATGAGGGGCTCCCCTTGGCGGCGGCGGGGCCCGGGTACGAGCTTGCGCCGCGCGCGGGAGGACTGCCGCCGGGCCGCGCGTTGGTGCGAAGTTGCTGGAGGAACGCTTCTGCGAAACGGTCGTGATCACCGAGCGTCGTGTTCTTGGAGAGGATCTCGCCGGCGATGCGGGACGCTTGGGTGACGACTTCGGCCAAGAGGTCTTGACGCATCTGCTTGGCTTCTTGAGAAAGAACGATTTCGGTGTCGTTGCGCATGCGCTCGCGGCGCTCTTTCGCCTCTTGGATGATGCGCGCCTTGTCGCGCTCGCCTTGCTCGCGAAATTCGCGACGCACGCGCTCGAGCTCTTCGTTCATCTTGGCGAGCTTGGTTTCGTATTGCTCGAGCCGCTCCTCCGCCGCCTTGCGCATGCGGGTCGCTTCGTCGATTTCGCGGGTGATGCTTTCCTTGCGTTTGACGAGCGCGTCGGCGAGCGCCTTTTTCCCGTAGCGGTTGACGACGAGAACGAGGATTCCGAAGTTGATGAGCGACGCTAGGAACGGCGGAGGCTCGTCCGGCGCGCGCCAGAGGAGGCTCGGCGGTTCGCTGGCCTTCTCGCCGAGAAGCCCGTGCCACCAGTTCATGGGGGGCGGAGGCGCCTTCTCGTCGTGCTCGGCATGCTCGGCGTGCCCGGATTCGGCGTGGCCAGGTGCGCCGTGCGCGCTGACCGCGTGATCGGTCGCCGGGGCGCGCCCCTGTGCGCCGCGTGCGCCGGGCACAGCAAGATGCGCCGGTTGACCTCCGGTGGGAGCGGCTGGGCGCGGGGAAGGTGCGTGGGGGTCGGCGGCGCGTTGCGACGGCGGTTCGTGCGCGGCTTGCGCGGGCGCGTTCGGCGCGACGAATGTCGCAGCGGCGAGCGCCGCCGCGAGGCAGAGCGACGGCGCTCTCATGCGACCTCCCGGCCGAGAACGCGCGAAGCGATGTCGCGCGCAATGTCGGCGGCGCGGGTCGAGAGCTCGCCGCGGAGGACCTTGCGATCCGCTTCCATGGTCGCGCGCCCCTGCTCGACGAGCTTGGCGACCTCGGCCCGCCCCTCGGCGAGGATTTGCGCTTCGAGCTTGGCTCCTTCGGCCCGAAGGTGTTCCCGCTCTTCGGCGGCGATACGGCGCACCGATTCGAGCTCCGCTTCGTAGCGCTGCAGCAGCTCGCCGGCTTTCTCGTCCATTCGGCGAGCGAGGAGCTTGGCGCCCTCGGTGCGGCGCTCCCGCTCCTCGAACACCTTCATGAGCGGGTCGAACAAGAGCGGTTTCAAGATCATGACGAGGACGGCGAATGCGACCAGGTGCGCGAGGAACGTCAGGTCGAAGTCGAGGTTCACCCCCCCGCCGGCAAAACTGTCGAGGGCGAGAAGGGAGGCCGTCGTGTCGGCGAGCGAATCGGTGGAAAAGAGGTGGCTCGTCATCAGGGGAGCGGGTGGCCGCGAGGGGTGGCCACAGCAACAAGAGGTGCCCGACCGGCCATCGTCAAGAGGGGATGGCAGGCCGCGCGCCTCGTACCATTAAGCCTCCGACGAGTCCAGGGGGCTCACCCCGGCCATCCCCAGTTCCGCCAATATCTCCGCGTACGGCTTTCCTGTGGATGGATCGGTCGCGTCGGGGACGAGCTCGAGCAACGGTGCCAAGGCGAACGCCCTCTCGTGCAGCCGGGGGTGGGGGAGCTCGACCGTGGGTGCTCCGGGCCGACTGATCCGTACGGGCTCTCCCTCGCGCCACAGCAGGTCGAGGTCGATCGTACGCGGCGCATTGCGTTCCGACCGGATACGGCCGAGCTGCGCTTCGATGGCGAGAAGCTCGCGCAGCAGCTCTTCGGGTGAAGAAGCGGAGCGAACGGCCAGCGCCGCATTGTAGAAGTCAGGTTGCGGGGGCCCGCCCACTGGCGCGGTCCGCCAGACCGACGATCGGCCCACGACACGCACCGTCGACAGGGCGGTGATGGCGTTGATCGCCGCTTCCATCGTCGTCTTGCGATCGCCGAGATTGGCGCCGAGCCCGATGACGGTGATGGGGTGCACGGTAGGCCGCGGGGCGTTATGTCGCATCGCGCGTTTCCTTGCCAGTTTACGGCACATCGCGGATGCCTTACCTGAAGGGGATGCTGGGCCTGTCCACGAGCGAGCTCGCTATTGTCCTTTTCCTGCTGCTGCTCGTAGCCGTTGCCGGACGGCTGCCCCGTTGGGGTGAGGCTCTCGGGAGTTATCTCTACCGGCGCAAAAACTCCGGCCAGCCTAGCCCAGGGTCTCCCCCGTCCCACGGCGCCTCGACGCCGGGATCGGCAGAGCGCGGACCTTCCAGCCAGGCGCCGCCGATCCCCTGATTCGAGGTGGATGATCCGCTCATGCGGACCGGGTGCGGCGACCCATGGCCAGCTCGTGGGAAACCGCGCTAGCATCGCGTGGGGCGCTAGAGAGCGGATCGCGTGTTCTCCCTTGACCGCTCCCGAGCGTGGACGATGGCAAGACTAGGACAGAGCGCGTGAGCGTCTACCCTCCGGATCTCGATCCGTCCGAGCAACAAGGCGAGACGCCCACCACCATCTTCGTCAGCGATCCGTCGGCCGAAGCGGATCGGTTGTCGGCCGCGCTGCACGGCGAAGGTTACTCGGTCATCGACGTACCCCTTTCGCTGCTCGTGGCACGCGTGGCCGTGCAGACCCCATCGCTCATCCTGCTCGACATCGACGCCGAGGGGGCCTTCGATATCGTCGCGCGCCTGCGCGAGCTGCCCGGCGCGCAAGGGGTGGACATCCTCTTTCTCGGCGATGCCGGGCGGACGCTCTCCGACAGCTCCGACGCGCTCCGCCAGGAAGGGAGCGGCTTTCTCGCGCGTCCCATCGATGTGCAGGCGCTGCTACGCACCATTGCGACGCTCGTGCGGGCCAAGCGTGACGGGGACGACGGCGCGTCGAGCGGCTCGTCGTTCCGTCCCGGCCCCGATCGCTCGGTACCGCCGCCCGCGCGTGCGACGCGCTCGCCGCTGCCGCCTCAGGTGTGGTCCGACCCCGCGGGCGGCCTCGCAGGCGGCGACGATGGGCTCGAGCCGTCGTACGGCGGAGCCCTTCCGGGTTCTCCTCGCCTTCCCCTTCCCGCGCTTTCCAGTGAAATCGAGCGACTTCTGAAGCGAGCCGAAGAGCGTTCGGAACAAGATCTCGGCCCCGGCTCGATGATCCCGGCGCTCGAGGCGCCCACGCCCGAGCAGGAAGTCGACGCGGTGCTGCCGTCGGAGGTGCTCGCGGCGCTCGATGAGCCGCTCGACGAGATGGACGACGACCTCGAATCCGATTCGGGTCTCGGAACGAGCGTACCGCACCGCGTGGTGGGAACGCCCGAGGTGGTGACGTCGAGCGGACACCCTCCCGGCCCATCGGAGGGCGATGAACAGGGGGAACCGGCAGCCCACGAGGCAGAACGACCGGCACCGCTCGCGCCGAGCCATCGCCTTCCTTCGCAGCCCCCGCGCCGAAACGCGCCAGCCGATCCCAAGGAGATCGAGACCCCGCGCCCGCCACGCCGGCCGACGTCGGGTCCACCCCCTGGCGTGCCCCAAGCGCCGATATCGCCGCGCGTCGGGCGCTCATCGACCTTGCCGCCGTCGGCCCGGGGCGCGACCTCCGCCGGGCCCCCCACGATTCCCCCGGTTTCACCTCGCCGCGTACGTGCGCTCCTCGCCGGGATCTCGGCGGCTTCGACCGAGCCGCCGCCGGAACCTTTCACTTCGTCGCGATCGCTCGGACCGACACCCTTGCCTCCGCGCCGCAGCGACGGCTCGATTCCCGCGCGGCGCACCGATGCATCTCCTCCCGGCGAGACGCCCACGGAGTCGCCTGCCGGGCTGGCGCCCGCCGAATTGCCCGGCGAGCTCGGGCTCGGCGACGCGCTCTCTGCGTTCGCCATCTGCGTGCGCGAGCGCGCCACGGGGGCGCTCGTCATCGACGCCGTCGAGGGCGTCCGCCGCATCCTCTTGCGCGACGGCGATGTCGTGACTGCGGCTTCTGGTCTCGACGAGGAGTCTCTCGTCGGATTTCTGGGGACCCGCGGCGACATCACGCCCGATGTGGCCGCGCATCTTCTCGGGAAAATCCCGGCTTACGGGCGTCACGCGGGAGCGGCGCTCGTCGCCAACGGCCACATTGGGCAAGACCAACTCTGGCCCGTCCTTCGCGCGCACGCCGAATGGATCTTGAGCTGTGCCGTGCTCGCCGAAAAGGGCGCCGCGAGCTTCGAGGTGAATCCGCCGGGGCGCCTGCGTGCGGAGCCGTCAGTCTTCGGCGGCGCGACGGGCGCGGAGGTCTTGATCGAGGTGGTGCGGCGCGCGATCCCCGCCGCAGCGGCGCTTCCGCGTCTGGGAGGCGGCGGTGCGAGACTCGCAGAAGGTCCGCGATGGGAGCTGCTCTCCGAATGCGCGCTGTCCGAGGCGGAGCAACATTGGCTCGGTCGAGCGAAAGGAGCTTCGATCGACGAGGCGCTCGGCGCCGCGACCGGTGACGACGTGGTGCCGCTCGTCTACGCGCTCCTTCAGCTCGGGGTCTTGGCCCTCGAGACGCCCGGAATGAAGTCCAAAAAGAGGCGCCCTGCGGCGCGCGAGCGCTTCGATCCCATCGATGCGCAGGCGATGCGATCGCAGGTGAAGGCGCGCCTCAACTTGGTCGAAGAGGGTGACTATTTCTCGCTGCTCGGCGTGCCCCGATCTGCGACGGCATACGAAATCCACCGCGCTTACCTCGAGCTGCGCCGGGGTTTCGAACCGAGCCTCGTGCTGAACGCGGCCACCGCCGACCTCGCCGACGATCTGCAGCTCATCGTCGAGGTGCTCGACGAAGCGCACGACGTGCTACGCGATCAGTCGCGCCGCGAACGTTACCGGCGCGCGATCGAGGACAAGCCGCCGCTCTAAAGCTTTACCCGACGCGCCTCTATTTTTTCGCGAGCTCGACGCTGGCCTCGCGCACGATGCGCGCGTCGCGGCTGGAAACACGCAGTGTGCCCTTGAGGTTGGCAGGCGGAGGCCCGCCGCTCCCTGCGAGCAGCATGTAACCGGTCATCGCCGTGTCGGCTTTGGGGTCCTTGGGCATCAAGTTGGCACGCAGCTCGGTGCCGTCGAACACGCCGGCAACCTTGAGATCGCCGAGCGGTCCAGTGAGCTCGCCTTGCGTGTCCCCGCGCGGTCCGCTGATGGACAGCTTGATGGCCCCTCCGCCGACGGCGGCCGTGCCCGGATCGTCGGTCCATGTCTTCTCTTTGGCATTCTCGGGCGGGGCGACGGGCCCCACTTTGGCCACGTACGATCCCGACCACGCGATGGGTTCGTTGCCGGCCTTCGCCGTAGAAGATGCGGGCGCTGCGGATGCAGCGGCCAGAGGGGCAGTGCTCGTCGAAGCGGCGGGCGTCGCCTTGTCAGTCGAAGCTTTGGAGCAGCCCGTCGCGGCGAGCATGACGATCGCGGTGGGCAGCGAAATCGCTCTCAGCACCTGGCCGAACGGGGAGGGGCATTGGCTCATGTCGACCTCGCGCGCTCGCGAATTCGCACCCCGAGCTCCCCTTCGATGTCGACGAGCTCACCGCGTGCGACCTCCGTTCCGGCGATGCGCAGGACAACCGGTTCTTGAACACGCCGTCCAAGCGCGACGACGTCGCCCGGACCGAGGGCCGCCCACTCGCTTGCGCTCAGCGTCACCGCACCCATCTCCACGCGCACCACCAGCGGGGCATCGAGGACGACATCGGAAGTCGCCGTCTGGTCTTGGTTCGGGCTCGGCATCGTCGTCTCCACATCGAGCAAAATGGTCTTCTCGCCCACTACCACGATCTCGCCGCCGTCGCCGAGCTTCACGCCGATGCCGCGCGCCGAGCGAGGCGGAGCCAGAACTGCGTCACCCACGAGGTGCCCCGCCGTGCCGGCGCGGCGCGCCGTCCAGCCGTCACCGGGTAACCAAATGTCGCCCGCCGCGAGCGCAAACGCTTCGCTCGCGCGAAGGAGCGAAACGGCCGTGACCACGGGGAGTGCGATGGGAAGACGCCCGAGCGACGATAACCGCGCCACGGGATCGGGCGAAGGCAGCGGCGCCGCGGGGCGAAGCGCGACGACCGCGCGAGCGGCGTAGGTCTCGCGCTCGAGCGTGACGCTGGCGTCGATGACAAGGCGGCGATCGCCGGGCTCGAGACGCCAAGCGCCGTGTCCGAAAGCAACGAATGGAGCGCTCGTGCCATGTGCGCGCCGCGCCACTTGCAGCACGATCGCTGAGAGCGCCCCTTCCACCTCCGGTCCGAGCGCCGCTCGCGGATGGGCGAGCTTGACCGGGCGGCCGAGGACCCGTGCCACCAGGCCGCGCGCGAGCGCGGAATCGAGCTCGAGGTCAACGCGCACCGCGTCGTCGAGCGTCGCGAGCGCCAGCGCGGCGCCGCCGAAGCTGGGAACATCGTGGGTGGCCTGCTCGATGCGCGTGACGCTCAACGCCGCGGGGGCGCCCGCGATCTCGGACAACGCCGCTGCGATGCCGCCCGCGTCGATCGCGGCCGCCACCGCACGTCGCACGTCGCGCAGCGCGCCTGGGGTTTCACGAGCCACCGCGGGGAGCGCTGCCCACGGGTAGGGACGGATGGATGGAGTTGCTTCGGGGCGGGTGTCCATTGGCGACGCGACGGCAGAATGATAGCCTCGCGCAGGCTGGTAGGGCCTCCGGATGCGCAGCCTTCTTCTCCTCGGTTCCACTTTCGCAGCGACGCTCGCCGTCGCGGCGTTCGGATTCGCCGATCCACCCGGTGCAAAGGGCGGCGTGTCGCTCGGCGGTTCGGCGGCAACACCTTCCGCCCCGGGGGGCGCCCGGCTGGCAACCTCCGCTTCCGTGGGGTTTTCTACGTCCGCCGGCGCGACGGCTCCAGCGAGCTCGGCGGCCCTTTCGACGCGCGCCGACGCCAAATCGAAGCCCGCCGCGGGCCCGCGTTCAGTTGCCGTCGCCAAGGGGCACGGCGCCTACATGGCGCGCGACTATACCGGCGCGATCCAGGCCTATAAAGAAGCGACCCTTCAAGACGCCTCCGATCCCACCAACTATTACTTTCTCGGCGAGGCGCAGATCGCGGGCGGGAGCATGCTGGAAGCCGACGCGAGCTTCGCTACGGGTCTGCGCAACGTGGGCAACAAGGACGATCTTCACGCCAAGCTCCTCGTCGTCGTCGCCGATCTACGCGAGCGTCAGGGAAAGTGGCCCGAGGCCAAGAAAGCGTGGGAGGAATACGCGCAGTTTCTCTCCACCCATCCCGGCGTGAAAGGTTACGCGGCCACCGCGACCGAACGCGTCAAGGTCGTCGACGCACACACCGATCTCGACACCAAGTACGTCCCGGTCCGGCAGCGCATCGAGCAGCGTCTCAAAGAGAACGCCACAGTTCCGCAGGCTGCCGACGAGCCGCCTCCGCCTCCGCCCGCCAAAAAGAAATAGGCGCTACTTCCCGACGGCGATCACGATCTCGCGCATCGTCGCTTCGTCGGCCCGCTGCACGAAGTTTTGCAGATCGCCGTAGGCAGAAGGCTCGATGCGTCCGGCGGGGATGTCGACGACGCGGTCGAGCACCAGGGTTTGACCTTCCTGTCGGTCGCGCACGACCACGCGCCGATCGCGATCTTTGACCTCGATCGGGCTGAGTGCGGACACGATGCGGGCGCCTTCGGGAAGCTTGAACGAGAGATGAACGGAGGCGTAGGTCGGCTCTCCGAGTACGAGCGGCGTTTGCCGCCGTGGCAGGCGCGCGATCTGCGAAATGCGAACGGCAAATGGCGGTACGAGAATGAGATCGCGACCGCGCCGCCGCATGAAATCCGTGACGTCCACGTGCATTCGCATGACGATGGGCTGATCGAGATCGGATTGATTCTCGATGGACATCTTGCCCAGGCGAGCCCCGGGGATGGCTTGCGCCAGGAGCTTACCCTCGATGGCGTCGTGTAGCTGGGCGGGGGGTAGCTGCTCGAGACCGGCGCGGAGCCCCATTCCGGGTTGGCCGATGAACTTCTGGGCCAGCTCGAGCACGGCACTGCCGTCGGCGCGCAGCTCTCCGGTTCCCTCGTACAAGATGCCGTCCGCCGTCCCCTCCACGGTGGTCGTTTCGCGCGGCGTGCCCGAGACGAGGCGGTAGGCGGGCTGACCGCGCAACCCCGCCGGCAAGTAACCATAAGGGGCGAACTTGTCGCGCAGGGTGAGCCACTCCGGAACTTTGCCTCCGATGCGGATGATGAAGTCGTCGAACTGCTCGGCCTCCGAAATGGGACCCAAGGGGAGCGGATTGAGCTTGTCCTTGGTGGCCGCGAGCTCCACCGGGATGCCGAGCGTTCGACACAGGTACATGAAGCCGGAGGCGCGGTTGCCGGATTTGCCGACCACCACGCGGCGTCCGTCCGATTCCCGGCCGTCTTCGACGTTGGCGAGCAGCCATCGGTAAAGCTTGCGCGCCTTGGCCGAGTCGCTCGACTCACCGGCGACGATCTGCGACGCGATCCGAACGATGCGCGGATCGCGCGGCAACTCGTCGCCTGCCGCGTCGGTCAGCCGGCGCAGGTGGTCGCCGAGGCTGATCCCCCAGCCGATACGTACGCTCGGGAGAAACTCTTGAATGGGTGCGCTGGCTGGCTCGTCAGGCGCCGCGGGGCTGCGATCGACGCGCCATCGCCGAACCACCAACGATCCGTCCTCGCGCACCTGGGGCGGCGGCACTTCGCCGCGCGTTTCCACGACCAGCTGCTTGTCCTTCGGCGAGATGACGACGAACTCGCTGCGCCAGTAGCCCACGTCTTTTTCGCGGAAAAACCAGTGTGGCCCGAGGTAGCGGCGTCCGAGCTGCCCATCCCCGCCGTGGTAGGAGATGTTCTCCGTCTCGATGTAGTCACCGATCTCGAGGTGCGGCATGGTGACGGTCTTCTTGCCGTCCACGACCTCGGGCTCGAGAATGGTGCCGTCTTTTTTGATGACCCTCATCCGCAAGAGCAGGCCATCGGGGACGCGCTGCTCGGCCAGGTTGCCGATGGCTTCTTGCGACTGGATGCGAATGAGCTCGTGCTCGAGCATGCGGCTCGAGCCGTCGGGGTGGATCCACACGCTCGAGTAGTCGAGGACGCGGGCGGCGGTGCCTTCCATCTCTGCCCCCGACGTATCGTACTCCCTCACGATCTTCGCCCCATCGAGACGATACGGTTCGAGCTCGGTCGTGCCTTCCACCAGATCGACGGCTTCCGTCAGCTCGGCGGTGCTTCCTCCCGCCAGAATGGCGTCGGCAATGCCGTGGCGTAGCGCCAGCCGGTCGCCCGCTGCGAATTTCGCGTCGGCGAGCGCGAGGCGGAGCCCGGGGTCTCGGGGTTTTTTGGCGACGAGACGCTCGAACAAGGCGAGCACGCCCGAGGCATCGCCCGATCGCGTCGTCACGTCGACGATGCGATCGGTGATGTCCTTGCGGTCGGGCCGTCGCTCGCCGAGCCGTTTGAGCTCGGCGATAGCGGCGCGGTAGTCGTGTCGGGAAAGGGCGCGGTCCACCTCGATCTCACTGTCGGGGTCCAAGGTCTTGAGGCGCGCTGCGATGCGATCGGCCTCGGGGTGGCGCCCCTCGTCTTCCAGCACTTCCAGGACTTCTTGCAGCACGCGCGGGTTACGCGGAAACCGCTGGGCCAGGTCCTTCAACGTCACGCTGCGCTCCGCGGTCCAATTGAGCTTGCCGTAGAGCTGCGCCAGGCCCTCTGGAATTTCGGGCACGTCGCGAAAGTGCTCGGCGAGCTTTCTCGCTTCCTCGACGGCGTCGGGAAGACCCTTCTTGTCCGCTTCGTCGAGAGCCAACCAGAAACGCGGCCACCACAGCTCGGGGTCCTTGGCAGCCGCACGCTGCCGCAAATCGCGCGCGAGATCGTGCCGATCGCCATCGGGGAAAATGGGATCTTTTTCGGCGAATACGGCGGCCAGCGCCTGTGCGAAGGGGGTCGCGGCGGCGGGATCGCTGACGAGCGGCTCGAGGATCACCGAAGCGACGTCGTCCTCTTCCTCGACGTGAGCGAGGAAGCTGCCCAGATAGCGCGCGAGATCGTCGTCGACGGCAACCGGTTTGCCGTCGCGCACGAACCGATCGAGCACGTTCGGATCCCCGAGCGTCACCGGCGGGGTCGAGCTGTAGAGCGGTCTCGGATCATCGCTCGATTCGACGCCGAGCGGCGTGCCGTCCGATTGCATGAGGCGAAATGACGTCTCGGGAACGCCGATGCGCGCCAAAAGGCGGTGGCGCCCGGCCGGCAAGCGAAGCTGCACCGTGAATTTGCCCCAGACGCCCCACACGCGCGTGTCACGATCGAGCACGACCGTGTCATCGACGCTCAGCCGAAAAGCGCCTTGTGCGGCGACGATGACTTCGCGCTCGACGGGAAGATCGACGAAAGTCTCGGCGTAGAAGATGCCGCCCGGCGTCGGCTCCGTGCTGCGGATCTGACAGCCGTGGCGCTCGGTGGGGAGCACGTGCGGCGCGAGGTGCATGCTGGGGTGCGCCGGGAAAGTCTGCGGCCACGGTCCGGGGCGCTCCGCCTCGAATACCTGGCGCCGATCGGAGCTCGCGTCGTGACCGAAAGGCCCGGAAAGTCGCACCTTGCGCAAGCACCCGTGCCGCTCCGCCGAGGCGTCGAAGGTGCCGCTCTTGGCGGCTTCGAACGCTTGCTGCGTCCACCAACTGACGAGCTCGCCGCGCGCGCGCCAACCGATGGATCCTGGACGAGCGATGGCATCTTCGACGATCGGGGCGGCTTTCTCCCAGAGACCGGCGACGTTGGGCGCCATGCCGAGCAGGTGGTTCGTCGCGAACCATGCCACCAGGGACGCGCGCGGATCCCTCGAGCTCCGCGCGGCCCGCACGACGGCGAGGTACGCGTTGGTCGCGCCCTCGAGATGACCGTGCCCCCCATCGGCGATGGCCCGCGCCAGCGACGCGTACATCCCGTCGCCGCGCAACTTGTCGAGGCGCGCGCGGGCATCACGCGCCTTGGCGACATCGCCGCCTTTGGCGACGAGCTCGTAGAGCGCCCACTTGCCCACCTCTTCGGCGTCCTTCGAACGCTCGCCGCTACGCCGCGCTGTTTCCATGCTGGGCTGCGCGCCCGGAGTCTGGGTACGACCGCCGCATGCCACCGGCGCGACGAGGGCCGCCGCGGCGAGCAAGGCGCGCAGGGCGGCGTGGGTCGCCCGGCGCCGAGACTTGGCCGTCACTTGGACGCTCCCACGACGAGGCGCTGCGCGAACGCGCGATCGGCCGCTTCACAGAATGCGCGCCATGCGGCGTATTCGGCGGGCGTGATGCGCGTCTTGTCGAACGCGACACGAGTCTTGATGGTCACCGTCGCGCCGGAGACCTCGGCGGTCACCGAAAGGCGCCCGAGCGCGGAGGACTGCTGGACTGGCTCGGGGAGCGTCTTTACTTTGAAGGTCGGCGGCAAGTGGACGATGAGCTCGTCTTCCAGTGTCGAACGAACGTGCATGCGGATGTCCTGTTTGCGGCTCGAAAGCGAGGCATACGACGACACGAGCCGACCCGTCGGTCCAATCGGAATCGACAACTCGGTGCCGTCGCGCCGCCCGAGGCTCGTCACCCGCCCGCGGGCATGGGTCTTCACCGGCTGCTCGATGTCCTCGAGGTCGTTCATCTCGAGCGCGCCCGCCCCCGGAGAAAACTCGAACCCGGCAAACTCGCCCGAGAGGTCGCGCGCGACCCGTTCGCGGCGCGTCGCTTGGGCGTGATAGCGCTGACGCGCTTCGGCGGCGAGCGCACCGCTCGTCTCGATTCGAATGTCGAGCTGCGCGACGCCGTCGGGCGCGATGGTGGCATCGACGTGCCGCGTCCGGCGCGTCGCGTCGGCGCCCGGGTCGGGCAGGTGAATCAGCTTGCCCTTGCCGGATTCCTCGACGATGAGCGCGAGCGCGCCGCGATCGAACGCCGGCAGCTCGGTCGAGCCGGTGTACTCGGCCGTGCCGTCGAGAAAAAGATCCATCGAGGGAACGTAGGCGATGGCGTGATCGAAAGGTGAAAGGCCGGCGGGGTCGGTCTCGAACTCGCCGCGCAGTCCGGTGCGAACCACCACCATGGATGCGGGTATGCCCGCTTCCTTCAACATCGTGACGATGAGAGCCGCCTTGTCTTTGCAGTCGCCCCAGCCGCGCGCGAAGGTGAGCGCGCAAGGTCGCGGCTTGTAGCCGTAGATGCCGAATTCGAGGGCGACATAGCGGGTGCGCTGCACGACCTCGCCGTAGATGGCGCGCATCTTGGCGACGGGATCGGAGAGCCCCTTGGTGAGCGCCGCCACGCGCCGGCGCACCTCTTCGTCGGGAATCAGCTGATCCTTGGAGAGACCGGCGTACCACGCCGCCATGTCGTCCCACGTTTTGTACGTCGAAACGTGGACGTGCCCGCGCACCTCACCGAGCGGCGGCATGTTCGGCTCGGGGAGCAAAGGCGCCAGCTCGGCGGCGCGGAAAGTGGTGACGCGCGTGTCGCCCTCGGTGGTGTCGGCGCGTGAGAGACCCGCGAGCGGCGAGCTATGGAAATAGAAGGAGCGGCTATTCGGGGTGCGAAGAACGTATTCCGAGCCGTACACGGGTTGTAGCTGCTGCAGGTACACGATCTCGCCGAAGTAGTCGGAAAACTCGTTGCGCTGCCCCACGTCTTCCACGCGGTAGCGGAGCTCGACCACGTCGCCGGCGTTGAGCCGCGGAAAATGCACGTAGAAGGTGCGCGCCGAGGTGTACATGGCGAT
>DATHEQ010000242.1:0-10205 GCA_035318505.1 Polyangiaceae bacterium | reverse complement strand
CGGACGGGCATGCCGAGGATCTCTTCTGCGAGCTCGGTAGTGCCCTCGAGGAGGACCGCGCCGCCGGTGAGAACGACACCCGCGGAGAGCTGCTCGAGCAACCCCGTGTCTTCGATGCGCTTGCGCACGACGGCGAAGATCTCTTCGACGCGCGGCTCGATGATGTCCGAGAGCACGCGGCGGGGAGTGCGGCGCGGCTTCTGTCCGCCGACACCTGGGACCTCGATGTCCTCGTCCTCGGCGACCATACGCCCGAGGGCGCAGCCGCAGAGGCGCTTCAGTCGGTCGGCCTCGGCCATCGGCGTCCGAAGGCCCGCGGCGATGTCGTTCGTGATGTTGTTGCCGCCGACCGGGATGACGCTCGCGTGCGCGATGCCGCCGTCGACGTAGAGCAGGATGTCCGTCGTGCCGCCGCCGATGTCGACGACGGCGACGCCGATCTCGCGCTCGTCGTCGGAGAGGACCGCCTCGGAGCTCGCGAGCGGCTCGAGGACGACGTCCGCGACGACCAGGCCGCAGCGCTCGGCGCAGCGGATGACGTTCTGCACGCAGCTCGTGGCTGCGGTGACGAGGTTGACCTTCGCGCCGAGGCGAACGCCGCTCATACCGATGGGGTCGCGGATGCCGTCCTGGATGTCGACGACGTACTCGCGCGGCAGGACGTGGAGGATCTGGCGGTCCGCGTCGACCGGGATGGCCCGGGCGCCTTCGAGGACGCGCTCGACGTCGGCCCGGGTGACCTCGCCGCCGGCGATGGCGGCGACGCCGTCGGAGGCTTGCGAGCGGATGTGGCTGCCCGCGACGCCTGCGTAGACGGTGCGGATTTCGACGCCGGCCATCGTCTGAGCGGCCTCGATGGCGTCCTTGATCGACCTGACGGTCCAGTCGATGTTGCTGACGATGCCCTTGCGAAGGCCTCGGCAGGGCACCGACCCGACCCCCAGGATCGTAATGCCGTCCTCGGCGATCTCGCCGACGACCGCGCACACCTTGGTGGTGCCGATGTCGAGGCCGACGACGATCTCGGAGGTTTCCAACCGACCTTTCATGAATTCACCGGGCGTTGCTCCATTCGGACCGACGCTGCCATGCGCCCTCGAAACTGGCCAAGTTTCTGCAAACGTTCACCACTCATCGCATCCTCACCACCACGCGCTCGGGGTGGGCGTCGTTGTCGAGAAAGACGACGGACGCTTGGCCTCGGCGGTTCTGAATCTCGGCGAGCACCCGGCTTGCCTGCTCGAGGCTCTGCCGGAAGGGCCCCCGCCCGAGGTGCAGCGCCGTCGCGTCCTTGCCGACGACGAGCACGATGGCGCCGTCATCCTCCAGGTGCGCTTCCTGCACCGGGTGCGATTTGGCCGGCGCCGTGTGGTCGTAGTCGGCGACGAGATCGAGCGCGCGCCTTATGAGGGCTACCGCCGCGGCGCGATCTTCCGCCACTTCCTCAGCGCGGATGCCGCTCACGACCGGCAAATCGTAGGGGTCGCCGGTCTCGTATTTTTTGAAGAGCTCTCCCTGGCGCGTCGCGACATACAGATCGGCGCCGATGGCGACCAGGGCGTGCGCCTCCCGCTCCACCACGTCGACCATGATCGTCGCCGGCAGCTTGCGGCGCAGGCTCACCCGCTCGATCCAGGGATCGCCGAGAAGCCGCGCCTCGGCAACCTCGAGATCGGTAGCGAAGATATTCTGCTCGGGCGCAATTCCACCCGCCCGGGCAATGTCTTCGGGGGATCGGTGGGAGCTTCCTTGCACCTGCACCGTCTTGACGGAGAAGCGGGGGCTCGTTCGCGTGTAGCGTACAAGCCCCCACACACACAGCAACGCCGCCCCCACCGTGACCAGCACTCCGGCGGTCAAGCGCAGCGCCTCCCAGACGCGAGCGCGGGAGATCCCGGGGCGAGGCTGGTCGAGATAGTCGTCGTCGTCGTCCAGCTCCGGACCAAGCAGGACGCGCTCCTCCGGCGCTTCGACGTTGCCCGGCGGTGCTTTGCGGCGCTTGACCCTGCGGTTGGGGGGGAGCGGCTGCCCCGGCGGAAAAAGCGAGGTGACCGTCATGGCGTGGTCTCCCGCGCTTCGAGCCGCACCATGAGCTCACGAATGGAGGCGTTGATGTCACCCGCGCCGAGCGCGATGACGATGTCGCCGCGCTTGATGCGCTGCTGCAAAGCCGCGGCGACGTCGCGCTTGTCGGCCACGTAGGTCACGTCGTGATGGCCGTGCTCGCGGATCGACTGGGCCAGGCGCGCCGCGGTGACGCCGGGGATGGGCGCTTCCCCGGCGGCGTACACGTCGGTGACCACGACCACGTCGGCCTTGTTGAACGCGCGCGAAAAGCCGTCGAACAAATCGCGGGTGCGTGTGTAACGATGCGGTTGGAAGGCGACTACGACGCGCCGGTTGTAAGCGCGCTGCGCGGCGTCGAGCGTCGCTTCGATCTCGGCGGGGTGATGGCCGTAGTCGTCGACCAAGGTGATGCCCCCCGGTTCGCCCACGATCGAAAAGCGCCGCCCCACGCCGCCGAAGGTGGCGAGCGCCTGCTTGGTGACGTCGAGCGGAACCTCGAGCTCGTCGGCGACGGCGATGGTGGCCAGACAATTCAAAACATTGTGCGTGCCCGGCATGCTCACCGAAAATTCTCCGATGGGCTCGCCGCGTTTGAACACCTGAAACGAAGTGCGAGGCCCGCTGTAGCGAATGCTTTTCGCGGAGTAGTCGGCTTGCGCCGAGACACCGTAGGTCACGTGACGCCGTGACACGCGCGGCAAGATGTCCTGCACGTGGGGGTGATCGAGGCACATGACGGCGAGGCCGTAGAAAGGAACCCGACTCGCAAACTCGACGAACGCCTCTTTGATCTTGTCGTGCGTTCCGTAGTGATCGAGATGCTCGGGATCGATGTTGGTGACGACGGCCACGGTGGGCGTTAGCCGTAAGAACGATCCGTCACTCTCATCAGCCTCCGCCACCAGCAAGTCCCCGGCGCCGAGGCGTGCGTTCGATCCCAGCGCCGCCATCTTCCCGCCCACGACGACCGTGGGATCGAGCCCGGCGGCGCGCAGCACCGTGGCGATGAGCGACGTGGTCGTCGTTTTTCCGTGCGATCCGGCGATAGCTACGCCGTATTTGACGCGCATCAGCTCGGCGAGCATCTCCGCCCGCCCGATCACCGGCGTTCCGCACGCCCTCGCTTCGAGGATCTCGGGGTTGTCCTGCGCGATCGCGCTAGAAAAGACGATCACGTCGGCCCCGTGCACGTTGGCGGTACGGTGTCCGACGTCGACGCGCACCCCGAGCTCGGCGAGCCGCTTGGTGATGTCGTTCTCTTTCAGATCGGAGCCCGACACGTCGAATTCGAGCGAGCGCAAGATCTCCGCCAGCCCGCTCATGCCGATGCCGCCGATTCCGACGAAGTGAACGTGACGTACGCGCCCCCTAAACATTGCGCACCTCACTCACGGCCGACCTCGTTCCGACATTGCCGTTCTCGCGTCGCACCCCAATGCCCGCCAGCTCCAAGAAATCGCGCGCCACGTCCCGCGCAGCGTGGGGTCGTCCGAGCGCTCGCGCTGCGCTCGCCATGCGTACGCGCGCTGCGGCATCCTTCGCAAGCGCGATCACCTCTCGCGCCAACCGCTCGGAAGAGGCGTCGCTCTGCGGCACGACGACCGCGCCGCCCGCGCGCGCCATCGCCTCGGCGTTACGACGTTGATGATCATCCGCCGCTTGTGCAAACGGAACGAGGATGGCGGCGCGCCCGACGGCGCAGAGCTCGGCCACCGAACCAGCGCCCGACCGCGCGATCACGAGATCCGCTCGAGCGAGCTCGGACGCAACGTCGTCGAGGAAGGGTACGACGCGCGCATCCACGCCCGCCGATGGGTAGGCGCGTCGTACGTCCTCGTCACGGTCGCGCCCCGCTTGGTGCAAAATCTGAAGACCGGGGATCTCGCGCGCCGCTTGCGCGAGGGCCGCCGGCAACGCGTCGTTCAGCACGCGTGCGCCTTGACTCCCACCGAGCACCAGCACGCGCACGGCACCCTCGACCGGCAAGTACGCGCTCGGCACGAATTTGCCCCGCAGCGGGACGCCCGTGTGGCGCACGACGGAGGGCCGCATTTTCTTCCCTGTTTCGGGAAACGCCAGGTACGCGCGCCGCGCGAACGGCAAAAGCCATCGGTTCGACAAGCCGAGCACGCTGTTCGGCTCGAGGATGGCGAGGGGCACGCGCGAAAGACCGGCCACGAGCCCCACCGGGCCGGCGGCGTATCCGCCCACCGCCAGCACGGCAGAGGGAGAGAGTCGCCTCATGATTCGACGCGCGCGCGGCAACGTTTTCGCGGCACGCACGAGGCCGCGCATCGCGCCGGCGGCACCTTGCCCCTTGATGGGGAGCACTTCCAAAAGCTCGAGCTCGTCTCCGCGAGCGGGCAGCACGCGCACTTCAATGCCTCGCGCGGTCCCGACGAACACGACGCGCACGTCGGCCTCGGCGCGCATCGCGTCGGCGACGGCGATCATCGGGAACACGTGGCCCCCGGTCCCGCCGCCTGCGAAAAGCACCACCGGCGCGCTCATGCGCCCTCCCCCGCGGACGTCACCACGAGCGCGCTTGCCTCGGGCGCGTCGATGCCCTCGGATACCATGTCGCGCGGCTTCGAACGGCGGCGCGAGACATTGAGCAGGATGCCCGTCGCCACGGCATTGACGAGAAGCGACGACCCACCGTAGCTCACGAACGGCAGCGTCAAACCTTTGGTGGGCAAGATGGCCATCGCCACGGCGAGATTCACGAGCGCCTGAACGCCGAACATCGTCGAGATGCCGAACGCAATGAAACTGCCGTAGTCGTCTTCGGCGAGAAGCGCGATGCGCACGCCGCGTGACACCACCACCAAGTAGGCCGCGCAGAGCCCGAGCACCCCCACGAAGCCGAGCTCCTCCCCGACGATGGCGGCGATGAAATCGGTGTGCGCCTCGGGCAAGTAGAGCACCTGCAAGCCGCGGCCGAGCCCAAGTCCGACGGCGCCGCCCGAGCCGAAGCTCATCACGGACTGGAACGGCTGGTAGGCGACGTCCTGGCGATGCTTGTCCATATCGAGCCAGGCGAGGTAGCGCGCCAAACGATAGGAACGCGTGAAGATGAGTGCAATGCCGGCCACGGCTCCGACGATCGATCCGCCGAGCAGGTAGCCGATCTTGGCGCCGGCCACGAAGAGCATGGTGAACGTGAGAAAGAGGAGCACGACCGCACTGCCGAAGTCCGGCTGCTTCAGGCAGAGGAACATCAGAAATCCGGCCATGATGAGGTGCGGCACGAAACCGATGAGGAACGTGCGGATCTTGTCGGCCTTTTTGGAAAGCGAATACGACAGCCACAAGACGAGGCCGAGCTTGGCCATTTCCGCCGGCTGCACATGGATGGGGCCGAGGGCGAGCCAGCGCCGTGCGCCGCCTCCCATGTGCCCCAAGCCGAGCACGCAAAGGAGCATGAGCACGGTGACGAGGGCGAAGATGGTGTACGTGTGACGCCGGTAACGGTGGTAATCGACGTGGCTCGTCACCCACATCAGCGCGAGCGCTATCACCGCGTAGAAACCTTGCTTCTTCAAGTAAAATTGCGGGTCTCTCAGCTGCACCGCGGCTTCGATGGCACTCGCGCTGTAGACCATCACCACCCCGAACCCGATGAGCGCGATGACGACCGCCGCCAGCACGGGATCGATCGGTCCATCTTCGCGCCTTTGCACGCGCGCTTGGTAGGCAGCCCAGGGGATGGTCATGCGTGCCCTTTTCCCGCCGGCGGCGATGCTTGCGCGAGCGCGCGGACCTCGCGCGCGAAGACGTCGCCGCGATCCTTGTAATCGCGGAACATGTCGAAGCTGGAGCAGGCGGGACTGAGGAGCACCGCGTCACCTGCTTGCGCGAGCGACGCCGCGAGAGCGACCGCTTCCGCCATCGATGCGGCGCGCGCGTGCGGCACGCTGCCCTTCGTCTCGGCGGCAATGCGATCGGCAGCCTCGCCAATGAGCACCAGGGCGCGCCCCTTGTGTGCCAGCTCTTGGGCGAGCGGCGCGTAAGCACCGCGCTTGTCGCGGCCGCCGGCGATGAGAACGACGCGCTCTTCGGTGAGACCCTTCACTGCCGCCACCGCGGCGCCGACGTTGGTCCCCTTGGAATCGTCGTAGTAGCGGACGCCCGCCACCTCGGCGACGAACGCGGTGCGATGGGCGAGCCCTTCGAACTTGGAGAGCGCGCGAGCGATCGCTTCCTCGGTCGCGCCGGCCTCCGAAGCGCACGCCACGGCGGCCGCGACGTTGAGCAGGTTGTGCGCCCCCGTGAGCCGGATGTCGGACAGCGGATAACGGCGTTCGCGCAAACGGTCGACCAAGGCGCGACCCTCCTGGTCCACCCCGATGTCAGCGCCCTGTCCAAAGGTGACGAGCCGAGCGTCTCCGCGGCGCGCCTCGCGCGCGGCGACCGAGTCCCCCTTGGGAATGACGGCAACGTCTTCTACCCCTTGGTTGACGAACATGTTTCCCTTCGCCGCGGCGTAGGCTTGAAAATTCGGATAGCGATCGAGGTGATCGTCGGTCACGTTGAGCAGCGCCGCGACACGGGGGTGGAAGGTCGGCGCGCGCTCCATCTGAAAGCTCGAGACTTCGAGGACCAGCGCATCGAACGGTTCTCCTGCGACGCGCGAGAGCGGCACGCCGAAATTCGCGCCGACGAAGGTGCGCTTGCCGGATTCGAGCAGCATGACGTGCACGAGCGCCGTCGTCGTGCTTTTGCCGTTGGTGCCGCCGACGGCCACGATCGGCGCTTCGACGAATCGCGACGCGAATTCGAGCTCACCGATCACTTCCAGGCCACCGCGACGGGCTTCCTCGAGAACCGGAAGCGGGGGAACGCCGGGCGAAACGACCACCAAGTGAGCGCGGCCGAGAAGGTTAGCCGGATGCCCGCCCGCTTCGACGCGGACCCCCTTGTCGGACAGAGCGCGCGCATCGGCGGACAGCTTGTCGTAGGGCGCGCTATCGCTCGCCGCCACGTCCGCGCCACGTTTGCGCGCCAGCTCGGCGGCGGCAACGCCGCTTTCGCCGAGCCCTACGATCACCACGGTTTTGCCGGATAAGTTCATCATCTTTCTCGACCTACGGTTCGCCCCGACGAGAGATCAGCGAAGCTTCATCGAAGAAAGGCTCACGAGCGCGAGCAAAAAGGAGATGATCCAAAAGCGCACGATGATCTTCGGCTCGGCCCAACCTTTTTTTTCGAAATGATGGTGGATGGGCGCCATCAAGAAGACGCGTTTGCCGGTGAGCTTGAAGGAGGCGACCTGGGTGATGACGCTGAGCGTCTCCACGAAGAACACGCCCCCGAGCAGAACCGAGAGCAGCTCGTTTTTGGTGAACACCGACAGCGTGCCGAGCCCGCCGCCGAGCGAGAGCGAGCCCACGTCGCCCATGAAAACCTGCGCGGGGTACGTGTTGTACCAGAGGAACCCGATCCCGGCGCCGACCACCGCTCCGCAATAAACGGACAGCTCTCCGCCCGAAGCATTGGGCGCGATGTCGAGATAAGCGGGGAGCGTCACCATTTTTTGCCCCACCTTGAAGAGAAAGGTCGTTCCGGCGATGTACGACCAGATGAGGAAGGTGCCGGAGCTGACCATCACCGGCCCGATGGCGAGGCCGTCGAGACCATCGGTCAGGTTGACCGCATTCGACCACGCCACGATGACGAGCACCGCAAAGGGGATGTAGATGAACGCCGGAAGCTCGATGGGATGCTTGGAAAAAGCGAGAAATGGAACGGAGAGGTTGTCACGCGTCTCCAGCCAATCTTCCGGCAGGTTGGACTTCGAGGCGAAGATGTACGCCATGACGAGGGTGGCGATGGTCACCTGCCAGAAGATCTTCCAGCGCCCTTTGAGACCTCCCGATTTGCGGTGCTTGAGCTTGAGATAGTCGTCGACGTAGCCGATGACGCCGTAGCCGGCGGTGATGGCCATGGTCGCCAAGATGAACGGATTGGTCGGCTCGGCCCAGAGCACCGTGGGAACGAGCAGCGACAAGAGGATGAGCGCGCCTCCCATGGTGGGCGTGCCCGCTTTGCTGAGGTGCGACTCGGGACCGTCACTGCGCACCACTTGCCCGATCTGTTTGCGTTGTAGCTCGCGGATGAACCACGGCGCCAAGACGAAGGACATCAGCATCGCGGTGATGGTCGCGGCGATGGTGCGAAACGGAATGTAGCGGAGCACATTGAGAAAGCTCAGCCAGTCGGCGGTATGGCGCAGCGGGTAGAGCAGCTCGTAAATCAAGCCGCACCTCCCCCGTGAGGAGCGCGCCCGCGCGCGGCGACCAAGGCGCGCACGATCTTCTCGGTGGCGACCCCGCGCGAACCTTTGACGAGCACGACGTCGCCCGGCAAAACGCGCGAGAGGACGGTAATGACCGCTTGCTCGGCGTCGAGCGCGAACCACGCGCTCTTCCCGGCGCGTGCTGCTTCGCGGGTCACGCGCTCCGCTTGCCCGCCCACGCTGATCACCTCGGCGACGTCGGTGCGCGCCACCAGCTCGCCCAGCTTATCGTGCTCGCGGGCCGACACGGCGCCAAGCTCGAGCATCTCGCCAAGCACCACGACGAGCCGCCGTTTCTCGCGCGTCGCGACATCGCACGCGGCGCGCAGCGACGCCTCCATCGACGCGGGGTTGGCGTTGTAACTGTCGTCGATGACGATCGTGCCGTCGGCGAGCGGCACGGGAGAGAGGCGCCCGTCATTGTCGGCGGCAAGCGGCAACAACGCGGCGGCGAGCTCGCTCTCCGTGGGGGCGCGTCCGACCGCCCACTCGGCGACGGCCACCGACGCGGCGACCGCGAGCGCGCCCGCCTGTCCCAGCAGCGGCGAGTCGACCTCCACCGTGCCGGCGCGCCGCTGGATGCGAAGGCGATTTCCGCGCGCGCCGCGCGAGTCGGCGAACGCGACGCGGTAGTCGGCTTTTTCGGCAAATCCAAAAGTGAACGAGGCATTCGCGGATGAACGAGACAATTGTTGCAGGGCACGGTCGTCGTCGGCGTTGACGACCGCCACGCCGTTCGCCGGCAGCGCCGCCAGGAGCGCACCTTTTTCGAGCGCAACTTCGTCGATCGAGCCGAGCCCCTCGGTGTGAGCGGCCGCAATCAGCGTCAGCACGCCGGCGTCGGGTCGCGCAATTGCCGTCAAATCTTCGATTTCGCCGCGTGCGTTGGTCCCCACCTCGACGACGGCATAGCGGTGCTCTTCGGTGAGCCCGAGCAGCGTCATGGGAACGCCGATGTCGTTATTGAGATTGCCGGCCGTGGCGTGCACCGTTCCCGGCGCCATGGACTCGAGCAGGCGCGCCAACACCGACTTGGTGGTCGTCTTTCCGGCGGAACCGGTGATCGCCACCACGATGCGCGGCGGTTTTGCCTGACCCCAGCGCAGGCGATGCGCGCGGGAAAGGCTGCCGAGCGCGCGGCGCGTGTCGTCGACGCGAACGACCGCCGGCTTGGCTTCGCCCGCCCACGGTCCGATGTCGTCTTTGGATACGACGAGGGTGCGCGCTCCAAGCGCGACCGCGCTCGCCAGAAACGCGTGACCATCGAATTTGTCTCCGGTCAGCGCAACGAAAGCGGCGCCCTCGGTGATGGCGCGCGAATCGGTCGACACGCCGATGGACGGCGCCCCGCTCTCGACGACGCGCCCCCCGGTCGCCCGCGCGATCTCCTCGACGGTGAAGGATGCGCGGTTCGGCGGAATAGCGGTCGCCATCACCCACCCCCTCCCGCGCGATTTCGCCGCGCCGCGAGCGCGCGCCTCGCCTCTTCGCGATCGTCGAAGTGGCGCGACGCGTTGCCGACGATTTGATAGGTCTCGTGCCCCTTACCGGCCACGAGCACCACATCCCCGGACCGAGCTCGCCCGATGGCGTCGTCGATGGCCCGCGCTCGATCGAGCTCCACCACGACGGTCGCGGGGCCGACGAGCCCTGGCAGAATCGCCTCCGCGATGGCTCGCGGATCTTCGCTTCGTGCGTTGTCGGTCGTGACCACCGCCACGTCGGCCCATTTCGCCACCGCGCGACCCATCGGCTCGCGCTTGCTCGGATCGCGATCGCCGCCGCATCCGAAGACGCAGATCAAGCGCCCGCCGGCGTCGGTTCGCAACGTATCCAGTGC
>DATHEQ010000241.1:0-53509 GCA_035318505.1 Polyangiaceae bacterium | reverse complement strand
ATCGGATACGAACCTCATCGAGATTTGCCCCGAGCCTCCCATCGATTTCGCTCCCAGCGTGGGCACGTACGTACTGGCTCGGCCAACCCGCGGCGCGCGAAACTGGGGAGTCTTGCGCGTGGAATCGACGGGCGCCGGAATGCTGGTCTTGTCGGACGAGCTCGGCGATCAGCAAGAGCGCTCCCAGCGCGACCTCATCCCGCTCGAGCGCGGCGGCCGTTGAGCCGCGCGTCGGCGCTGCAACGCTGACGTCAAGGAGGCAGAATCGGCGTCAACCGCATGAGTACGAGCGCGTCAGCTTTGCCGGCGGCGAGGCGAACCTCACCGCGCAGGATGCGGGCGTGACCTGCGGAGCAAATGCGGTTTTGGGCGAGAAGTCGACCCCGCGAAAGGGAAAATTCTTCGCCGCTCTGCGCGTTGGTGAGGCGAACGTCGATGCCGGTGCCACCCGAATCTAGGGCGGCCACCACGTCGCCACATCGACCGTCGGGCAGGGGAATGTCGAACGTTTTGAGTAATGCCGATTCGAGCGCGAGCACCTTGACGTCGCTGGCGGCACCCACCGTGACATTCTCGCCGCGCGCGTTGAGGGCGGACAGCAAACGTCCGGCGGCGAGCGGGTGCGCGACCAGCTGACCATTCGGCGCCCTTTCGCGGCGCATCTCGATGGCGAAGGGTCCCGGCCGGTTCAGTGCCTCGATATCGATGCGCGCGCGCCCCCCTTTGCCGCACGCGAAAAGCGTCGGTCCCTCGCCCGACGTCGATGACGCGACGAGCGCGTTGTTCGCGTCCCAGACGTCGGCGGTGAGCCCCGCGAGGGGACGGCCCCCGATGACATCGATGCGCGCGCACCCTTCTGGCAGGTTCATGGGGAAGCTGAGACGCCGGCCGACATCGGCGGTGCCAGTTCCGATCGTCGTCGGCTCGCCATATCCGACCGTGCGCAGCGGTTTGGCGCGCTGGGCGCGCTCGATCGACAGATCCGCGGAAGGGGCGACGCGAAAGTATGAAATGGGACCGGCGATCTCGCGTTCGGCGCCGACCGCGCTGCGGGCGAGCATCACGGCGCACAGTCCCTGTCCGGCGTGCGGCCGCAGCTCGATCGAAAGCGGCGTCTGCACCGCAGAGCAGACGATGGCCGTGCGATCGCGCCCGATGGCGGGCGCGCGCAGCAGCACGCGATCGTCGCTGTCCATCACGACGACGTCGAGCTGCGTGAACTCTTCGCCGGGAACGACGTACACATCGAGGCACCGGCCGCCATCGAGCGTTGCCGAGATACGGGTCGGCGCCCGCGCGTCGGCTTGCACCGCGACACGCCTGACCTCCTCCCAGCGCGATCCGATCGCGCGCCGGTGCTGGTTCACCTTCTCGTCGAGACCGGGCCAAGCTTCGATGCGACCGAGCTCTTCGCCCGGCCTTCCGCGCGCGCCGAGCGCTTTGCCGATATGAGCGGCGGTGCTGGGGGCGAGCGTGTGCACGCCGATCGCCACCACGCCGCGGCCGGCGGCGACGCGCGCGATGAGGTAGGCGCGTGCTGGGTGCGGCGGGCAGATCACGATGGCTGGCTGTGGATCGCTCGCCTCGTCGGCCGCGAGGGTCGTCCCATCGTCGCTGTAGGCGTAAAGATCGAGGTCCTCGATGCCCTGCGAACCGCGCGCATAGGCAAGCACGCACTGGTCCAAGGGAACGGTGACGAAACCGCCGACGCGGTCGCCGTCGCCGGCGATGTCCGTCACGGCGATTTGGAGCGGATTGGCGCCGAGACCCACGGCGACTTCCGCGTCGCGTGCAAGCCAGCGCGTGCCGTCGAGCTGGCCGGCCGTGACCGCAACGTTGGCGAGCGCCGGCGAACCGTTGGCACGGGCCGGACGCGGCGCCTGCGCGCGGCAACCGAGGAGCAAGGCGACGACCGAGAGCGAGACCGCGGCGGCGAGGCGCACGATGTCTTTTATCTCATCGAAGACCCACCCTGCGACTCGCTTTTTCATCGCCCCTCGTCGATGGGGCGAGAGCCGAGCTGCCAAACCGCCAAAACCCACGCCACGGCGCTGCCGCGCACCTCGGCTTCGACGTATGCCTTTTCCGCACCAGCCGAACAGAAGGCGAGCGCGGAACCGTCGAGGACGCCCGCGCTCGAATCGAACGTCACGCGCGTATCGACGCGGGCACTCAACGTGAGGCTGCGTGGATCGCCGCGCATCGCGGCGAGGGCCATCGTGTAACAGTTGCCCGGTTCGATCGTGATCGCCATCGACGTCAGACCCGCGACGCCGAGGCGCTGCTCGATGGGATCGGTATCGACGGGCGCCATTTTGCGACGCCACAGCGCGGCCGCGAGCCCGCCCCGCGCCCGTGCGCCCCACATGGTGGGCACACCTTTGGGGAGTGCGTAGAGCGAATCCATCAGCAGCACGGGTACGGGACCAGGCGCGCCAGCAAAAAGAAGATCGGCAGCGGTCGTGCTGCCCGAGCAAAAATCGAGGCGGACGTCGGAGGAATCGCTACGGTCGCGCGCCAGGAGGCGTTCGGTTGCGGCTTCGCGCAGCTCGGCGTCGAGATCGATCGGGCTTCGGCCGAGCAGCTCGGCAAAGAGCTCGATGCGATGACAACCTTCTTCGAGGCGCACCACTTCGCGTCCAGTACCGTCCGGTTCTGCGGAAAAGACCTGCGTGTGCGTGCTCGTCGGCCCGGTGTTCTTGACCCGCTGCTCGGCGTGCCGCGCGCGAATTGCGAGTGGCTCGAGCGGAGAGCGCGGACCGGGATCGGCCAACGGCGCAATGGGGCCGCTGGCGCGTTCCGGTAGTGCGTCGGCGATGGGAATGGCAGGGCCGTCGCCGATGGCGATCACGGTTTCTACCGCGGAACGCGCGACACGGAGCTCGATGGCCAGCCGCAGAAATGCGTCGCGTGCGGCTCCGCACTGAGAGAGGAGCACCGCGCCGGCGATGCTGCGCTCCAGATGCCCGCCGACCCCGCGGTGCTTGGGGCTGGCAAGCGGGTCGATGCGCACGACGAAGTCAGTGGAACGCCCGGTGAGAAGGGCTATCGTCGTACAGCTCGGCCCACGGTCGAGGGCCGCTTCGGGGATGCGCACGGCGCGCGGTCGACCGTGCTCGAGGAAGATGGGCGGCAGGCGAATCGTTTTTTGACCCCTAGCCGCCCATTGCCGCGCCAACTCTTCGGCGTCGGAGCGGAGGTCGGCGCGGGCCCACCGTGCGGGGAGGCAGATCAGCGCGATCGCCAGCCAGAAGACGATGGGTCTCATGGCTGGCAACCGCTCGGCACCATCAGCTTCCCTTCATCGAATCGATGAGAATCTGCGCGACCTCGGGACGGGAGAACTCCGGTGGCGGGAGCTGTCCGGCCCGCAGCATGTCGCGCACTTTCGTGCCCGAAAGCGATACCTGCGTGCTCGCGTCGCCCGGCGCCGTCTTGGCCGTGCCCATGGTCCCGACCGCAGTCGAATAAAATGCATTTTCGTAGTTGAGAGGTGTGATGCCAAGCTCGCTGGGGGCAAATTGCGCGAAGAGCTTCTGCGCGTCGTACGTGCCGTAGTAATTGCCGACCCCGGCGTGGTCGCGGCCCACGATGAAGTGCGAGCACCCGTAGTTCTTGCGCGCCATGGCATGGAAGATGGCTTCCCGCGGTCCGCCGTAACGCATGGCGGCAGGATATACGGAAAGCACGGCGCGGTCCTTGGGGTAGTAACTCTCCAAGAGGACCTCGTAGCATTTCATGCGCACCGGGGCGGGAATGTCGTCGCTCTTCGTCGCGCCGACCAGGGGGTGAATCATCAAGCCATCGCAGATTTCGAGCGCGCATTTGGTGATGTATTCGTGGGCGCGGTGGATGGGGTTTCTCGTTTGGAAGCCGACCACAGAGGCCCAACCGCGGCTCTCGAAGAGCTCGCGGGTCTTCGCCGGATCGCGATGGTACGCCGGGAACTCCGGTGCCAGCGGCCTTTCGAGCACGCGGATCTCGCCGCCTACATAAACCTCGCCCGACGCCTTCAGGTACGCGACGCCCGGGTGTTTGTCCTCGGTCGTGCGGTAGACCTCGCGCGCTTCGAGCTCCTTGTCCGGCACGAACTTGTCCGTCACTTCCATGACCGCCACCGCGCGACCATCGGGCATCTTGAGGGCGAGCTCGGCGCCGACGCGAATGGTCTCGGCTTGGGCGGTCGAAACGGCGAGTGTGATCGGTACCGACCAGATGAGGCCGTTCTCGAGCCGCATCTCGCGGACGACGCGCAAATAGTCCTTCGACGTCATGAAGCCCTTGAGCGGCGAAAACGCACCCACCGCGATGTTCTCCACGTCGGCGGCCGCGCGTTCGTCGAGCGTCACGAAGGGAAGCGACTTGGCGCGTTCGGCGAGCTTTTCCTTCTCCGCGCCCCGCGCCCAGCGATCGACGAGCTCGCCGCCGTGGGGAGCGACGAGCTTGCGCTCGGCAGTCTGGACTTTGCCCCCCGCTTCCACGGTGCGGCGGATGAAACCGAGCTCTTCGATCTTGGCGACGATCTTGGCGAGGCTCTGCTCTTTCGTCTCTTTGTCGGTCTCGACGACGACCTCGGGCTTGGTCGGAGCTTCGTAGGGATCGTCGACGCCGGTGAAGTTTTTGATCTCGCCGGCCAGCGCTTTCTTGTAGAGCCCTTTGGCGTCGCGCTCCGAAAGTGCATCGATGGGGCAAGCGCAATACACCTCGCAGAAGCGCCCGCTCGCAGCGCGGCGCTGTTCGTCGCGGACTTCACGATAGGGGCTGATGGCGGCCGTGATGGCGCACCCTCCCGCGCGTGCAATCAGCTTGGCGACATAGCCGATGCGGCGGATGTTGGTGTCGCGGTCCTCTTTGGAAAAGCTGAGCCCCTTCGACAAGTGGAGGCGCACTTCGTCTCCATCGAGCGTCTCTACGTGAACGCCGCGGCGCGCGATTTCCGCGGCGAGCATGGCGGCGAGCGTCGATTTGCCCGAGCCCGACAATCCAGTGAACCAGACCACGAAACCACTCTGCGACATGTTGAGCGTCCTTTCTTACTTTCCTGCCACGACTTCGAGAGGCACTTCGACGAACGTCTTTCCGTCGTAGTCCCACGCGAAGAGCTTATGATCGTCGACCACCCCTTGCCGAATGCTGGTGACGAGGTAAACGAGCGCCTCGTAAGAGGGCCGGTCGCCCCCCATCGTCGCCGCGGCGGCGTCCGTCTCGCTGAAATAGGCGCCGACGTCGAGGTGCGAGTGGTAAAGGATGCGCGCGGGGTGTCCGCGCTCGTCGCTCGTTGCTATCGCCTTGGCGAATTTGAGCGGATCGATGAGAAAGTACGTGCGGCCCGTGCGCGGATACGTCTCGGGGTCGATGGCGTGGTAACGGTTGGCGAGGTTCGCCAGCGGCACCGCGTCGTCACAGAAGTTTTCCGCCTCTGCCGGCCCGGTGAGGTATCCGCACGCCTCCTCGTCATTGGCGTAACTCGCGCGCGCGTGCTCGGACACCTGGTCGAGCGCGGCGCGCGTGATGCGAAAGGCCCGGCCGGTCACCACGTGTACCTCTTCTCCCATTTCATCGGCGCAAAATAGCGGTCGCCGCGATCGGCGATGATCGTCACCACACAACCGCCGCCTTGCGTCCGATGAAGCTGCTCGGCGATTCGGAGTGCCGCGAGGACGTTGGCGCCCGAGGAATGACCGACGTGCAGACCTTCCTCCGCGGCCAGCCGATCGGCCATATCCCAACCATCTTCGGTGGCAATGCGCATGGTCTCGTCGGTGAGCTCGCGCTGGTAGATGGCTGGCACCATCGAGCTCGGGAGGTGTTTCAGCCCTTCGAGGCCGTGCAGGGCGTCATCGGGCTCGACGGCGATGCAGCGGATGGGGCGGGGGTGCTCGCGTAGCCGGCGAGCGGTGCCCATCATCGTTCCGGTGGTGCCGAGCCCAGCCACGAAATGCGTGATGCGGTCTCCGAGCGCATCGAGGATCTCCCGGCCCGTGCCGAGGTAATGGGCCTCGGGATTGGCTGGATTGGCGTATTGATTCGGATAGAAGTAGCGATCGCCACCCTCCTCGATCATCTTCTGCGCCGCGCGAATCGCGCCGTCCGAACCCTCCATGGGGTCGCTGTAGACGATCTTGGCGCCGAACGCCTGGACGATGTCTTTGCGGGCCTTGGTGACGTTGGACGGCATCACCAGCTCGACCGGGTAACCGAGCGCCGCGCCGAAGAGTGCGTATGCGACGCCGGTATTGCCGCTCGTCGAATCGAGGAGCGTCTTGCCGCTCGTGAGCTGGCCGGTGCTGATGGCGGCGAGCATCATGGAAAGAGCGGGGCGGTCTTTGACCGAGCCGCCCGGGTTGGCGAATTCGAGCTTGGCGTAGATTTCGACGCTGGGTGCGCTTTTGCCGATGCGCTCGAGTCGCAAAAGAGGCGTTTGCCCGACCTGATCGGCCACCGATCGCAGAAGACGGCTTCGAACGAGCGCGAGTCTCATGAGGTTCGTCGGCTACGCATCGTGGGGAGGAATCGCTCCCTGCGCGGCAAAAAGGGCTTGGCGGAGCGCCGACAGCGCGGCCCGCGATCCGGCCACCACCTTGCGAGGGGCGGCATATTCGAGAAACGAGGGCGCCAGGCGCGCCTCGTCGATGGTCCCAGGCGCCATCGCGCCGATACCGGCACGCCGCGCATAGGACGTAGCGATCTCGTGGCCGAGACCATCGCCCTGCACCGCGGCGACGGCGGCACCGAGCCGGCGCTGCCCCTCCTCGCCGATCTCGGCGAGCAGCATTTGCCGCGCATATCGGCGAAAGGCGCTCACGCCGACGAACCTCCGGCGATCGCAGGAACGATCGATACCGTATCGCCGCTCTTGAGCTCGGTCTTCAGCCCCTCGAGAAAGCGGATGTCCTCTTCGCCGATGTAGATATTGACGAAGCGGCGCACGCCCTTCTCGTCGAGGAGCCGGTCGCGCATGCCGGGATGCTTTTTTTCGAGGTTGTCGATGAGCTCACCGACGGTGCGACCGTCGGCCGAGACCTCGTCGTTGCCGCCGGTCAACGTGCGGAGCGGCGTGGGAATGCGAATCGTGGTGGACATGTCCATTTCTCCTTCATGAAGCGGTGGGTTGGCCGCCGGTATACCTGGTCTCGACCAGATCGACGATGGTGGGGTGAGGCCCGCAAAGCGAGCAATCGTGCCTCCGCGCCACCGGCACGAGCCGAAGCTCATCGGTGCGCCCGTCGAACGTTGCCACGCGGCCGAAAAGACGTGTGTCACCGACCGCGGCACGAAGGGCCATCTCTGCTGCAATCCCTCCGATGACGCCGCACACGGGGCCGACGATGCCGGCCGTGGCGCAATCGGGCGCCGCGTCGGGGAGATCTTCGAAAAGACAGCGGTAGCAGGGCGCGCCGCGCGGCGCGGTGCTGACGGCCGTTCCGATCCAGCGGATCGCCGCCACGTGAACGACCGGTTTTTCGGCGAGCCGGCAAGCGTCAGCGAGCAGAAATCGGCTCGCGAAGTTGTCGGTGGCGTCGACCACCGCGTCCACGTCGCGCGCCAAGGCATAAGCGGTCGCCGGAAGCGCCCGGCCCCGAAAAAGCTCGATCGCTATTCCCGGCCGGCGCCTTTCGAGCGCACGCTTCGACGCGTCGAGCTTGCTTTGACCGATGTCGCTTTCCTCGAAGAGCAGCTGGCGGTGCAGGTTGGCCATCTCCACGCGATCTTCGTCGGCGAGGACGAGCGTGCCGACGCCCGCTTCGGCGAGCGCGATGGCCGCGGGCGCGCCGACGCCGCCGGTGCCGACGAGCAGAATGCGCGCGGACGAGAGTCGTTCAGGCGAAGTATTCATCGAGGCTGAAGTACCGCTCGCCGGTGTCCGGCAGCAGCGTAACGACGTTCTTGCCCGGGCCGAGCTCGCGAGCGACTTCGAGCGCGACATGTACCGCGCCCCCCGCGCTGATGCCCACCAAAAGGCCCTCGTTTCGAGCGAGGGCGACCTTGGCGTCGTAGGCGTCGCGATCGCTCACGACACGGATCTCGTGCACGACCTCGCGGTCGAAGTTTCGCGGCACGAACCCAGCCGCGAGCCCCTGGATCTTGGTGGGCCCGCGCTCGCCGCCCGAAAGCGACGCCGAATTCTTGGGCTCGACGGCGATGATGCGCGCTTCGCGCCGTTCGCGACGCAGCGCCGCGCCGACGCCGGTGATCGTTCCTCCCGTTCCCACGCCGGCGACGAAGGCGTCGATGGACCGATCGCGCATCACGTGCAGGATTTCGCGCGCCGTGGTCTCGCGATGGCAGCGCGGATTCTCGGGGTTGTCGAACTGCGACGGGCAGAATGCGCGCGGTGTCTGCGCGGCGATCTCGCGCGCCTTGACAACGGCGCCTTCCATCTGCTGCTCGCCCGGCGTCAGCACGAGCTCGGCGCCGAACGCTTCGAGCAATTGCCGGCGCTCGAGACTCATCGTCTCGGGCATGGTGAGAATGCACCGGTACCCCTTCACCGTGCAGACGAGAGCCAGGCCGATCCCGGTGTTTCCGCTCGTCGGTTCGACCACGACGCCGCCTGGTCCGAGCAGACCTTGACGTTCGGCCGCTTCGATGATGGCAAGACAGATGCGATCTTTCACCGATCCGCCGGGGTTTACGAGCTCCGACTTGGCGAGCAGTGTCGCCCGCGGAAGGTCCGTGCCGAAACGGCGCAGCTCGAGGATGGGCGAGTCTCCCACGAGATCGAGGATGCTGCCGTACACGAGCGGGTGCGCCGGAAGCGGGGGCAAAGCCGATGGGATCGAGGTCGACATAGAACGCGTTTCAGATGACGTAGCTGTAGCTGTCGTGCTGTTTGCGGAGGCCGAGCTCGTCGCCGCGACGGCACATGTCGGCGATGGTGACGGCATCGAAGCATCCCTCGATGCGATGCGAAAGCTCTCGAAAGACGGCGTCGGTGACGTCCTTGCCGTCCGCGGGGGGCGCTGGCTCGCGTTTCGTCTCTTCCGTTCGTCCGGTGATGGCGATGGGGCCTTCGAGCGCGCGCACCACATCGCCCAGGCGGATCTCGCGCGCGGGACGAGCGAGGTGGTAACCTCCGCGAGGTCCGCGCTTGGCGCCCACCAGTCCCGCTCGTTTCAGGTCCTGGAAAATCTGCTCGAGGAAGCGGGCGGGAATCGCCTCGCGGGCGGCGATGTCCTTGATTTGCGTTGGTCGCCCGTCATTGTGGAAGGCGATGTCGAAGAGGGCGCGAACTCCATAACGCCCTTTGTTCGAGAGCTTCACGGGTGTGGTTTAGATTGTCACATCGGATATGTCAAGAACTCACAACGTGGCGTCATGATAGGGGGCGGAGGGCGCAACGGCGTGTCCCACGGCAGCGCCGACGCGCGCGCGCTTCACGCCGCTTACCCGGCGATCGACCTGCACGCCGACACGCTGATGTGGTCGCGCTGGATCGGATACGACCTCGGCGTCCGTCATGAGCCGTTCTTCCCGGCGTCCGCATTTTTCGGTCACGTCGATGTGCCGCGGCTCGTCGAGGGCGGCATCGGGGCTCAGTTCTTCGGCCTGGTTTCGCTGCCCATCGCCGGGCGAGGCAACGTGCGCGCGATCGACGAACAGATCGACGCCTTGGATGCCCACATCGCGACGCAAGGGGGGCGTCTCTCGAAGGTGCGATCGGCCGAGGACGTCGACCGTGTCAAGCGCGAGGGGTCGACCGGCGCACTCCTCGGTATCGAAGGCGCCCATGCGCTCGACGGGGATCTCGATCGCGTCGCGTACTTCGCGCGCCGAGGTGTGCGCTACCTCGGTCTCCTACATTTCAGCGCGAACGAAGCGGGTTTCCCCGCCTACGGCGCCGGCCGGCGCGACGGCGACGGCCTCACGGCGTGGGGGCAGGAGCTCGTCCGCCGTTGCGAAGCGTCTTCGGTTATCGTCGATCTCGCGCACATCAACCGTCGCGGTTTTCTCCAGGCCTGCGCGATGTCGACGCGTCCGCTCATCGTTTCGCACACCGGCGTCGCGCGTGCGCACCAACATTGGCGCAACATCGACGACGAGCAGATCCGCGCGGTCGCCGCTCGCGGCGGCGTCGTCGGGATCATCTTCTGCCCGCGGTTTCTCGGCGGCGACAGCATCGAAGATGTCGTGCGCCACTTGCGCCACGTGGTCGACATCGGGGGCGAAGACACGCCGGCCTTGGGGTCGGATTGGGACGGCATGATTGTACCAACCCCCGATCTCTGCGACGCCGCGCACCTGCCGCTCTTGACGGACGCGCTGCTGCGCGCGAACTTCACGGAGACGGCCATCGCCAAGGTGCTGCGGCAGAACGCGCTGCGCGTGCTGCGCGACTGCCCCGTTGGCCCCTGAAGGGGCAATGCTTCGCGGGTGAGGTTCAGTCGACCGAAATTGCCCCGGAGGACGTCGAAAACGACAAGCTCGCAACGTGTTCGCAATCTTCGAAGCCAACCGATCGGTAGACGCGCGCGGCTGCGCTGGACAGGGCAGTCATCATGAAGATCTCCCGAGCCTTCATGTGACGAAGGCCGAAGGAACAAACCTCGTGAACCATCGCCGCGCAGATTCCCTGTCGTCGAAATGAGGGAGCGGTGGCAACCGCTTGGCACCGGCCGATGCCGCCGTCGACGAAGAGCCCCATGTCCGCCACGAGCTTGTCACCCAGGAACGCGCCGAACCACTGCCCCAAACCGGCGCCTACCATCCGTCGATAGCGATCGAGCTGGCAAGCTTGAAATTCTCTGAAACTGGGAGTGTCGCGATCGCGGGCCAGCGCCCCATGCTGATTCGACAATGCCGCTCGCCAATCATGGTCACCGTGCAGCGGACGGATCGACACGCCAGAGTGACTTCGCGGCGCGCGATGGACGCTGGTAGCCAACAAGAATAGGCTTTGGTTTAGCTGATAGCCGCGGACCGTGAAGGCATCGGTCTCGCCAGTCGCGCCGTCAATAGCGTTCCAAGCAAAATTGCGGTGCTTGATGCCGGGCACCCAGCCTATTTCCTGCGCGAAGATCCGTTCCCATTCGTCGACGTCTTCGCGAAGAGGCGCTCGAGCGAACAAAACGAAGTTCCCCCACCAAAAGGCGGGGCTGGCGGCGGTTCGCGCGACCACGTATTGCCTTCGGACGATAACTTCGCCGTCGAACCGGGCCAGCATCAGATCCGTTTGATACCCGCGCGACGCGATGATCATCGTGGCTCTGGGCTCCTGCAAAATGCACGGTTCACCGTGGCGGGCGCTCAGCTCGCATCGCTTCAAGCGTAGAGCTGATCGATCTCTTTTTGCCACCGGCGCAGGACGTTGCGCCGCTTGACCGACAGCTTGGGTGTCAGCATGTCGTTTTCGAGGGTGAAGTCCTCGGCGAGCAGCGCGAAATTGCGGATTCGCTCGTAACCCTTGAAATCGCCGCACACGCGGTCGAGCTCTTCGCGCATCTTGGCGCGCACCTTGGGGTCGGCCAGAAGATGGTCGGGGTTCGTGTGCTTCACACCGTGGTGAGCGCCCCATTCCTTGAGGGCCTGGATGTTGGCGACGACGAGCGCGACGTTGAAGGGTTTGTTGTCCCCGTAGATCATCACGTTGGAAATGAACGGTGAAAGCTTGACCAGCTCTTCGAGCGGGGAGGGGACGACGTACTTGCCGTTCTCGAGCTTGTACTGCTCTTTGATGCGCCCGGTGATGTAGAGGTAATTGTCGTCGTCGAGGTACCCCATGTCCCCCGTGCGAAAACCGCCGTCGGGCGTGAACACGGCGTCGGTTTCGGCCTTGTGCTTGTAGTAGCCCTGCATGACGTTGGGCCCGTAAACCACGATCTCGCCGTTCTTGGGATCGCCGGTGACCTGCGTGTCGATGACGACGCGAACGCCGGGGATGGGGCGCCCTACGCTGCCGAGCTTGCGGTGCCCGGGCACGTTGCATGAGACGATGGGGCTCGTTTCGGTGAGACCGTACCCTTCGTACACCGTGATGCCGAGCCCATCGACGAAGTCGGCGACCTCTCGCGCCAGCGCGGCCGCTCCCGAGACCGCGTACTTGAGGTTGCCGCCGAATCGGCCGCGGACCTTGGCGAAAACGATCTTGTCGGCGAGCGCCAAGGTGGCCGATTCCATCATTCCGAGCGGTTTATTTTGCCGCTTTTTGGCCGCAAGGCGCAACCCGGCGCGGAAAAGCGACCGAATCGGAGCGGGCTTGCTCTCGATTTGTTTTTCGACACCCGAATAGATGCGGTTGAAAATGCGCGGAACGGCGAAAAGGACGGTGGGCTTCACTTCCGCGAGATAAGGGATGATCTTGTCGTTGGAATCGCAGATGCCGGTCGAGGCGCCGATGGAGATGAGGATGTGGAGCTCGCAGGTATGGCCGAAGGAGTGGGCCCACGGCAGAAAAGAGAGGCTGCGATCGCCGTCGGCGATGGGGAGATTGGTCTGCACGCCGAGAACGTTGGACACGATGTTGCTGTGCGAGAGCACGACCCCCTTCGGGTTGCCAGTGGTCCCCGACGTATAGAGGAGCGAAGCGACGTCGCTTCCTTCGGAACGCACGACCGGGACGGGCTGAGCCACCCCCCTTTTCATGAGCTCCTTGTACGTGGGGACCGCGGCCGCCTGACCGTCGGAGGCGTCGGGGATCAACGCGAGGTGCTGTAGCGTGGGGATCTTGGCGGGAAAGTCTTTTACTTTTCGCAGGATGTCGGGGGTCGCGACGAAGAGCACCTTGAGCTCGGAGTCGCGGACGATGTATTCCCAATCCTTCTCGAGCTGGGATTCGTACATCGGCACGATGACCGCGCCGAGCCCATAGATGCCGTACGCGATAGCGGCCCATTCGACGCGGTTATTGGAGATGATTCCGACCTTGTCGCCGCGACCGACGCCGAGGGTGGCGAGACCTCCGCGCATGTCCTCGGCCAGTTTGCCGAACTCGGCGTAGGTGATGTAGCGCCACTGATCGCCAGTCTTGGTGCCGAACAGCTCGAGGGGACCGTACCGTTTGAGGCTATTGGCGAGGACGTCGACGAGCGAAACGATCGACTGGGGCTCTGTCATTGGGGGCGGATTACACTATCATTTCGCCGCGAGGCGCAAGGAGCTACAACACCGTGGCGTCGACCATGCCCAGCTACACCGTCAAAACCTTCGGCTGTCAGATGAACGTGCACGACTCGGAGCGGATCGACGAGACCCTCCGCGATGCCGGATACTCGCGCGCGGCCGAGCCAGAGAGCGCCGATGTCATCGTCATCAACACTTGCAGCGTGCGCGAAAAAGCAGAGCAGAAGCTGCGCAGCCTGGTCGGCACCCTCACCGAGCTGAAGGCCGAGCGGCCCGAAGTGGTCATCGTCGTAGCAGGATGTCTGGCCCAGCAGGAAGGGGACAAGCTCCTTTCGCGGATGAAGCACATCGACCTCGTGCTCGGGCCCGATAACATCGCCGAGCTGCCCCGCCTCGTGGAGGCGGTCCAAGGAGGGGCTCCTCCGATGGCGCGGACGGTGTTCGACGTCGATGAGCCCGTGTTCTTGCGGGCGCGTCCCGATCCGCAGCGAGGCATGCCGCCCACGGCCTTCGTGACCGTCATGAAGGGGTGCGACGAATGTTGCTCGTTTTGCATCGTCCCGCACACCCGCGGTCCAGAGCGCTATCGGCCAAGCTCGGAGGTCATCCGCGAGATCGGCTCGCTGGTCGAGGCCGGCGTCCGCGAAGTCACGCTGCTCGGCCAAACCGTGAACAGCTATCGTGACCCCGAGCGCGAGCTTGCCCCAGCTCCTTCCTCCGATGAGAGCGATCCCGACGAGAGCGAGTTCGCAGCGCTCTTGCGGCGCATCGCCGAGGAGGTGCCCGCGCTCGCGCGCTTGCGCTACACGAGCCCGCACCCGCGCCACGTGACGCCCTCGCTCATCGCCGCACATCGCGATCTCGATGTTCTCGCCCGCCACGTGCATCTGCCGGTGCAGTCGGGCAGCAACCGCATGCTGAAGCGGATGATTCGCCGCTACACGAAAGAGGAGTACGTCGAACGGGCCACGCGCCTTCGCAGCGCTCGCCAAGGGCTCACTTTGAGCACCGACATCATCGTCGGATTCTGCGGCGAAACGGACGAGGACTTCCAAGAGACGCTGGATCTCGTGCGCGCCATGGGTTTTGCAGGGCTCTTCGGCTTCAAGTACTCGCGCCGGCCCTATACGCCGGCGCAGAAACTCGGCGACGACGTACCCGAAAAAACGAAGTCGGTGCGGCTCGCGTCCCTGTTCGCGCTCGCGGAGGAGCTGCAAAGGGAGAAGCTCGAGGCGCTGGTCGGCTCGACCGAGCGGGTGCTGGTGGAGGGGGAAAGCAAGGCCGGTTCGAGCAAGGTCACCGGCCGCACCGAGCGCAACGAAATCGTGCACATCGCGGACGAGGACGGGGCGTCGCTGGTCGGACAAATCGTCGAAGTCAAGATCGTGCGTGCTTTCAAGCATTCGCTCGAAGGCGAGATCACGGCGCAAGCGCAAGCGGCGCGCCGGCCGGGGGTTGCGGTGCGCCCGGTGCGCCGCGCGTTACCGCTCGTCGCCGCGGACTCGTGAGGTCATGGGGCAGCTGCTTTCGTACGACGGCGCGACGCCGGCTTTGGGCCGTGACGTCTTCATCGCACCGGGTGCCTACGTCATCGGAAAGGTCACCCTCGGAGATGAATCGAGCGTGTGGTTCGGCGCGGTGCTCCGAGGCGACGTCGGCGCGATCGTCATCGGCGCGCGCACCAATATTCAAGACCTCTCTGTGATTCACATGACGGGCGGCGTATCCGACGTGCGCATCGGCGACGACGTCACGGTGGGGCACCGCGTTACGCTGCACGGGTGCGACATCGGTCACCGCTGTCTCGTCGGAATGGGGAGCATTCTTCTCGACGGCGTGCGCGTCGGCGATGACTCGGTCATCGCTGCCGGCAGTTTGATCACCTCGCGCATGGTGATCCCGGCGGGCTCGCTCGTGCTCGGAAGACCGGCCAAGGTGCTGCGTCCGGCGACGGCCCAGGAAAAAAGACTCGGAATCGAGGGCGCGGCGCACTACGTCGAAAATGCGCGCACGTACCGCGCGCTGCTCGCGGCGACGGCAGCGAAACCTGGCGCGGGCGAGGGGCCGCGGGGCTAAGCCCGTTAACCGCCGCCGACGAAGTGGACAATCTCGAGGACGTCCCCCTCGCTGAGCACCGCGGCGGCGTGCTCGGCGCGGGGCACGACCTCTTGGTTTTTTTCAACGGCGACGGGACCACCCTCGAGACCGAGATGCGTGACGAGCTCGCGCACCGTCATTCCAGTGGGAATCTCGCGCGCGGCCCCATTGACCGTGACCTTCATGACGCGGGCTATGGTCGCATATCCGGCTGGTCGCGCCAGCGGATCAGCGTCGCTTCGGCTTGCGGCTGTCCGCGGCCGCCAGGGTCGGAGGCGGGGGGAGCTTGAGCACCCCGTCGATCGGCTCGGCCAGACCGGAGACGCCGGTCGACGCCACGACGATCCCGACCACCCGTCCGTCGCGGTCGACCAACGCGCTTCCGCTCGTGCCCGCCGGATAGGGATGGTTCAGGACCAAGAGAGGGTCGGCCCCGACGCGCTCTTGCCGCCGGATGAGCTGGGCGCAGATTCGTTCGCGCAGGATTCCGGAAGGACCGCGCCACATGTGCCAGGCGCAAAGGCGCTCGCCGATGGGTACGCTCGCCGCGCTCGCGATCTCGAATCCTTCCCAAGGGACTTTGCCTTCCACCTCGAGGACGGAAAGGTCGACCTCACCCGCGGCGTCGACTTGGCGCACCGGGGTCAGATGGTGCGCCTCGTCCAGCACCTCGACGTTGCGATGGTCGGCACAGTGCCGCGCCGTCACGATGCGGGTGCCGCGGTCGGGGATCCGTACCGCAGCCGCGGAACAGGTGCGCGGGGTGCGCTTTTCATGAAGCGCAGCGCGCGTCGCGCCGGACACGACGCTCTCGGCCTTTTCGGTGCGCGGCTCGCCGCTCTCGACGAGCAGGGTGTTCGGCATGATGAGGGGCGGTGAGCCGCTCGGCTTGATGAGCGATGCGCGCGCGCCCGTGGAGTCGACGAGCGCGAACGCCGCCGCGAGCGCAGCCATGCTGCGTTTCATCCACCAGTCGGTCGTCGCCATTTTTCCGCCTGCCCAGCCCCCAAGGGTCCTCTCTTTCCGACGAAGCGCAAGCGAGAAATCGTCACGAATTTCGCGGCTACGCGAGAAAAACATTTCATTCTCTGCTTCGTTGGCGGGGCATGGCCGGTGCCGTCTTCGGCCATGCCGAAGTAGGCCTAGCCGGGGGGCTGTCCTACCCTCGACCAGACCCGCAAAATCATTGTGTTGGGAGCCGCGCCGCGAGAAACGTCGATCCGAACGACCTCCCGCATCGAAAGTGCCGGGAGCCGATGCAACAGGCGCTGCTCCACGAAATCACGGCGGGACCGCTCGGAAGCCTTACTGAATATCTCGTCCCCCTCGACGATGAAGGTCGAGATCTCGAAGATCTGCGCCGGTTCGAGGGCCGGTAGCGAAGCGACCTTGGCGCGAGGGGCCGTGGCCGTGCTCATCGATGACGCAACGTGGCGAGCTTCGGCCGCCTTGGCCTCGGCGGCGGCCATCAGGGCCCGCGCGTCGGCGGCCAACGCCTCGTCGATGGCCGCCAGGGTGGCGCGCCCCATCTGGGCTTCTCCAATACTGATGACCTCCGGCGACGACCCTTGCTCGGGACGCGTCGGGGGCCGCGGCCGATCCTCGTAACTGAGCGTATCGAGCTTGGCGCGATGGTGTTTGGGTAGATCGCTCGCAAGTTCGTCGGCGATTGCCGACAGGGTATCGCGACCCGCTAGCCCTCGGCGCAGCGTGATTTCAGGCTGCGAGGGTTGGTGGCGCGAGGGTTCGGAAGGGGGGAGATCGGGCCGCGGAGCTCGCGCGTGATGGGGGCGCGGCGCCGAGCCCGAATGACCGGGGGGGCGCGCCGAAGACGAGGACGGCCGCGCCGCGTTTCCCGGCGGTCGGGAGGGGACCCCGGGCGGTCGCGACGTCTTACGCGACGGCACTGCGGAATCGACGCGAAGAGGCCGCTTGCGATCGGGTTTGCCTGATTTGGCCGCCAAAAGGGGAGCCTCCGTGAGCAGGACGCCGGACCAAAGTATCGCACGGCGCGGCCGTCCCCCGTCACATTCTCGTGCCCGTTGAGGGAGTACGCGTCGCATCGCTGCACGCCTCGGCACGAAGAGAACTGCTGGGTTGCGACGGCTAGCGAATCCCCCTAAGCTTCAACGCAGGCGTGGACCGGATCTTCACCGGCCGCGACCCGGAGGAAAATGTACGGTCCGACCCACCTTCCCAAAGGGGAGAAGCTCCGCAAGGTCACCGTCCCTGAGATTCGCGATCGCAAGAGCAACGGCCCTTCGATTGCGATGGTGACGGCGTATGACTTCACCATGGCCCGCCTGCTCGACGAGGCTGGTGTCGACATCGTGCTCGTCGGCGACTCGCTCGGCATGGTCGTGCAGGGGCTGCCCAACACGCTGCCGGTGACGGTGGACGAGCTTTGTTACCACGGCCGCGCCGTCGCGCGTGGGCTTGCGCGTGCCCATATCGTCGGCGACATGCCCTTCATGAGCTTTCAGGTTTCGGCGGCGCAAGCCATCGAGAACGCCGGCAAGATGATGAAAGAGGGCGCGTTCGAGAGCATCAAGATCGAAGGTGGTATCGAGGTCGCCGATCGCGTGGCGCAAATGGTCAGCATTGGAATTCCCGTCATGGGACACGTCGGGCTCGTGCCGCAGCGGGTCCATGCGTTCGGTGGATTCCGAGTTCAGGGAAAGACGGACGAAGCCGCCGATCGGATCGTTGACGACGCCGTCGCGCTCGAACAGGCGGGCGTCTATGCCATCGTCCTCGAAGCCATGCCCGCCGAGGTCGCCTCCCGGGTGACGCGTGCGGTGAGTGTTCCAACGATCGGCATCGGCGCGGGCCGCGGCTGTGACGGCCAAGTGCTCGTCTGCACCGATCTCGTGGGAATGTGGCGCGGGCACGCGCCGCGCTTCGTCAAACACTTCGCCGAAGTGGGCGACGCTATCGTCAGTGCGACGCAAGCGTTCATCGACGAAGTCCGCTCCGGCACCTTCCCCGACAAGGACCATGAGTACGCAGCAGCGCCGGCCGCGGTCGTGCGCCGCACGGCGAGCGAATAACGGCGGGCACGCGCGCTCCCTTAAACGGGGAGCGCGCCAGCCGCGCGGGTCTTACTTCTTGTCGCTCTTGGGCGCGTCGGTCTTCGGTGCGTCGCCCTTGGGTGCGGGCTTCTCGGTTTTGGCGGCGGGCGCCTTGTCCGTCTTTTCAGCCTTGTCGGCCGGCTTCTTCTCCGCGCCTTTGTCGCCCGCGCCCTTGTCGGCCGGCTTTTTGTCCCCGTCGGCTTTGACGTCGGTCTTGGCGGCTTTGGGCTTGGGGAGCAGTCCCGTTTGTGCGAGCAACTCGACGCTGTTGGAGTACCCCGTGCCCGCCTGAATTTTGCCGTCCTTCAGCGTCATGACGTCGAGCGCGTGCAGGGAGACGGGCTTTTTCGTTGCCTTGAGGGGACCGAGGGGCCCGTTGTGCGTGCCGTTCATGGTCGATTCTGCGAGCGTGAACTCGTCGACGGAGAAAATCGCATCGACAGCGATCTTGCCGTCGGGAAACGCTTTCGTGAACGCCTGGAAGAACTTCTTGCTCTCGATTTTGCCCGTTACGTCCTTGGGCATCGTGATGTCGCTCCAGGTCGCATTGTCGGCCATCGGCCCGGTGAAGTCGGCTTCGGACTTCTTTTCGAACGCGCTGTACATGCCCTTGACGATATCGGACTGCTTGTCTTCGTCGGGCACGCCTTTCGCGACGTGCCAAGTCGGATCACCGCTCGGCAACGCGGGAACGGGACGTGCGGGATTTTTGATTTGCCCGAGCTGCGCCATGAGGGTCGACCCGTCCATGTAGCGATGCTCTTGCTTGATGAGCCCATCCGCGGCCATCCAAAGCATGGTCGCACCGCGGACGCCCACCGGTTTGCCGGTTGGCTTGATTCCCATGAACTCACCCTTGTGCGTGCCGTTCATGACCCATTCAATGACGACGGTCTCGCCTTTGGCGTAGACGTGCGATTCGCCGATCTTGAAATCCGGAAAACCGTCGAAAAACTTTTGGATGTCGGAAGCGATGGCTTCGCGGCCCTTGTTCTCGCCAAACCCATAGGTGATCGAAACGCCATCGGGCGCGAACCCCTCCGCGAATTTCGCGGCTTCGTGGGCGTTCAGCGCGGCGAGGCCGTTCTTTGCCGATTGCTTCTCGAGCTCGAGGAGCGACGGCTTGGGTGGCTCGGGAGCCGGCGCCGGCGTGGGCTCCGGGGGCGGCGCGGCTACCGGCGCTGGGGGTGGAGGAGCTTGCGGCGGCGGGATCACTTCCGCCTCGCCACCACATGCCGAAATCAAGACTGCCAACAGTGCAGCGCCGCGAATCGTCTTCCCCATGGCCATCCTCCCAACGTGAGTGATGGGCAATCGCTTTTTTCCAGCGTCGAGTCAACTCTAATCGAGGCCGGGAAGGGCGGCGTCGAGCCGTGACGGTGTCGACGCGGTACCTTGCGTACTCCGAGCCATAGATTCTGGCCTCCGCGTGCTCAATCAATCATTAGCCGCGAGATGATGGCATTGCCTTTAGTGCGCACGGCTTTTCCGCGGCGTGTAGTGCGCACGGCCCGCGCGGCGTGACAGCGCGGACTGTGAATGAACTGTTGCTAGACGCTGCTAGACACTGTCGAAAGACTGCGGAGCGGAATTTTCCTGTCGCTAGGCCGTGCGCTTCAGCCATCCCCATGCGAACACCGCAACCGAAGCGAGAACGAACGCGGCGCTCAGGGTGCGCCACTGGCTAAAGCGCGTTCGTTGTTTGCGGATCAAACGCTTGCGTTCGACGCTGTCGTCGATCTCCATGAGGGCGCCGGAGACGCCCCCCTCGTCAGCCATGGACGCGGTTCGGTCGTCGTCGAGAGGAGAGGACGGGAGTACGTCGCGACCGATTCGGGACATCGGGTCGTGCGGGTCAGTCATGGACCGGACTACAGCAAGTCGTGTGCCTCGCGGACTTGTGCATTTCACGCGCGTCATGCGAACCTTAGGCCCATGAGCGCGCTTCTACGGTGGTGGTTGTTGATGGGATGCCTGGCTTGGCTGACCGGTTGTCCCGAGAAGAAATCGGAGAGCGGGGGTTCGGCGCCGCCCACGTCGTCGTCGGCGCCAGCCAAGGGGACGCCCGCGCCGGGAAGCGGCGGCTGGTAAAGTTAGGCCATCCGCGGACCCTTGGCCGGCGGTGGACGCGCATGCGACACTGACTCACCTATGCGCCTGCTGACTGCTCACAAGGTTTTGATTTCGGCCGCGGTCGTGATGGCGTTGCTTCTCGCCGCGCGAGCGGCATTCAACTATTCGTCGACCCAAGCGAAATCGGATGTGGCTTCGGTGGTGGCGGCGCTCATGATTGCCGGCGTTCTCGGTGCGTACTTGCGCTTGATCTGGCGCCGCTGATCGAACGCCGCGCCTAAACGATTGGACCGTCCGGCAAGTGACGCGAGACGCTTTCGCCATGGGGGGGCGCGGCGCGGTGCGATCGCTACCTGCGGCGGCACGTGCGCGCGCCACATCGAGCTCACATGAAACGCCATTTCGATGGCGTAGCGCGAGACGAGCCTTCCTTGTGTTGACGCATTCCTGTAGGGTGGTGCGCTGGAAGTGGACGACGTCGGACCCGTCGAGAAGGCGGGCGGAGGGTTAACGATGGTTTCGAACTATTGGCGAATTGTCTCTTTGCCGGTTTTGCTGACGGCGCTCGCATCGCCTTTGCTCATCGATTGCGGGAAAATGCCGAGTGTTCCCGGTGCTCCCAACGTTCCTGGCGTTCCTGGCGCGCCTGGCAACTGTCCCGATATGGCCAATGTCGATGCTGTTGCCAACTTCGATTGGCAAAAGGAGTTCAAGCTCGACGCAAGCGCTGCCGGCAAGTTGAAGGGTGGCCTCGCCGCCGCCATCAACTTGAAGGGGCTGGCCGTGGAGATCGACGGCGATCTCAAGTCGGCATGTGGAAACCTGGCCAAAGATCTGGGCGCGAGCGGCGACTTTGCCGACGGCAAAGCTGCTTGCGATGCGGCCATCAAAGCCATGGGCGATGCCCGGGCCAAGATGGGCGCCAACGCCAAAGCCAATCTGGCGGTGACACCGCCGCATTGCTCGGCGTCGATGGACGCGATGGCCGACTGCGCAGGCAAATGCGACGCGAGCGTGCAAGGCGGCAAAGCCGAAGTCAAATGCGAGAAGGGCGAGCTCTCCGGCTCTTGCGACGCAAAGTGCGAAGGCAAGTGCGAGCTCACCGCCGCGGCAACCTGCGATGGCACCTGCGAAGGTTCGTGCGACGCGCATTTCACGGGCAAGTGCGAAGGCACCTGCAACGGAAAGTGTGACGGCAAGGACAGCAAAGGCAGCTGCGCCGGCAAATGCGACGGCTCCTGCGACGCCGGTGGCAAGGGCGATTGCAAGGGCAAGTGCGGCGGATCGTGCCAGCTGAAAGGCGCGGCCAAGTGTGACGGTCAGTGCACCGGCAAGTGCTCGGTCGAAATGAAGGCGCCGAAGTGCACCGGTGAAGTCACGCCGCCCAAGGTGAGCGCAGAATGCAAGGCGAGCTGCGACGCCAAGGTCAACGGCAAGCTCGAATGCACGCCGGCCAAGGTTGCCCTCAACGTGACCGGCGCGGCCGATGCCAGCGTCGCCACGAAGTACAAGGGTGCCATCGAGAAGAACCTGCCGGCGATTCTCAAGATTGCGATCGGTATGAAAGACCGCGTGGCCTCGATTACCGGTAGCGTCGAAGGCGTCATCGACGGAGCACAAGGGACGGTCAAAGCAGCCGCCTCCGGAAGCCCCGTCACCGGCGCAGCGCTCACCGCATGCGTCGCCAATCCCTTCAAGGGAGCGATGGACGCTGCTGCGAGTATCAAAGCGAACGTCAACGTGTCGGTCGACGTGAAGGCGAGTGCCAGCGCGTCCGGCAGCGCGTCCGGTAAAGCCGGCTGACGCTCATTCGCTGAAGCCAACTTCCTCAGTGTGCCCCCTCGGAATCAAACCGAGGGGGCGCCCGAGGGAACGAGCACGCGCCCCTGGCGCATGACGAGCTTCGTCTTGGGTGTGCCCCAAGGTTGGATGATGGCGTGCTCGTGGGGCAGATCCCAGAGCACGAGATCGGCTGCAAAACCTTTCTTCACGACGCCGACCCGATCTCCAAGCCCGAGCGAGTGCGCCGCTTCGCGCGTCGCGCCGGCAATAGCTTCGTCGGGGCGCAGACCGTAGAGGCGTACAGCGAGGGCGAGCGCGAGGGGGAGGCTCTCCGTAGGAGCCGTGCCCGGGTTTGCGTCACTCGCGACGACAAGCGGGACGCCCGCGCTGCGTAGCAGATCGACAGGGGGCGGCGCCTGCGCGAGCGTGAAGCTCGCGACCGGGAGAAGCACGGCGCGCGTGCCGGCGCGGGCGAGCGCTTCGACATCGCGTGCGCCCACGTTCTCGAGGTGGTCGGCGCTGGCCGCGCCGAGGCGCGCGGCGAGCGCGGCGCCACCGATGTCGGCGAATTGGCCGACGTGCAGCCGAATGCCGAGCCCAGCGGATCGGGCGGCATTGCCGAGCCGTTCGGCTTCCGCTGCCGTGAATGCGTTGGCGTCGACGTACGCGTCCACGAAACGCATGAGCCCGCGGGCGGCGAACGCCCCCACCTGTGCGATGGCCGCATCGACGTAAGCGTCGCGGCGCGCCGCCTCTTCCTTGGGAATGGCGTGAAGCGCGAGGTAGGTACCGACGACACGCGGAAGATCGTCGCGGCGCGCCGCTTCGGCGATGGCCTCGAGCTGCTTTTGTTCATTCTCCGCGTCGAGGCCGTAGCCGCTCTTCACCTCGACGGTCGTGACGCCAAGCTGCGCCATGCGCGTCAGTCGGTCCACCAAAAGGCGCGCAAGCTCGATGGGCGCCGCCGCTTGCACCGCGGCTCGGGTCGATAAGATGCCGCCGCCCGCGCGGGCAATGTCTTCGTAAGACGCGCCCCCCAGCCGCGCCGCATATTCGCCGTGACGCGATCCGGCGAAGGCCGCGTGCGTGTGCGCATCGCAGAGACCGGGGGTCAGCACGGCACGAGGTTCGTCGAGGAGTACAGGCGCGCCGGCGGCTCGCGCCAGAATTTCCGCGCGCGGGGCGACGAGCTGAATAACGCCACCCTCGACCAAGACACCGGCGTCGTCGAGCGCGCCGAGTCGGTTTTGCTCGGTCGACCGGATTGGATCGACGGTAACGACCCGTCCGGCCATAAGCACGAACGTCTTCATCCCTGGAGGCGATTCCGTTTTTGGGCGATGCGGCTCAGGATTTCTTGGCTGGCGGGCCCGCCGACGATGGCCGAGAGGCCGTCGCGCGACGTGATCGGTCGCGGCGGGCACAAGCGGCGCAATCGGAGAACCCGCGTTACCGCTTCGCGGCACCTTTCGCGGAACTTGACGTCCTTCTCTGCGGCGCGCGTCAAAGCTTCGTGGACGCGCGCCTGCGCCGCCTCGTCGCTGCAGATGAGGAGGGCGTCGCATCCCGCCCATACCGCCTCGAGCGCGGCGTCCTCGATGGCGTAGCGCGAGGTGATGGCCTTCATCTCGAGATCGTCCGTGAAGAGCACGCCTTCGAAACCGAGCTCGGCGCGGAGCAGGCTGGCGCAAATGGAGCGCGACAGCGTGGCGGGCACGCCTTCGTCGATCCGCGAGTAGACGACGTGCGCCGACATGAGCGCGGCCACCCCCGCTCCGATCGCGGCGCGAAACGGGGGGAGCTCGACTTGATCGAGGCGAGCGCGCGCGTGATCGATGACGGGCAGCTCGTGATGGCTGTCCACTTGCGTGTCGCCGTGACCGGGAAAGTGTTTGCCGCACGCAAGCACGTTGGCGGCCTGCAGCCCGCGCACGAAGGCGACCCCGAATCGCATGACGGTGCGCGTATCCGAGCCGAACGCGCGATCGCCGATCACGGGATTGACGGCTTGCGTATTGACGTCGAGGACCGGCGCGAAATCGAGGTTGAATCCGAGAGCGCCGAGCTCGAGGCCGACCGCCTTGGCGGCGTTCATGACGAGATCGAGATCGTCGAAAGATGCGAGCTCGCGCATGGGCGGCAACGTGAGGGCCGGCGCGGGCAGGCGCACGACGCGGCCGCCTTCTTGGTCGATTCCAATGAAGGGAGGCAAATCACGCGGCGCGGCTTCGAGGATCGAGGCGCAGAGGTCGGCTGTTTCGGGCAGCGTCGGTAAATTGCGCTTGAAAAGAATGCAGCCGCCTCGCCTTTTCGCGGCAAGCTCGCCGGCGAAACTGGGGGGCAACGTCGTGCCCGTGAATCCTCCGACGATCATTTGGCCGACGAGAGCCGGTATCTCCAAATCGAGCTGCATGCGTGCGCCGGAGCGTAGCACCGCTACGACGGCGCGAGCCGGCGCGCGCCGCCGATCCGGAAGAATTCACAGGGAGGCGGGGAGGCGGGGAGGAGGATTTTTGGATGGTCGCGTCGCGCTGCTCAAGGTGATGGCGCGTCGCGCCGTGTTCGCGGCGCGCACTGTCGATCATTGGAATAGACAAAATCTCCCCGCCTCCCCGCCTCCCTGTGAATCCGGTGACCGTCCCAATGACGCAGAGCTCCGGCGAGTACGTACGCTTTGCGATAGGCTGATCGTGGATGCAGGCTCTTCAGAGGTTCGCACGGGTGGTCTTGGCCTGCGCCCTTGCCGGGTGCGGGCCAAAGCGAGCCCCCGCGCCGCCGCCGCGCGAGCTTCGCGGAGCAGCGGCCAAGCATCCGCCGCGCATTCACGAGAAGCACGAGCCGGCGCCGATCGTGCGTCCGAGCAAGCCCATGCCGCTCGCAGAGGCGCGCAAATACTTCATCCGGCTCGTCAACCGTGACCGCGAGCGTGAAGGGCTCGAGCCTGTCGTCTCGGATACGACGGCGCAGAAGGCGGCGCAGGAGCACGCCGACGACATGGGGGGCCACGGTTTCACGGCGCACTACGGCACCGACGGCTCAGTCCCTGAAACGCGCTATTCGGCGGCGGGGGGTACGGACATCGCGTTCGAGAACGCGGCGTGCTTTTTCGACAATGCCGAACGAAAGCTCGACAAGGGGGCGCTCTTTTTGGCGACGGAGCTCGAACGAATCGAGAGCGCTTTCATCGACGAGAAACCGCCGCACGACGGCCATCGCAAGAACATCTTGAACCCGTGGCACAACCGGGTCGGCATCGGTCTCGCACAGCCCGTCGGGATCACCGTCCCTTGCGCGGCGCAAGAGTTCGTCGATCACTACGGTAAATACGAGCCTCTTGCCGCGTCGCTCAGCGTCGGAACGAAGGTGCACGTCGCTGGCGAAGTCACGTCACCGGCGAGCTTCGGCGCGGTTGCCGTGGCGCGCATCGATCTTCTCAAGCCGCGGCAGGCGGCCAATCTGAACGGCACCGGGAGCTACCAGCTGCCCGCGCCTTACGCGACCTACCTGCCGAAGGGGTTCGTCACGCCGATCGAGGTTCGCGTCGACGGCAATCGCTTCTCGGTCGACGTACCCCTCGACGACCGCGGCAAGCCCGGTGTGTACGAGGTGAGCGTGTGGGGACTCGTCCCCGAGAGCAGCGATCTCGTTACGCTGAGCCTGCGAACCGTCGTCGTGAAGTAGCGGGGCGCGCCGTGGGCTCGCTCTTGCGAGCGCGGGCCAGGCCGTTGCTCGTGCCGGAAGCGACGTCTTTCTCGGCCGCGGCGACGAGCTCCTTGGCATAGGCGGCGATACGGGCCGAGTCTTCGCCTTCCACCATCACGCGAAGCTTCGGCTCGGTCCCGCTCCAGCGCACGAGCAAGCGCCCTTTTTGGCCGAGCGCCCGCTCGATTTTGGCGGACAGCGCCGACAAGCCGGGCATTTTGTCGAGGGGCCGGCGCTCGGGCAACGTCACGTTCTCCAGCACTTGGGGCACCTTCACCATGATCTCCCGGGCGAGCTCGGAGAGCGGCCGTTGCTCGGCGATCATCATTTCGAGAACCTGCAGGGCGGCGACGATGCCGTCACCGGTCGATGCGTGCTCGAGGAAAACGAGATGCCCCGATTGCTCGCCGCCGAAGTTGTAGCCGCCGGCCCGCATGGCTTCGACGACGTAGCGATCGCCGACGGCCGTGCGAATGAGCTTGCCGCCGGCGCGCTCCATGGCGCGCTCGAGCCCGAGATTGCTCATCACGGTGCTGACCAGTGTTTTTTTGGCGAGGCGACCGGCGCGCATCATGCGCGTCGCGCAGAGCGCCATGAGGACGTCGCCGTCCACCGTGTCGCCCGTCTCGTCGACGACCACGACCCGATCGGCGTCACCGTCGAGGGCAATGCCGATCGACGCGCCGCGCGCCTTGACCTCGGTGACGACGTGCTTCGGGTGCAACGCGCCGGCGTCGCGGTTGATGTTGCGCCCGTTGGGACGACATCCGATGGCATGTACGTCCGCCCCCAGCTCGGCGAACACCGCCGGCGCGACGCGGTACGCAGCGCCATGTCCAGCATCGACGACGACGCCGACGCCGTCGAGCGTGCGGCTCGAGGGAAACGTGCTCTTGCAGTAGACGACATAGCGCCCGCCGGCATCGTCGAGGCGCACCGCTTTGCCAATGGCGTTGCCGGTCGGATTGGCGTGATTCAGGCGGTCGTCTTCCAAAAGGGTCTCGATTTCGAGCTCTTTTTCGTCGACCAACTTGAAGCCGTCGGGGCCGAAGATCTTGATGCCGTTGTCGCCGAAAGGGTTGTGACTCGCGCTGATGACGACGCCGGCGTCGGCGCGCATGCTGGTCGTCAAGTACGCCACGGCGGGGGTGGGAATGGGGCCGGAGAGCATGACCCGACCACCCATGGCGCAGATGCCGGCGGCGAGCGCGGTTTCGAGCATGTACCCCGAAAGCCGCGTGTCTTTGCCGATCACGATCCGCACCGGCCGGCGCAGGTCGCGCCGCGCGACGAAGGCGATGGCGCGCCCCAGCCGGAGCGCCACTTCCGGCGTCATCGGGGGCTCGTTGGCGACGCCGCGGATCCCGTCGGTCCCGAAGAACTTGCGAGCGGGAGGGGGAGCCGTGATCGGTGCTGCCTTCTTGCGACTTTTGGTCATGTCATCGCTGGCCGTCTTGCCCCATCGGCAGACGTGAGGTGGGAGAGCGTGGCCCGATGTCGCTTATGGCGGCGAAAATCAGAGCCCGTATGGCTATTCACGAAAATTGATGAACTGCAGTTCGATGCCGAAATCTTGGGCGCGGAGCGCCTGAATACATGCTTGCAGATCGTCTCGGTTCTTGCCGGTCACGCGTACCTGCGATTCGTGAATGCCAGCTTGCACCTTGAGCTTCTGATCCTTGATGAACTTGGTAATTTCGCGCCCCTCTTCGACGGCGATCCCCTCTTTGATTTTAACGAGCATTTTGCTCGATCCTTGGGGCCCCTTCTCGATTTTGCCAACGTCGAGAAAGCGGAGCGCCACCTTGCGCTTGATGAGCTTGTCCTGAAGGACGCTGAGCCCGGCGCGCGCTCGATCGTCAGTCGAGGCGGAGATGTTGATTCCTTCGCTGTTCTTTTCGAGCTCGGTCCCGGTGTCCTTGAAATCGAAACGCTGCGCGATTTCCTTCTGCGCCTGGTTCAGCGCATTGTCGATCTCGGGCCAGCTCGGCTTCGAAACGATATCGAACGAGGGCATGGCCGCAGCATAGTCGGGACCGAGCCGCGAGCCAACCGCGCCGACCGATCACAGGGCGACGGCCGGATCCCGCGGAAGTCCGAGGAGATGTGCGCGCACCGCTCCCACCAAGAAGATCGAACCGGTGACCAGAATCAAACCCTCCGGTCCAACAGTCGCGCGGGCGCGGGCAAGCGCGTCGGGCACGTCCGCGGCAACTACGCCCGAGTGGCTCGCGCGCAGCTCGGCGGGGTCGATCGCGCGGCGCCCTTCGGGCGACACATAGAACCGATGAAGGGCGTGAGGCGCCAAAGTGGTCAGCATGGTGAAAGCGTCTTTATCGGCCATGGCTCCGAAGACGAGCGCCACCTGGGCGGGATCGCGGGCCTCGGTTGCGAGCGCGAACGCGAGCGCGCGCGCGCCGTCTGGATTGTGCGCGGCATCGAGCAGGACCGGACCTTCCGCGGTGGCCAAGGTTTCCATCCTGCCGGGCCAACGTGCCTCGCCGAGTCCTCGCGCCATAGCGGCGATCGGCAACGCCAATTCTTGGGCGAGGGCCACCGCGACTTGGGCATTCTCGATTTGGTGAGCCCCGGCGAGGCCAGGCGGATGACGGGCGACGAATGACGCTAGCTCGTCGTCCCCAGCCGTGAGCCGAAGGGGGGCGTTGACGCGCTCGGCGACAGCGCGCACCTCCGTCATGGAGATCGCGTCGAGTGGCCCGAGCACCGCGGGCACGCTGGGTTTCAGGATGCCGGCTTTCTCGCGCGCGATCGAGGCAAGATCGCTGCCCAGGCGATCGGTATGGTCGAGCGCGATGCGCGTGATCGCCGTCGCGCGCGGCGCTTCGAGCACGTTGGTGGCATCGAGCCGCCCCCCGAGACCCACTTCGACGACGGCGAGCTCGACCTTCGTGTCCGCGAAGAGAACGAAGGCCGCGACGGTGGCGGTTTCGAAGAAGGTCAGCTCGGGAAATCGGTCGAGCACGCCTTCGAGCGAAGCGACCAACTGATCGTCGGACACCGGCTCACCGCCGACCTGGATGCGCTCGGCGAAGCGAACGAGCTGGGGGGAGGTGTAGAGCCCGACGCGTAGCCCCGCGGCGCGAGCCATGGCGTCGACCATCGCCGCGACGCTCCCTTTGCCGTTGGTGCCCGCGATGTGCACGCTGGCGAAGCGTCGCTCGGGATGCCCCAGGGCCGCACATGCGACGTGCACCCGTTCGAGCCCGAGAAGCGCACCGCGGGGAGCAAGCGCATAGAGGCGCTCGAGCACGGCGCGCTTCGACGAAGTCACAGCGTTGGCCGGCGTTCCCGGTGCTTGGCGTGGCCGTTGGTGCTCGCCGCTTTACCGGCGCAAAGGTGCATGATCAAAGTCGAAAGCGTCGGTTTCATCTCCCCGCGGGGAACGATGAGATCGATCATGCCGTGGGAGAGAAGAAACTCCGAGCGCTGAAAGCCTGGGGGAAGCTTCTCGCCAATGGTGGAAGCGATGACGCGCGGTCCCGCGAATCCAATGAGCGCGCCGGGCTCGGCGACATTGATGTCACCGAGCAGGGCACAGCTTGCCGCGACGCCGCCCGTCGTCGGGTCGCGAAGCACGCTGATGAAGGGGAGCCTCGCGGCACGCACCCGTTCCAGCGCGGCGACCATCTTCGCCATCTGCATGAGCGAGAGGATCCCCTCCTGCATGCGGGCGCCCCCCGATGCCTGCAAAAGCACGACGGGAAGCTTGCCCGTCACCGCCCGCTCGAAAAGCCGGGTGATCTTCTCGCCCACCACCGAGCCCATGCTCCCGCCCATGAACGCGAAATTGTAGGCGCCGTAGGCGATGGCGTGTCCGCCGAGCTTGCCGCGACCGGTCTCCACGGCTTCGACGGCCCGCGTCGCCTTCTGTGCTGCCGCGATGCGATCCTCGTAGCCTTTGCCGTCCGAGAAGCCGAGCGGATCGGCCGGCCGAAGCTGATCGTCCCAAGGTTCGAGCTTGCCGTCGTCGAGCAAGAGCCGTCGCCAGCCGTCCACGCCGAGCCGGTGGTGGAAATCGCACGAGGGGCACACCTCGAACAGGTCATTGAAAACTTGCGCGGGATGCGTTTCGCCGCACCCATCGCACTTGCGAAAAACGCCTTTTCCGAGCGATTTTTTGCCTTGCGCTTGGGGCGGCTTCTTGTTCGGCCAGGGCATGAGGGGAGCTACACTAGCACCGCGGGCAGCCGCGTTTGCGCTGGGGCTCGGCCTTTTACCCCTTCTTCAAGGACCAGCCACTCGACGCAGTGAGTCGTTTGGCGCGCTCGCGGAGCCGAGCCAACATTTCTTCGCGGTTCGACGGCGGCGCGACGGGGCCGCGCTCTTTGGCGCGGCGGATCGCCGCTTCGGTCTCGGCCGAGCGCGCCGTCGTAATCCGCAGCGATCCCGCGTCGGGTCTCGGCCCGGGGAGCTGCGACAAGATGAGCGGCGGCGGCCCCAGCGACAACGATCCGGGCGGCGGCGCGTGCGAAACCAGCGCCGGGGGCGGGATGGATCCCGATCGAACGAGAGCGGTCCGCCGCTCGCGCACGCGGTCGAGGAGGAGCTTCGATCGCGCGTCGATACGTGTGAACCGCACCTCGAGCCCGGGAGGCTTGGCGCCGCCGGGCGCGTGGTGGGCCACGACGTGTCCTTCCCCGCGGAAAACGGGCGCGCCCGTGGAAAGGACGATCTCGAATCGAATGAGCTCGCCCGGCTCCCGCGCCGGCGCGTTCGGCAGCAGAATCGCGGTGCGCCCGAGGTAGGCCAGGTCCGCGTCGATGAACTCCTTCTCCGAAGCCCAAGGCCGTTTCACTCGAACCGTCGGCGGGGGACGCGGAATTTCGGGCACGTAGCGCAAGTCTACCGGACAACGGCGCGGCCACCAAGGTTGGTTTTGGGGGCCGACGATCTCGATCGCCTCGATCGGCGGCCCGGAAACAGTCCCGAAATACCGGAGGCGCGGCGCACACCTCGCCACGGCTCCCCAGGCGAGGCGAACCGTGCTACGGGCGTGCTCGACATGAGCACCCGATCCGGTCGCACCGTGCTGGTCGTCGGCAGTGGCGGCCGCGAACACGCGCTCGCCAAGCGGCTGGCGCGCTCGCCGTCGGTCGCACGCGTGTTGGTCGCCCCGGGCAACGCCGGTACCGAGGAGATCGGGCAGAATGTCCCGCTCGCGCCGGATGCAGTGAACGTCGCCAGCCTCGCCGCCGTCTGCGAGCGCGAACGGGTCGATCTCGTCGTCATCGGCCCGGAGGCACCGCTCGTGGCGGGGGTGGCTGACGGACTACGACAGCGGGGCATACCCACCTTCGGACCGAGCGAAGCCGCCGCGCGGCTCGAAGGCTCGAAGGCGTTCATGAAACGCTTCACGTCCCAACAAGGGATCCCGACCGCGCCGTTCGAAGTGTTCGATGACGCGGAGAAGGCAGCGCGTTTCATTCGTCATCATCACAAGCCCCTCGTCGTCAAAGCCGATGGGCTCTGCGCCGGCAAAGGCGTCGTCGTGGCGTCGAGCGTCGACGAAGCGGAAACGGCCGCGCGATCGATGCTGTCCGGCGCCGCATTCGGCGATGCCGGCAGGAAAATCGTGGTCGAGGAGCGCGTGACGGGCGCCGAGGCGAGCGTTCATGCCATTTGCGACGGCACGCGCTATTTCCTTCTTCCTGCCGTCCAGGATCACAAGCGCATCGGCGAGGGTGACCGCGGCCCCAACACCGGCGGCATGGGCGCCTACGGTCCCACGGCGGTCGTCACGCCCGAGCTCGAAAGTCGCATCGCGCAGGGCGTCATCGAACCGGTCCTTCGCGGGATGGTGAAGCTCGGAATCCCGTTCACGGGGGCGCTCTTCGCCGGGCTCATGATCGCAGATGACGGGGGTATCACGGTCCTCGAATACAACGTTCGCTTCGGCGACCCCGAGACTGCGGTCTTGATGGATCTCCTCGATGGCGATTTCGGCGAAGCGCTGGCCGGTGCGGCGGCGCTTCGCCTCGACGAAACCGTGCTCTCTCGCACGTCGCGTCACGCCGTTGCGGTCGTGCTCGCCGCGGAAGGGTACCCGGGCCCACCGCGCGGCGGCGACGTCATCGAGGGTCTCGCCGCGGCAGCGCGGGTTCCTCACGTCAACGTGCTCCATGCCGGCACGCGCCGGGAAGGAGACAAGGTCGTCACTGCCGGGGGGCGGGTGCTCGTCGTGACGGGCACGGGGCCGAGCCTCGCCGTCGCTCGTGACGCCGCTTATGAAGGCGTGCGCGCGATCCAGTTTCGTGGGATGCAAGTTCGGCGCGACATCGCCGTCCGAGATGTCAATTCGCCCGTATCGCAGACGTAAGAAATGGCTCGAGGAAAGAGATGGCACTCAAAGTTTTAATTGTCATGGGATCGGATTCGGATCTGGATCACGTGTTACCCGCCGCCACGGTGCTGAAAGAGCTCCAGATACCGGTGGAGGTGACAGTCGCGTCGGCACACCGCTCTCCCGATCGCGTGCTCGAGATAGCGCGCGGGGCGCGCGGTCGAGGGTTCGGCGTCGTGATCGCGGCAGCGGGCGGAGCCGCGCATCTCGCCGGCGTCTTTGCGGCCAACACGACCCTACCCGTCGTGGCGCTCCCCGTTGCGTGGGGCACGTTGGGCGGCATGGACGCGCTGCTCTCGTCGGTGCAAATGCCGGGCGGGGTCCCTATTGCATCGGTCGGCATCGGCGGCGGCAAAAACGCCGGATTTTTCGCGGCGGCGATCCTGTCGGCGGGGGACGCCGCGCTGACGGCGCGCCTCGAAGCGCACCGCCAGCGCGAAGCGGCCAAGGTGGCGGAAGCGGACGGCAGAGTGAAAGCCAAGCTTGCCGCGGGTTGAGCTCCAACGCGCCCGGTTCGCGTGCAGCGCCGCGAAACCGATGCGAGCCTCGGGCAGCGGGGCGCACCTTCGCCTCGAGCGAGGGCCAACAGCATGACCGACGACGAGCTCCAGTTCGCGCGACGCGTGCTTTCCGAAGGCGGCGTGGTAGCCGTCGCGACGGAGACGTACTTCGGGTTTCTCGCCGACGCGCGCCAGACGACGGCGATCGATCGCGTCTTTTCCTTGAAAGGTCGCGAGGCGAGCAAAGGCGTCGCGCTTTTGCTCCCGGGCCGTGAAGCGTGGGCGTCGCTCGTCACCCAGATTCCGCCGCTGGCGGCGCGCTTGGCCGACCAGTTCTGGCCTGGCCCTCTCACCATCGCGCTGCCGGCGCGGACGGGCATCGACGCACGCCTGCAGACGGAAGGCACTGTCGCCGTGCGATGGCCGGGCGCGTCCGATGCGAGCCGGCTGGCTGCGGCTTTCGGGGCGCCGCTCACCGCGACGAGCGCCAACCTGGCGGGACGGCCCGCGCCGCAGCAAGCAGCCGACGTCGAGGCGGCATTTGCCGACGCGGTCGCGCGGAGCGAGCTCTGCGTCGTTTCTGGGCGCGCGCCGGGGGGAGCCCCGTCGACCGTGGTGGGTATCGAGGGTGGGCAGGTGAAGGTGCTTCGTCAGGGGCAAATTCGCGAAAGCGAGCTCGCGGGCGTCGTCCCGCGCGCCTCTTTCGGCTAAAAGGTAGGGCCCGAGAGATCCCGCATGCTACGACCGCGTTCGTTTCGCCTCACCGGCTTCGCCGATAACCCATTCTGCCTGGTTGATGACGTCGAGTGGTTCCATCGCCACCTCGATGTTCGATCTGGCAGCGAGAACCTGACGGAGTAGCGCATGGCCGACATCGCACCGCTTCGCCCGCTTCGCTACAGCGCGTCCGACCTGGCGGCGCTGGTAGCGCCTCCTTACGACGTCATTTCCCCCGCCGAACGCGCGGACCTCATGGCGCGCTCACCGCACAACGTGGTGCGGCTCATCCTGCCGGAAGGGGAGGGGGACACGAAGTACGGCCATGCCGCGACGCTTCTCGGCGGCTGGCGCAACGACAAGGTGCTCGTGCGCGACGAGACGCCTTCTTTCTATCGTTATCAGCAGACGTTTACCCCGCCGGGCGGTGGGGCGCAGCGCACGCGGCGCGGGTTCCTCGCGCTGGTGCGCTTGGTGCCGTTCTCCGACCGCGTCGTACTGCCTCACGAACGTACGTTGTCGGGGCCCAAGGAAGACCGCCTCAAGCTATTTCGCGCGACGCGCACCAACCTGTCGCCCGGGTTCATGCTGTACCGCGACCCAGACCGGGCGCTCGACGCGCTCCTCGAGACCGGAACCAAGCTCGCCACGTTCGTGACGGCGGACGGGGTCGAGCACCGTCTCTCGAAAGTGGCCGGGGCCGAAGCCATTCGGACCGTCACCGAGCACATCGCCAAGAGCTCCCTGCTCATCGCGGACGGTCACCATCGCTACGAGACCGCTTTGCACTATTCGCGGGAGGTCGATGCAACGGCGCGCGCCGAAAAGCCTTATGGTCCGCGGGCAGAGCATCGCTATTTCATGTCCTTTCTATGCAATGGGGACGACCCCGATCTCATGGTCTTCGCGACCCACCGGCTCGTGCATTCACTGGCGTCCTTCGATTGGGTCGACTTTCTGCGCCACGCCGGGAATTTGTTCGAGGTCACACCGATCACGGGCGATCTCGAGCACGCCGGGCGCAGGCTTATCGAAGCGGGTCGCCAGGCGACTTCGTTCATCGCCGTCGCTCCGCCGCGAGAGAGCGCGCTGCGCATGGCGCTCTTCACCTTGAAGAAGGGTACCGATCTCGCCAGCCATCCGACGCTCGGTCAACGCCCCAAAGCCGTTCGCTCCACCGATGCCGCCATCTTGCACAGCGGCATCCTCGAGCATCTTCTCGGTATCTCCGTCGCTGCACAGGAGAAGAAGACGAACCTCGTCTACCTGCAAGATCCCAAGCAAGGCGTCGCCTTGCTCGAACGCGGAGAAGGGCAGGTGCTCCTATTGATGAACCCGACGCCCGTCGCCCAGGTCCGCGAGATTGCAGAAGCGGGTGAGGTGATGCCGCAAAAGTCCACGTACTTTTATCCTAAAGTGCTGACCGGTCTCACCATCCACACCCTCGACCCGCAGCGGAGCGTCTGATACCGCACCTTTCGAAAGGCAAAAAGAGACATGGCTCGCGTCTATAACTTCAACGCCGGACCCGCCGCCCTTCCGCTGGCCGCGCTCGAACGCGCGCGCGACGAGCTCATCGACTTCAATGGCTCGGGGATGTCCATCATCGAGCACAGCCATCGTGGCAAAGAGTACGAGGCCGTGCACGACGAGGCCGAGGCGCTGGTTCGTGAGCTTCTTTCGGTGTCCGACCAGTACCACGTCCTCTTTTTGCAAGGGGGAGCGAGCCAGCAGTTTGCGATGGTGCCGATGAACCTGCTGCCCCCCGCCAAGAGCGCCGATTACATCCTCACCGGCGGTTGGAGCGAAAAAGCCCTGGAAGAGGCCAAACTCGTCGGCCAGGTGCGCGTGGCGTCCACCACGGCCGAGGGCGGCAAATACACGCGTATCCCCGAAGCGTCGGAGCTGAAGCTCGATCCGCAGGCTGCCTACGTCCACGTGACGTCGAACAACACGCTATTCGGCACCCAGTGGTTCGACTTTCCCGCGACGGGCAACGTGCCGCTCGTCTGCGATATGTCGTCCGATTTCCTGTGGCGGAAATTCGACGTCAATCGCTTCGGGCTGGTCTATGCCGGGGCCCAGAAGAACGCCGGACCGAGCGGTATCGTCATCGTCATCGTCAGAAAAGATCTCGTCGAGAGCGGTCGCAAGGACATCCCCAAGATCTTTCGCTACAAGACCCACGCCGATAACCGCTCTCTCTACAACACGCCGCCGACGTTCTCCGTCTACCTCGTTCGCAACGTGCTCTCGTGGATCAAGGACCAGGGCGGGCTGGGGGCGATGGAGAAGGCGAATCGCGACAAGGGGCGCGTTCTCTACGGCGCCATCGACGGCGCACCCGATTTTTACCGCTGCCCGGTCGAAAAGAAGAGCCGCTCGCTGATGAACGTCGTCTTTCGGCTGCCGACCGAGGCGCTGGAAGAGCAATTCGTCAGCGAAGCCAAAAAGGCGAAGATGGTCGGAATCAAAGGCCACCGCAGTGTGGGGGGAATCCGCGTGTCGACGTACAACGCGGTCTCGCTCGAGGCCGTCCAGACAATGGCGGCGTTCATGAGCGATTTCCACAAGAAGGCGAAAGGCTAACCATGGCAGCGCGTGTTCTCGTTTCCGATACGTTGAGCGAGGCCGGTCTCGGTGTTCTGAAGAACGCCCCCGGGCTCGACGTCGTCTACAAACCCGGGCTGAAAGAGGCGGAGCTCGCCGAAGCGATCGCGGGCTTCGATGCCCTCGTCATTCGCTCGGGCTCCAAAGTTACGAGCAAAGTCATCGACGCTGCCAAGGGTCTCAAAGTCATTGGGCGCGCCGGCATTGGCGTTGACAATGTCGACGTGCCGGCCGCGTCGCACCGCGGCATCGTCGTCATGAATACGCCAACTGGCAACGCGGTCACCACCGCCGAGCATGCGCTGGCGCTCTTGTTCTCGCTCGCGCGCCGGACGCCGCAAGCAACCGCATCGATGCGGGCCGGCAAATGGGAGAAGAACAAGTTTCAAGGGCGCGAGCTCGCCGGCAAGACGCTCGGCGTGATCGGACTCGGCAACATCGGGCGCATCGTGGTCGATCGCGCGCGGGGCCTGCGTATGAACGTCATCGCCTTCGACCCCGTGGTGACGCCGGAGAGGGCGACTGCGCTGGGGGTCGAGCTCGTGAAGCTCGACGACATTTGGGCCCGCGCCGACGCCATCACCGTCCATACGCCGCTCACGAGCGAGACCAAGGGTCTCGTCAACGATGCCAGCATCGCCAAGATGAAGAAGGGCGTGTTGCTCGTGAACTGCGCGCGCGGCGGGATCTTCGACGAGGCGGCGCTCTTGCGCGGTCTCGAGAGCGGTCGGCTCGGCGGCGTCGCGCTCGACGTGTTCGTCGAAGAACCGCCGGGGCAAAACCCGCTCCTCGCTCGCGAGGACGTGATCTGCACGCCGCACCTCGGCGCTTCCACGGAAGAAGCGCAGGAGCGCGTCGCGGTCGAGATCGCCGAACAAGTGGTGCAATATTTGACGTCAGGGACGATCACCAACGCCGTGAACGTCCCCTCCGTGTCGCGGGAAGTGGCGCCGCGTTTGAGCCCCTACGTCAACCTGGCGCATCGCTTGGGCAGCTTTCTCGCCCAGGTGCAGAAGGTCACGCCACGCACGATCGAAGTGGAGTGCACGGGCGAGCCCGCCGATCTCGGAATGTCGGCCATCACCGCCTCCGCGGTGGCGGGCGTGCTCGAACGCTTTCTCGAGGCGAGCGTGAACCAAGTTTCGGCGCCGCACTTGGCGAAAGACCGCGGCATCGCGCTGCGCGAGCTGAAAACGAGCCCTCGTTCGGGCGGGTTCAACGCGCTCGTTTCGGTCCGTATCGAGGAGACCGGCGGCACGGTCGCGCGCGTCGAGGGAACACTCGCCGCCGACGGCAGTGCACGCCTCGTGCGCTGGGGCGATTACGAGCTCGATGCGCACCTGGTGGGTGCGGTCCTCGTGCTCCTCAACGACGACCGGCCCGGCGTGATCGGTGCCGTGGGTACGGTGCTCGGGCACGCTCAGATCAACGTGGCAAGATTGCAGGTCGGCCTTTCCCCGGGCTCGAAGCACGCCGCATCGCTGTGGAGCCTCGATTCGGCGCTGCCAGGCTCGGTGTTGGAAGAGATCCGGCGCCTGCCCAACGTGAAAACCGTGCTGAGCGTGATTCTTCCATAAGTCGCATCGCGCCCTCGTCGCGCCCTCCGTAACACTGGCGCGACGAGGGTCTCCGCGTATCGAAAAGCTTGTCGTGACGGTAGAAGGGCCTGTAGTCTGCGTGGCTGGCAGAAGTGGGTCGACCCATCGTCGCTTCCTCCGTCGCCAAAAGGGGGAGGTCAGAGGAAATCATGCGAGTAGCGCAGCGCGCACGACGAACGCACCAGGTGCTGGCCGTCTTCTTGAGCAGCTTCATTGCCGTGGGGTCGGTGCCATGGACGGCGATGGCCGCCCCGCCCAAGCCGACGCCCGCCGCGAAGAAACCGCCCGCGAAGCCCACCAAGCCGGAAGACGATCCCAAGCGCGGCGAGGCGCGGAAGAAGTACGCCGAGGGTGAGACCAAGTTTGCCGCGGGCGATTTCGAAGGCGCGTATACGGCCTACAAGGCGGCCAACGAAGCGGTGCCCGCTTCGCAGGCGCTCTTCAAGATGGCGGTGTGCCTCGAAAAGCTCGACAAACCTTCGGAGGCGCTCACGACCTACCAAGCGTTCCTCGGCTCGAACCCGCCCCCAGCGATGGAGCCGAAAGTGGCCGAGGCGCAAGCACGCGTCGCCGACCTCAAAAAGAAGATTCCGGTCGTCGTCAAAGTGACGTCGGATCCGCCCGGCGCGTCGGTGTACGTGGACGGCGTGGTGCAGATGGGAACGACGCCGATGGAAGTGAAGGCGCCGGCCGGCCATCACAAGGTGCGCGTCACGTCGCCAGGCTTCGATCCTTACGAGAAAGAGCTCGAGATCGAAGCGAGCGCCACGCCGCCGACGATCGACGCCGTCCTACAGAAGAACATTCCCATCGCCGAGGTCGCGCCGCCGCCCCCGACGCCCGCCGAGCCGAAGCCGGCCAAGCCGCCGGAGCTGCCGCCCGAGAAGCGTTCCAATGTGGCGGCCTACGTCGTGCTCGGCGTCGCCGGTGCGGGCGCTATCGTGGGAGGTATTTTCGGCGTCAAGGCATTGCAAGAGAAGAAGGACTTCGACAACGGTGAGAAGACGACCGACAAGGCAGACTCCGTCGAGAAGAACGCGCTCATCGCCGACATGGCGCTCGCCGCCGCGCTCACCCTCGGACTGACGGGCACCGTTCTGCTGCTCACCAATTCGAGCACCGACACTGGCTCGGCGCGCGCACCTCGCACAGCATTCGAATTTACGCCGGTGCTCACGCCGCAGCGGGCCGGCGCTTTCGCCACGGTTCGGTTCTAACCAGGATGGGTCAATCGACGATGACGACCAAGTGGCAGCGGAGGTTTTGGGCAGCGAGCGCCGTGCTTGGGCTCGGGTGTTCCGTCGTAGGCTGCGAGCTCATCGCGGCCGTCGATCGTGACGAAATCCCGAACGGGGCGGGTGGCGCCGATGCCGCCGCAGGCTCGGGTGGCATGGCCGGCAAAGGTGGAACCGGCGGCGCGACCGGTGGAACCGGCGGCACGGGCGGAGCCGCCGGAAAGGGCGGTACTGCCGGCGGGACGATGGATGCGTCGACCGACATGATGGTCGACGCTCCTTCGAATCCCGACGTGGCTCCGGACCAGAACCCGGACCACGCCGATGTCTCGGTTGACCAGGGGGCGCCCGACGCGCCGCCCGACGGTCCCGGGCCCGACGTTCCCGGCGCCGACACCACGCCGCCGGCGGACGCAGATGCCGGCGCTCCCGACGCGCCGCCCGATACCGTTCCTCCACCGCCCGACACGGGACCGGATGCACCGCCCGGCGCAGATGCCGACGCGACGCCGCCGCCGGACACGGGTCCCGATGCGCAACCCGATGTCGAGCCGGACGCGGGTGACGACGCCGGCGGCGAAGCGGGTGACGACAGCGGCAACGACGCCGGCGACGACGTCTGATTCGAGCGACGACAGTTGCCGCGGCGAGCTGCGCCGCGGCAACTGCGCGCGGATCAAGGTTCGTTCTGCTCGGGCGTGATCAGGCGATCCTGCGCTCTACAACTCGGCCGTGGCATGCGGCGAGAAAACCGCATCCCAGCTGCTCGCAGCGCGGGCGCTCGACGCCGGGAAAATGGTCCGAGCTGCGCGCGGCGAGGAACGGTCCGCCCAGCGAAGCGAGATGATCCTCGAACGGCGCGAGCGCCTCGCGCGTTAGGGAAGAGAACGACGGCGTCGGCTCGGTCGTGCCGAGGTCGACGACGCCCACGCGGATGGGTGCCACTCCGTAGAGGCGATGGGCGGCGAGCGCGTACGCGCGCAGCTGAAAACTGGGCGCGCCTGGATCGCCTTGCCAAGAGCTCTTGTAGTCCACGATGTCCGCCGAGCCATCGGCAAACGCGACGAGCAGATCGATCGTGCCACGCAAGTGCAGTGCTCCCTCGGGGCGTGCAATGGAAAGCACGAACGGCTCCTCGCGGTAAAAGGCAGCACTCGCGCCACGCACGCGTCCCGCGTAGGGGCTGCTCAAGAACGCGGCGATCGCGCTCGCCACGTCGGTCGCCTCGCTCGGCGTCGCGGCGCGGGCAAATTCCGAGGCGAGGCGCTGCGCAATTTCGGCAGGGTCGGTCGGCTCGCCCCAGCGCTCGATGGGCCATGTCTCGAGCACGCGGTGCGCAGCGATCCCGAGAGTGCGCCGCACGTCCGTCCCATCCTCTTCGCTCCTGCTCGCGGCGAGGCCGAACGGCGACGGGTCGAGGCCAAGCTCGTGCACGAGCCGATAACGGCGCTGACACGCATCGAATGTCGCAAGCGGCGTCGTCGAAATGTGCAAGGGGCCGCCCTGGTCGAGCACGAGGGGAAGATGGGGTAGCGGCGCCGGCGCGCCACCCGGCGCCGAGCGACCGCGATCCCGACCGAGGTACGATGCCGCGTTTTCGATCGTCGCGTGATCAGCGCCGCCGTTGGCGACTAAAAAACGCAGCGTGGCAGCGGCCGATCCGTTGGGCGCCTGTGCGGGCAGGAGCAGGAAAAGGCGTTCCTTGGCGCGTGTCATGGCCACGTAAGTGAGACGGCGCCGCTCGGCGGTGTCGCGCGCGATCGCTTCGAGGCGAAATTCCGCCGCTTCAGGCGTGAAAAGCGTGCCCCCTTGCGGGCGCACATGGCGGAGCACCAAGCGCGGCGAAAGGGCGGCGCGGGCGGGGGTGAGAGCGAGCGTGAGCGGCTGCGGGCGCACCGCGGCGCCAAGGTCGACCAGGATGACGGCGCGGAATTCGAGCCCCTTGCTGGCGTGCATCGTCATCAGCGTCACCGCGTCGTCGGAGGGCAGCGATGCCGCCGCTTCGCGCTCGTCGCCCTCATCGGCGATCTGCTGCTCGAGCCAGCGCACGAAAGACGGCAAACCGCCGCCACGCTGGGCAGCGAGCGCGATGAGGCGCTCGACGTTGCCGATGCGCGGCACCGGGCGGGGCAGGGCCGCCCCCACCCGATCGAGATCGAACGTTTCGACGATGTGGCGGATGGCATCACTCGGCCCGAGACGCAGCGCGACCGATCGCAGCGCCGTAAAGCGGGCATGAAACCGCGCGAGGCGCTGGCGTTCGTCGTCTGCCAGCGCCGCCGCGGTGCCCCCCTCGCGACGAAACCACGCTGCGCCGAGAGAAAGACCGCGAGCAGGCTCGGAAAGAAGCGCGAGCGACGCATCGGTGAGCCCGAGGGCGGGACCGCGCAAGGCCGTCGCGAGCGCATGACGATCGGATGGGTCGAGCACGAGGCGGAGCAGGGCAAAAACGTCGCGCACCTCGCGTGTTTCGAAGAGCCCGCGCCCGGCGACGAAATACGGAACGCCGGCTCGTTCCAGCGCAAATTCGAGCAGCGGGAGCGTGGCACGGCGTCGCGCCAAAATCGCGATGTCGCGCGGCCGAAGGTCGCCCCACGTGCCCTCGCGCACGGCGCGATCCACGACGCCGGCCGCGAGGAGTGCTTCACGCATGGGTCCGGTAGCGCCGCGCACGAGCGCCGGAGCGTCGGCGGGCAAATCGTTGTCGTCTTCGACGATGACCACGCCTCCCGCCGCGCCGTCGCGTGCCCCGTCTCGCGCCGGGCGAAGGTGCTCGCTTTCCGCGTAGCGGATGTCGAAGGGGTAAGACGATCGAACGTCGAAATCGAGCGCGGCGAACCGGTTCACGAAATCGAGCACGGCGGGATGGGACCGGCGGTTGTGCGAGAGGGTGACGAGCGAGGCGATCGGCACGGACGAGGATCGATAGTCGTCGCCAAGCTCGAGCGCTTCGACCGCCGAGCGGCCGGCGAGATCGGCACAGACTTGCGTGAAGACGGTGACGTCGGCGCCGCGGAAGCCGTAAATCGATTGCTTGCGGTCGCCGACGACGAGCAGGCCCGTTGGCTCGAGATCGGTGGGGGCGGGGAGCTGCCCCGGGCCTCGCGCGGCGGCGCACGCCTCGCGCTCACGGAGCAGATAGACGAGATCGCGCTGCACGCGGCTCGTGTCTTGGAACTCGTCCACCAAGAGCACGTCGTACGCGCCTCGGCCCCGCGCGCCCACGGCAGGAACGTCGCGGGCCGCGTCGCGCGCGGCGCGCAGCAGATCGCCAAACCCAAGCCGGCCGCTGCGCCGCCGAGCGCGCCAGCGTCGCTCTGCCAGCTCGGCCAGCAAGTCCCGTGCGCCGATGGCGCTCGCGGTGAGATCGGGCGCGCCCGCGACGAACGCGGCGAAGCGCCGGGCGCGCTCGGCGTGGGTCTCGGCCCGGACCGACTCGCGGAAGGAAAGAAAAGCTTGTTCGGCGTCGGAGGGGCGCGCCGGACTGCGGCGGGTGAAGAGCGGCTCGAGCGCGCTCACCAGGTCGTGCTCGAGCGCGCGGCGCGGAGTGGTCGCCGCGCCGTCGGCGAGCCACGCCGCTACCGCTACCGCTACGACCGAGGCCGGCTCGGCGAAAACTTTGCTGCGTTCGGCCGCCAGCGCGCCCGCCAACGCGCCGAGCCGCGTCATCCAATCTCGGGCAACCGGCTCGAAAGCCGTGCAGGCGAGCTCGCCGGGCGTCACACCTTCTTCGTCCGCGCGATCGAGCAGCTCGCCGATGCGCCGCCGCACCATCGAAAGTCCCCCGCCGGCATCGAGGAGCGCCATTGCGCCGCGGTCGCCGCGCTCGATGGCGCGCGACAAGACGTCATCGACGGAGGCGTCGGTCGAGGTGCGCGCCGATTCGTCGGTGAGCACCTCGAATCCAGGTGAAAATCCGAGCTCGAGCGCCGCGCCGCGCAAGAGGCGCCCCGCGAGCCCATGTAGTGTGTCGATGAGCGCGTGGGGAAGCTCACCGAGGGCGGCGACGGCCCGCTCGCGCACAGTACGCGCGGCGAGAGGCGGGGAGCGCGTCTGTTCGGCGCGCCGGGCGAGCACCGCCAGGTACGGACGTGTCGCGATGTCGTCGCGTCCCCGCGCGACGGCGTCGAGAACACGTTCGACCCGCTCGCGAATCTCCGCCGCGGCGGCGCGCGAAAAGGTCGTCGCGGCGATGCGGGAGGGGGGGACCGGAGGGGCAGCTTGCTCGTCATCGGATTGCCCCATCGACGTCAAGCCGAGGGCGAGCAAGGCGTAGAGCGAGACCAGACGGAATGTTTTTCCCGTCCCGGCGCTCGCCGTCACGACCAAGTTCGTCCGAAAGGCGTAGAGAGCCTCGTCGGCCGTCATGGCGCCCCTCCATCGACGTCGAGCTCGGGATCCTCGATGGGCATCGCCGCGGGCCGCCGACACACGTCGCGCACGCTGCAGCGCCCACACACGAGCGCGTCAGCGGGCCTTGGGGCGATGTCACCGGCGCGCATGCGCAGGACGATGGCCTTGGCGCGCTGCTGTGCGGACGTCATGCTTTCCGCAGAAAAAACTTGGCTCTTGTCGGCGGGAAAGACGCGCGGCGGTCGCTTGGACGTGTCGAGGTAGAGGGCTCGGATCTCGGGCAGGCTCAAAGGCCCCATCTCCAACCAGAGCGCGAGCGCGTAGAGAGGCGGCTGAAAAACGAGCGTGCCCACGTCCTTCCACGCTGGAAGCGCGCCGGTCTTGTAGTCGATGACGCGCGCACGGGTGCCGTCGCGCGTGATGTCGACCCGATCGATGCGCCCTTTCACGTAAACCGCGTCATGCCCGTCGCCGATGCGTAGAGCGGGCCAGGCGTTGCGCGACGTTCGAGCGGCGTCTCCGCTCCGGCGCTCGATCGTTTTCGTTTCGCCGAAGGATCGTTCGCCGTAAGCGAATCGAAATCCAGACGCATCGTCGAAGGACCAGAGAAGGACCGCCTCCACGTCGCGCAGAGCGCGCTCCACTTCCGCGCGATAAAGCGGCGAGTTCCGGTCGTGCAGCATGGCGCGTCGCGCCGCCGCCGTGCCGAGCGCAACGACATCGGTCTTGTCGCGGTGCGCATGGGCACGCGTGGCTTCCATGGCCACCAGCAGTGCACGGTGGACGAGCGAGCCCCGCTGCCACGGTTCGAGCTCCTCGCCGGTCGCGTCCGTGGTCTGAGCGCCGAGGACGCCGAGGGCAAACGCGGCAAAGCGGCAACCTGCGGCACGTTCGAGCGCCGTGGCGGCCATAGGGCGATCGGCGGTGCCGCCGATGGCGCGAGCGAGGTGCGCTGCCATCGCGGGATCCGCGGTAGAAATCGCACCGGTCACGGCGCCCGCCGCCAAACGCGGGTCGAGAAAAAATTCGAGCCGCGCCTGCTCGATGGCCACGCGCCGCGCCAGGTCGGTGTCCGACGTCGTGCCCCCCTGGCCCAAGGCGACGAGCTCGGCGGCGCGCGCCGAGAGCGGCGCCGCGCGGGGATCGAGCACGGAAGAAGGCCCGACGGCGATGGCTCGCTCCGAAGAGAGCTCGCTGAACAGGGCGGCGGGGGCGGCAGGACGCCCCTCGACGTCGGTGACCGATCGGGTGACGAGCACACGCTCTGCGAAGGCGATGGCAGAAAGGAGTGTGGTGCGCTGAGCGGCCAGGGCGAGCGATGCCGTGGGCGGGCGGTGCCTCTGCGGCAGCGCTTTCAAGAGCTCGTCCCCGAGCACCGGGTGCACCGTGGGCGCCGATTCGAAAGCCCCTTCGCTCGCCCGCGCAATCACGAGAAACGCCAACGGAAGGAAGGCCACGTCCGCCACGCGCACGATACGCACCGCGGCCGGCCGGTGCATTGCCACGGGCGCCACGCCAGCCAGCGCGGCTTCGATTTCGGACCGCAAGCGTTCGATCGAGACCGGTTCGTCGCCTAGGCCCAACGCATCAGCGGCCATTTGCACGCGCTCGACGGCCGCGAGAAGCGCTGCTTGTCCGGCGCCTTGCTCGCGGATCTGCGCCCGGACCAAACGCCGCGTACGCACGCCGTCCTCGGTTGCGCGGGGGTCACCGGGCTCGGCGACGGGCGCTTCTTCGAGGGCGACGAGATCGGCGACGGCGCCAATGGGCACCGGTCCGAGCCCCATCGCGTGCCACACTTCGACAAGGCGCGCCGCGAGCACGCGCCGCGGCGCGTCGCCCTGCAAATCACGGCGGGCCGCCAGAATCTTGGCGAGGCTGCTCGAGAGCCACGGCTCGCTATCGTTCGTTTCCGCAGCCAGGAGATCCGCGAGCAGGGTTCCGTCGCGATCGACGCTGACCGGCATCCGCGAGAGTCGCCGGCACAGTGTGAGCGCGCGCTCACGGCGCTCGCGCGCCGTGGCGCCATCGATGAAGGGTGCCGGATCGACGACGCTGGTGCGTAGCAGATCGACCAGCGCGTCGCGCACGAGAGGGCCCGACGTTATTTCGAGCCACGCCAGCGCCGCGCGCACGAGCGGCGTCGCGATGGGCGGGCGCCCGCGCGGCTCGGAGAAGGGGATGCTGGCCTCGTCGAGCGTCGCGCGCAGCGGCTCGAGAAACTCTTCGTCGAGCGAAGGTAGGACGATGGCGATGTCCGCCGGCGCAATACCGCCGCGGAGTGCGTCGCGCACGGCGCCGGCGATGCCACGCGCCTCCGCGCCGTCGCTCGGCGTCTCGAGCAGTTCGAGCTTGGCGGGGAATTGAATGTCGTCGAGCTCGAGATCCGGTCCGCGCGAATCGTGCTCCCAGCGTTCCTCGAGGAGCGAGAGCAAAGCGTCGGTCGCTCTCGCGACGGAGCTCGACGCCCCGGCCCAGCGCGGCATGCGCACGGTCACCCGGATACGACGCGCCAGCGCTTGCACCCAGGCATGCGCGGCCGCTGTAAAATCGACCAGCCCCTCGATCTCGACCGCGCCGGGAAGCAAGTCGAGCGGCGCGCGTTCGAGGGCCTGCGCCGCGAAAAATCCCGCGCTGCGCCGGTCGAAAGCTCCCGCGGCGATCAGGCGCTCCGACGTTCCCTCGAGCAGACGCGCGAAGAGCTCGGCGCGCGGGCGCCCCGTGCGCCGCAGCGTGGCGGCATCCACGCCGCTCTCGCAGAGCACGCCCATCGCGGCGTCCAGCGTGGCGACGATGGCCGAAGACCCACCCGTATTGACGTCGTGCTCGATGCCGGCCAGCGCCGCCGCGGTGGCAAGGCGCGTCATTTCCGGATCGGCGGCATCGAGCCCCGCGTTCGTCGCCCACTCGGCAACGAAGGAGCGCCACGTGCGCGCGACCTTGCCTTGCGCAAGCGCGTGCTCGACATGACGCTCGGTCGAAACCAGATGAACGGTGCGGCGGGACACGGCAGACCTTCTCTCAGACGAGTCTAATCGCGGGAAGCCTGCCAGACCTGGACAGTCAATGTCCGAGCCTCCGGCGCGGCCGACCCCGGCTTGATCACCAGCCGGTACACGCCCGCTTCCCGGACGCACACCGTGCCGTCCACCGGAACGAGGGCGATGGTTTCGGTCGACGCAGCGGCGGCGAGCACTTTGCCTTGCGCGTTCTCGAGCGTGACGACTTGCCCCGGTAGCATGCCTAGAGCGCCGGCGCGCAAACACACAGTCGAGCCCGTGATCCGAAAGGGGACCTCGATGGCCTCGGCGCCAGCCGCTCGCGTTCCTTCCGTCGCTGCGAGTAGCGGCGCCAATCCTTGCGCGCACAAGCGTTCGAGCTCGCCGAGATCGCGCGCCGGTTCGCCGCTGGTCCTGAAGTCGCGCGCACATCCTTCTTCGGTGCGAAAACGCGCGGGAGGCTTGGCCGAAGCCGCGGCAACGGGCGGGGCACTGTCCGCGCCGCCATCGTCCGTCCACCCCGGTCCACTCTTCTCGCAACAGCCGGGCGCGGTGGGCTTCGACGCGCGTCCGCACGCCCCGAGAAGAGCCATCCCGAGCAGCAGACTCGAGAGCGGTGCCCACCCTTTCACGCGCTTCGTGGGGCCAGCCTTGCGCGCGTTGCTACGCTGGCCGCCGCACGATTCACGAATGCCAATCCCGTCTCGCTTTGCGATCATTTCGTCGGCGCCGAACGGCCCGCAGACAGCGCTCGCTTGGCGAGTTGGGTCGCTACGAACGCCGACCGATTAGCACGGGTGGCCGAGGGTGGCGATGCCGGGATTCAGTTGGCGGCGGTGTCTTGACGATGCTCGCCCGCCGCGCCCCGGCTGACCGCTTCAGAGCGATCACGCGCCGCGCTCACCGCCTGGTCCGCCGCGTATTCGAGCTCGGGCGTCACCACCGAGCCGGGCAGAGGAAGCTTGGGGACGATCAGCAGCTCGAGCTTGGCGATGGTTCGGTTCTCGTCGACGGGGACGAGATGCCAAATGGCGAGCATTTGGTCGACGTTGCCCTGACCGTGCAGCCTTCCCTCGATGCGCTCACCCGAGCCCTCGGGGACCGGCGCGCCGAAACGCGTGACTGCCCAAATGTTGGCGGCGCCATGCAGGATCGACACCTGCAGGTACACATCGGTATTCGGCCCGCTCTTGCCGACGACGCGGCTCTTTTCGAAACGAGGCATGAAGTCCGAGTAGTGCGCGTAGTCGGTGACGATACGCCGCACGGTGGACAGCGGCGCGTTGACGGCCGTCATGCCGCCCCCGGCTCGAATCGAATAGCCTTGCACGGGGACGTTGTACCGTTCCGTGGCATGGCTGCGCACGAGGCGCTCCGTCTCCGTTTGGGCGGTGCCGTCGGCCCGCGCCGCGCCTTCCACGGCTCCGAGAGCCCCCATCGCGAGCACCGCCAGAATAACGCGCCCCAGTCGAGCCATTTGATGTCGCCTCACCATCATTGGACGTTCGAGACCTTTCAAATCATACGATCCAAAACGGCGCCCGTCGGGTGACGAGCGCATGATCTTACCTACTTTGCTTTTAAGCACTTCTCGTGCCCGAGCCACAGGCGCGCTATCTGCGCGGTTTCTGGGACCGTAGGCCCACCTGTGAAATCGCCGACACCCGGCGTGTGTTGCAAAGGACGCCCACCTGCGGCGGGACGATCGCGCCCGAGCACACGCGACGCGGTTTTAGCCGGGCCCGCCCGCTTGCCGCGCCACACCGCGCGCGGGGTCGCCTTCTGCGACGTCCCCCTCGACGGGGGCCATCGTACAGGAACCTTCGATTTTCACGCCTTTATCGATGAAAATGGACGGAGATCGCAGGTTGCCGACGATGCGAGCGGGGACGTAGAGCTCGATCGCCGTCCGGGCGCGCACGTTTCCCGTCACCATCCCACCTCGCACGATCACCGTATCGACATCGATTTCGGCGGTGACCTCGGCACCGTCGCCAATGACGAGAACGTCTTCGCTTCGGATTTCACCGGAAAAGCTTCCGTCGATGCGGAGTCGTCCCGTGAAGTAGAGCTTGCCGTCGAAACGCGTTCCACGGCCCAAGAGGGCCGTCAATTCGAGGCCGGTGAGGGCGGCGTCCATCCGGAAGGCATAGCACTAGTCAGCGCCGGGCTCGCGGCCAGATCGCATCGGCGCGCGCGTCCGTGCCCGGCGCCGTCGACGGCGAAATATCGATTTTGCGGCGCGTTCGAGAGGGCGCAGCTACGCTCGCCGCAGTGATTCGCCCGTCGCTCTCGGCGCCCCTGTGCCTGGCCTTGCTAGCCGCGGCGGGACAGACCCTTGCCCAAGGCGTCGACGCGCGCGGGAGCGCTCCAGGTGCAACGCCGGGCGCTGCCGCGACGCGCGACGCTCGTCGCGCTGCGGGGGCGGAGGAGACCGAGCAGAAACGCGCGCCTTGGCGCGGCTCGACGCTCCTCTTCGACCAATCGGTCACCACCCAGACCCTTGGCCTCGGCCAAGACTACCAAAGTCGCAACGACCTCTACGAGTGGTGGTTCGCGTTCAAGCCGCGCTACTTCCTTTTGGATAACGAGAAGGAGGCGCTCAGCGTGAATCTGTGGATGAACCTCTATCTCGAGTTTACCAATAGCGACACCACCACCACCCGACGCGAGCCGGTGATCGGTCCGACGACGCTGTGGGCCTCGTACGCATACACTTTTTACGAGCAGAATGGATATCGGACGGCGGTCAGTGTCGGACCTTGGCTCACGCTTCCGACCGACCGAGCTGCACGCAACGCCGGTCAACTCTTCGGGCTCGGCGCCACGGGAAGCGCGACGCAATCTTTGCCACTCGCGCGGCCCGGCGCGACGGCGCTGACGAGCATGCGTCTCGGCATCTCCACCATCTTCGTGCACCCGTTCAACTGGGCCACGACGCCGGTGAACGGTGACATCGAGCAGCTGCGACAGGACGTTGCAGGTCGCAGCATCGTCTCCGATCAGCTGCGACCCGGAATGAACGTGGCCAATTCGCTCACCCTGCTTTTCACGACGGGCGTGCAGCTCCTGCCGCGGCTCGGTTTCGGCGTGTCCTACGTGCTCGCCAATTCATGGACGTACGCGCCGAAGGACGTACCCATCTGCACCGTTCAACCGACCTGCACCGAGCCGGCCTCGATCGGCGAACCAGCCTCGTTTCGCGTGAGAACGTGGGCGCTCGCATCGCTCGATTACGACGCATTCGACGAGATGACCGTCAGCCTCGGCTACTACAATCTCACATCGCAGCTAGGTCCCGATGGGCAGCGCCGTAACCCGCTCTACAGCCCCGATGCCCGCTTCTTTCTCACGCTGACGGGAAACCTCGACGTCATCTACGACCGGTTGACGACGAGGACGAAGCCAGCACCGCCCACGGAAACCCAAGCGCGACGCTGAGGGTGACGACCGCAGCCGGCTATTCGAGCAGTTTGCCGACTTCGGCCACGAATCCGACCAAGCTGTGGCGCGCGCCGTTCTTCAGTCGCAAATAGACTTGCGCCATCGGCCACGCTGCCACCCGATCTTCGCAGGTAACGCGAAAGAGGCGCGGATCCGAGGGCGCATTGGGATCGCACTCCCAGATTCCACCGTACACTGCGATGAGCGTTTCGCCGAGGAGGGCGCCCCAAGTGAGGATGACTTCCTCCTCTTCGTCGGAGGTGTGCCAGACGCTGCGCTCCGGGGCCGCGCCCGTTTCGCCGCGCGTCGCAGTGCAGAAAGAATCGAGCGCTTCGATGCTGGCGGGGTTCGGTGACAAGGACGCGCCGGAGCGCGCCGCGATGTCTTGGCTGAGCGCCGAGCGCATGAGCGCACCGGCGACGGCGGCCATGTTGAGAGGGGGCGAGTCGGCAGGGTGCATCGGCCGATCGAGCTGGCGCGTGGTGGCCGCTTCGACCTCGGGGCGCGTCAACGCAAGCTCGTCGCGCGGATGGCCGAGCGCCGGCGACGATACCGGGGTTAGCAAGGACTGGCGTGCTGCAGGAATGCTGGCCGCGCGCCGGAGCGATGTCTCGGTCGGCGGGGCGCCTGCTGCGAGCTCACTCGCCTGCGCCAAGCGATCGAACGTATGCACGAGACTCGGCCCCGTTCCGTCGGCGAAAGCAGCCGCGGCGAGCAAGGGGCGAACCCCTGCTCCAGAGGGGAGCAGCACTTTGCATCCCCCGTCGTCGGGCGCGATTTCGAGCACCGTTGCGTCGAGCTCGTGCAGGACGACAGCGAGGAAGAACCCCGCCGCTGCCATCGCGCGCGACGTATCCGACCGCGATGCGCTGCGACTGCCGGGCTGACGACGCAGAGAAAGAATGGCGTCGTCGACTCTCGCCAGTGCGTCGCGGTTCAGCGGCATGGCTTCGCTCGACACGAAGCTGTTGCCTTCGGCAACCGCTTTGCCCCAATCGAGCAGCATGCCGACGATCGAGTGCCCGGCGCGCACGCCGTAGGTCGCCGAGCGCTTGTGGACGACCTCGCGTCGCGCGCGTTCGAACCAAGCGCCGAGCGCGGTGGCCGCGTGAGCGGACTCCGGTGGAGCATCGCTTGCCTCCGTCCCTGCGCGCTGGTCCTGCGGCGGCGGCGCGCTCGGAAATCGGCTGCTGAGCGGGCGCGAGCTCGACGACGGTGCGGCGTCGGCGGCGAGTGCGCTCGTGGAGGGGCGGGAGGGGGGCACGCTGGGCGGCGGCGCGCTCGATGCACGGGCGGGGGGAATTGAAATCGGCGACTGGGTCGTGGGCGGCCCCGTGCTCGTCGGGCTGGCGGGATGGGTGCTGGCCCCTCTCTGGCTCGATGGCGGCGGCGGTCGGTCGACCTGCTGCACGCGAGAGCTCGGCGCCTCCTCGGCGTCGGTGGCGCGCCCCTTGAGCACGCTTTCAGCCCGGGCCCGAGCCGAAGGATTGGCCGATTCGAGCGCGAGATGCGCGAAGAGATCGGCGCGCCCGTCGTCACCGAGCCGTGCATAGAGGTGCGCCAGCAGGGCCGCTGCCTCCATGAGGTCGGGTTGGTCGCCGACCAGCTCAATCATTTCTTGCAGCAGATCGCGGTCGGGTCGTACGTGAAAGGTGGAGTCGTACAGGCAGACTAGGTAGCGGTACTCAGGTCGCCGGCCGAGGTTCGTGTGGGCAGCCTGTAGACGGCTGGAGGCCGCGCTGTGCTCACCGGCGTCGATCAAGGACTCGATGGCCCTGACTTCCGCGTTGAGTTCGATCCTAGCCACGTCAGTTTGAAGACATGATGCCATTTTCAGCCGAAAATCGCCATCTTGCCGGGCGCGCGCTCGCGCTCCTTCCGCAGGCGTTCGCCCCCCTCCGATGGGTGCCTAGTTGCCTGCGCGGCGTCGCTAAGGTAGGACGCTCGGCAACTCGGGCGCATAACTCAGCGGTAGAGTGCGTCCTTCACACGGACGAAGTCGCAGGTTCAAATCCTGCTGCGCCCACCGAGTTTTCTCGTCTCCCGGTCGTTCTGGCTGAGGTCGCGCGTCTCCGTCGATCAACGACCGCTGGCCGTCCGGCCAAAGCGCTGGTACCAAAAGAGGCCCCATGGAGTCGCAGAGGTCCAGTCCGCAAGGCACGCTCGGAGAGCGCATCGTCACCGTGCGCCACCGCGTGCTGCTCGCCGACGACGATGAAGACGTGCGGAGCGTCTTCGAGATCGTGCTCGCCGAGGCATTCGAAGTGCGCACCGCGGCGACCGGCGCTGAAGCCGTTGCCATGGCCAGGGAGTGGCAACCGGATGTGTTGTTGCTCGACTGGACACTTCCAGACGCGACGGGCGAGGAGATCGTCGAAATACTCCGCGCCCGCGAGTCCGGCTGTGAAACGTTACCGATCGTCGTGGTCTCCGGCGACGCGACGGTCAAAGAAATCGCTCAGCGCATCGGGGCGGTGGCCTGTCCCAAGCCATGTGCCGTCGACCAGCTCATGGCCGCTATCGAGCGCGCCCTCGAAAAACCCCGCGAACCCTGAACGAAACACCACCCAGACGAAGGCGCGGCGATGGCTGAAGCCGCGCACTCGTCGGGGGCCCTAGAATCTCAGGCGATCGCGTCCTTGATTGCCTTGATCGGGCGCGCCTTCACTGCCTTGCTGGCCGGCTTGGCCGCGAACGTGGTGGGCTCCTTCGTGAAAGGATTGATCCCTTTGCGCGCCGGACGCGCCGGGCGCTTCACGACCACGAACTTCGCAAAACCGGGCAGCACGAACAGGCCGTTCTTCTTGAGCTCTCGATGGCCGATGTCCGTGAGCGATTCGATGATCGCTTTGACCTGCTTGCGGGAGGTACCGTCACCGACTGCCTCGGTCACCGCCTGCAGAAGGGCGCTCTTGCTCAGACTCTTTTTTCCGCTGCTCTTGGGCTTCGCCATCGTGGATCTCCTCGTGTGAGCCGGCCGAATGATGGTGGGGGCCAGCGTCTTTTGCGGCACTCTACATCTAGCCGCCGGCAGAGTGGTGCAGCAAAATGCTCGTTGGGGCTAAAAAAAGCGCTTTTTTTGGCACACCGCCCGTAAATCGAGCCCGATGTCGTGTTGCAATGCGCTCGTCGCGCGCGCGTTGCGTGCCGACGAACGGCATGTTCGGCCGCGTGGCAGCCGCGCATCTGCGGCTGATTCGACGCCAGCGCACAGCGACCGACGTCGAATACCAGGGCGCGCGCGAGGCTTTCTTTCACGAGCGCGGGCGGCGAGAAGCCGGCCGCGCGCGACGTCACTGGAGCCCTACGCATACCCATGACTACCTTTGCGCTTTCGCGTCCCGCGCGTCGCGATGGCCCTCAGAAGCGGGGCATTCCATTGTTCTCGTCGGCGGCGACCGGGTCGAAAATGACGTGTCCTCCGTGCATCAGCGGTTTTGACGGGCCGTGCGCAGCCGGTTAGCCTTAGCGGTAACGTCGCCGAACGGAGAGTCCTTGGCCCGCTACCGCCTCAGGTTCTCGCTACAAGAATTCGATCTTCCCCCAGGCGATACGCTCATTGGTCGGGGGCCCGACTGCCGGATCACCCTCGTCGATCCGCTCGTGTCCCGACATCATGCCAAGGTGCGCATCGAAGGTTCCAAGGCCACGCTCACCGATCTCAGCAGCCGCAACGGTTCTCGCATCAACGGTCGCCTCATCCGCGCGGTGCAGGCTCTCTCCGACGGCGACCGGCTGCGCATCGGCACCCAGGAGCTCGTTTTCAGCGAAGTGCCCTCCGTTCAGCTCGCCGCGCATCGGACCGGTTTTCTCAGCCATTGCGCCAGCTGCAGGCTGCCTTACCCCGAAGAACTCACGACTTGTCCGAGCTGCGGCTCGAGCCAGGTCGAGGAAGACAACACGCTCTC